>PDPC01000060.1 GCA_002747355.1 Pseudomonadota bacterium | reverse complement strand
ATCGAGCAGAAGCTCGCGAAGGCTGGTCCCGTCGAAGACCTCGCCGAGGATATCGAACACCCGCCCTTTGAGTGCCTCGCTCTCGACACGCAGTTTCTCCAGCAAGCGGAAGTACACATCACCCTCGCGGGTCTCCTTGGCCACGAGGTTCCACAGATGGCAGACCTCTACCTGCCCGATGCGGTGGATGCGACCGAAGCGCTGCTCCAGTCGGTTGGGGTTCCACGGCAGATCGTAGTTCACCATGAGGTTGGCGGTCTGCAGGTTGACGCCTTCGCCTGCCGCGTCGGTCGCCACGAGAATCCTGACCTCAGGATCTGCTCGGAACATCTCCTGGATCTTGCGTCGCTCGTCGCGGTGAACGCTGCCGTGGATGGTGACGATGGCATCGGGGTTGCCGAGCACTCCCGCGATCTTCGCGTTCAGGTAATTCAATGTGTCGCGGTGCTCGGAGAAGATGATCATCTTCCGCATGCGACCATCGGGGCCACGCATGTGCGGATCGTCCTGCAAGATGCGGGAGAGCTCATCCCATTTCTTGTCCTGCCCCGAGTTCACGACGGCGAGCGCGCGCTGCTGCAAAGCCTGCAACACGAGGATCTCGCCTTCAAGCTCACCGATGGTTTTGGAGGCCGAGGCCTCGTCGACGAGGCGTTCTTCGAGAGTCTCCTGTTCCAACGCATCCAGGTCGTCATCGTCTTCGGGAATCTCGTCCCACAGCACTTCCGCAGGGCTCGGTACACTTTTGCCGAGCTTCAAATCGCGCAACCGCTGCTCGAGACGTTCGCGGCGACGCTTTAGGGACTGGAAGATAGCCTCGGGACTCGACGCAAGACGACGCTGCAACGTCGTTAGGGCGAAGCCAACCGAGCCACGACGTTGGCCGTCGAGCTCGTCCGCTTTGCCCATCTCGGTCTTCACGTAGTTGGTGACGCGCTCGTAGAGATCGGCTTCCTGGTCAGATAACTCGTAGTTGACCGTGTAGGCCCGACGTTCCGGGAACAGCGGGCGACCATCGAAGCGGAGCAGTTCCTCCTTGACCATTCGGCGCATCAGGTCCGAGGCGTCCACTTTGTGAACCCCATCGCGGAACTTGCCGTAGAAGCGGTCGGCGTCGAGCAGCGAGAGGAAGAGCTGAAAGTCCTCCTCCTTGCCGTTGTGCGGCGTGGCCGTCATCAGCAGCAGGTGCCGCGTTGCTGTGCCTAAACGCTCGGCAAGGGTGAATCGCTTGGTTCGGTTGATCTTGGTGCCGTAGAAGTGCGCCGAGAGCTTGTGTGCCTCATCGAAGATGACCAGGTCCCAGGGGATGGCGCACGCCTTGTCCTGCAAATTCTCATCACGGGAGAGCTGATCGAGGCGGACAATGAGGTGATCGATATCATCAAACGGGTTGCCGCTCGGTGTGCTCGCCTCCAAGTCTCTGGAGAACACCCTGAACTCGAGCCCGAACTTCTCGAACAGCTCGTCACGCCACTGCTCCACCAGGCTGCCGGGCGCGACCACGAGCACGCGGTTCGCGTCGGCCCGTATGATCAGCTCGCGGATGTAGAGCCCGGCCATGATGGTCTTGCCAGCGCCGGGATCGTCGGCGAGTACGTAGCGCAGGGGCTGTCGGGGCAGCATCGATTCGTAGACGGCGGTGATCTGGTGGGGTAGTGGCTCCACGTTCGACGTGTGAACCGCCATCATCGGGTCGAAGAGAAAAGCAAGGTCGATACGCTTGGCTTCGGCAGCAAGCTGGAACGCTTCTCCGTCGCCGTCAAAGGCCCAGGGGCGGGCCGTAGTGGCGACAGAGATGTCGGCCTCGTTGCCGCGGGTGATCAAACGCTCGCGCAACGTGCCATCGGGCAGCTTGTAGAAGACCTGGCGCGAGTCATCGCTGATCGGGACCACTGCCGAGACCGTCACAATGCGGTCGGGCTCGACGCCCTCGATGCTCATTCCGGCAGCTATGTCTTCAAGGCGAATCATGTTGTTTTCCGCTTCGTTGGCGGGAGCCTCATGCCTCGTCTCCCTGCCTGCCAGTTGCTGCTTCCTTGCCGTCCTCAATCCACTGGTCGATGTCCTCGCGTTTGAATCTCCACTGGCCTCCGACCTTGAAACCAGGGATCTTTCCCTTCTGCGCGAGCCCATAGACGGTCTTCTCGGTGACCTTGAGGTACTCGGCTACTTCCCGAATTGTCAGGATGTCTTCGCTCATGTGCTCATGATCCTCTTGGCAATTTCGTTCAGGTTCGTGTACGATATTCCAAAATTTACCAAAGCTCAACCATCTTCGGAGGGTGGTGGGGGCTCATGAGAGGAGATGCCGTCCTGAAGCGCTGCGGGAGACTGGCGATCCGCGCAGGGGCGGCGAAAGCAAGATGACGACATCAGGCAGCACCTTCAGAACCGCAGAGCCCGACCTCAGCAAGCTCCTCGAGCAGGTCCACGCCGGGGAATTGCAGCTCCCTGACTTCCAGCGTGGATGGGTCTGGGACGACAACCACATTCGCTCGCTGATCGCCAGCGTGTCCAAGTCGTTCCCGATCGGATCGGTCATGCTGTTGGAGACCGGCGGTGAAGGGGTGCGCTTCAAGCCACGCGCGGTGGAGGGCGCACCCGAGAACGGCACGAAGCCCCAGCAGCTCATCCTCGATGGCCAGTAGCGAATGACGTCCCTCTATCTGGCTCTGCGCAGCGGTAAGCCCGTGCCGACCCGCACGGAAAAAGGCAAGAAGATCGACCGGTTCTACTATCTGAACACCGCGGCTTGTTTGGACCCGGAAATTGACCGCGAAGATGCGGTGTTGTCCGTAGCTCCTGATCGTATGGTGCGGATCAATTTCAACCGCGACATCGCGTTGGATCTTAGCACCGAAGAAAAAGAGTACGAACAGGGCTATTCGATATTCGCAATGGCGCGGTGGCTACCAGCGTGCTTCCTCGGGGACGTAGAAGGTGAACTTGTCTGGGTTGTCGAGCTGCTTGGCGATGACCTTGTCGGCCATGCCTTTGGCTTTGAGCTCCTTGGCGAGCTGCTCATGCTCCTGGTCGAAGAGGTCGGAGAGCCTCTTCAGAAAGAGCATGCCGAAGATGTATTCCTTGTACTTCGACGCATCCATGTTGCCGCACAGGTCGTCGCAGGCGGAGAGTTGTCCCAGAGTGAGCTTGGTCATTGGTCTCCCCCGTTTTCGCTCAGCGATTCCTCCACCTCCGCAAATGCCGAAGCGTTGAGATCGAGGACTTCGAGCGTCTTCTTGCGGACGCCGATGCCGTGGGTGATCAGCAGATCGATCAGCTTCTCGCCGTCAATGAGTGTGATAGGGGCCGCGCCCGGTTCGAAGGCGGCATCGCGAGTACCCTTGGAGTATTTCGATGTGGCGATGATCGTGCCCCGAACAGCGCCGAAGCGGTGGAGCGAGCCCCTGAGGGCATCGAGGTCTTTGCGCTGAATGGTTCGCTTGTGCCGCTTCGCCTGGACGACCTCGCGGACCGAGGTGATGCCGAGCTCGATGTCAGCGACGACATCAATGCCACCGTCACCAGAGCGGCTCGTGACCTCGACGTTGTCGTAAGTCATCTCCTCGAGGAGCCGCTTGACCAGATGCTCGAACGCAAAGGGGTCGAGGTCGGCGAGGATGTCACGGATGCTCTCGCGCACCGACGACTCCTGATGCCGCACCAGTTTGCGGATCTCTTGGTCTTCTTCACCGCCGGGAGCGTCCTCGTCACCTGTTTGGCCGAGATACGCGAGGCCGACATCGGAGATGCTGTATTGGGTGCTAGATCGATCCAGGAGCTTGCGGTCGAGTAGATTGCGCAAGCGACGACGCAGCGTGTCCTTGATGGTGCTGTCCGTCCCGAATTTTGAACGGCGCGAGAGGTATTCACCCCAACCCTCAACGAGCTCGCCAAAGCTCGCGGGACCAACGTCGCCAACTAGGGCAAGGAGCTTCTGGAGCCCCTCTGCTTGGTCGAGAGCGGCCTCGGTCTTCCCTCCGGGTGATTCCAAGAAATCTTTGCCACGCTCTGTGAGCTGAAGCGCTCCACCGTCATCATCCGCCAGAAGGCTGTAGTGGGTGGCGAGTAGCCAATGCCCGTAGACATGTCGCGGATTGACCTGCTTGCTCGTCCCCGTCCAGACCGCGAGCGCAGTTTCCCGATCACTGCCGGACAATCGCTCTGGTATCCAGTCATCCGGAGACGACCAATCCACCGGTTCCTGCGGCGTTCCACGCAGCATTGCGATGGTGGACCGGAGCCCCGTCACCGCCGAGCGTTGCATTCCGCTCCAGACTGGCAGCACCAGCCGGACCTCGGAGTACGGAGGGAAATGGGGGATCCGTACTCGCCGCTCTGGATCCTCGGTGGTTTCTTCCACTGACTGCTCAGGCGCTCCCTGCGCGCGCAACCCGAAAACGCCGGGGGAGACCCTGACAAAGGCGCTGTCCTTCCCCTTGCGCTTGATGTCCACAGCGAGCACAGCGTTGAGCGACGCGGCTGGGGTCTTGGACTGGGATTCCACGAGTCCCTTGTCGAGCAGACGCTTGGTCAGCTCCTGGTAGTGAAGGGGCTCGCCTGCTTCTTGCAGCAAGTGCTGCGCGCCTTCTTTCAGCGACATCGTCATTGGTCATTCCCCGTGCGCTGGCCGGCTGCTTTCTTCTGGTCCTCGATCCACTGATCGATGTCCTCGCGCTTGAAGCGCCAGGTGCCGGCGACCTTGAAGCCGGGCAGATCCCCCTTCTGCGCGAGTCGGTAGACGGTTTTGTCGTCTACATTCAGATAGTTGGCCACTTCTCGAACCGTCATGGATGGAGAGTCCACGTCGCATACCTCTCATGAGTCGGGGTAACTTCAGGGTAAAGTAGTCCAAACCGGTCCATGAGGTCAAGACCAACCTTGACAGCGCATGGTGTTTTGTGTTTAGTTGATGGTTGCGTTTCACGATGCGGAGGTGACCCACATCATGGCAGAGACCTTCGGACAAAGAATCCGGCGGGTTAGAAAGGAGCGGAAGCTGGGCCTACGCCAGACGGCGACCAAGGCCGGCATCTCCGCGACCTTCCTCTCCCGCGTGGAAACAGAGAAGGAGCCGGCGACCCCGAGCGAGGAGACCATCCGCAAGCTCGCGGATGTCCTCGGCGATGACTTCGATGAGCTGATGCAGCTGGCGGGACGGATCCCGACCAGCGTCAAGGACTACATGAAGGCCGACCCCGGCATGCCCGAGTTCATGCGCCGGGCCCAGGAGAGCAACGTCTCGTCCGAGAAGCTGATGGAACTGCTCGAGAAAGCGAAGAAGGAGAACGGCTGATGCAGCTGCAGGCGATCAAGGTGCCGTTCCTCGCCCCGGCGCAGATAGAGAGCGCTGCCCGGGAGCTTCTGGCCAAGTACACCCGGTGGAAGGAAGAGGATCTCAAGCCGCCCATCGACGTGGACGAAATCGTCGAGGGTTACCTCGACCTGAACTTCGAGGTGACCGATCTCAAGGAGGTGCTCGGTATCACCGACGTGCTCGGGGCGACGTGGTTCGACGACGGCCGGGTCTGCATCGACGGCTCGCTCGAGGGGAACGATGGGCGCTTCGCCTTCACCGTCGCCCACGAGATCGGCCACTGGCAGCTGCACCGCCCGATCATCGAGATGGAGAAGGTCACGCTGCCGCTGTTCGCGGGCAAGGTCGGCGATGAGCCCAAGCCGGGCCTGGTCTGCCGGACCCAGGCAAAGAAGCAGCCCGCCGAGTACCAGGCCGATCAGTTCGCCGCCCGGATATTGATGCCCGCCAGCACCGTGCGCGAGGCCGCCAAGGTGGTGTGCGGCGATGACATCCCGGCCTGGGATGGTCTGAACGACAGCCGCAAGGCGGGCACCCTCGATTCGCGGCTGCGCGCCCTCGCCGATCAGGTGAAGGACCAGGGCGGGTTCAACAATGTCTCCAACCAGGCCATGTGCTACCGGCTGCTGGACCTCAAGCTCGTCGAGGACGCGAAGGATGCCGCTGGCAGGTTGTTCTAATGATCCGGGGCTCCGGTTGGAGCCCTCTTTTTTTAGGCAAGTGTTTACCGTTTAGGGGACACTGCGTGTTTTCGCTGTCCCGAGACCACGTTAACCCGCTCCTCCCGCCGGGAGGGGCATCTGTATCGAGGTGGGGAGTGCCGAGGTGGTCTCGTCCTCCGTGCCGTTCAGAGGTGGCTGACCAGCAAGGAGGTTCGATATGCCACGACTTCAATTCCGTAACTTCAGTGATCTTGGGTTCATTCAGTCCGTCGACAAGCCGCGGTTCCTCGGGCCGCTGCTTGCCGACCACAAGGACTACTTCACCCGCCAGGGGCTCAACGTCGTTCGGCTCACCAACGACGACGGCTGCGACCGCAAGCTGCTGGCCGCGTTCACTCAGGCCGACGAGGACATGCCGCCGGCGCTGCTGGAGACGCTCTACGAGCTCGACGACCTCTCCGACGAGTCGGGCCATGACCGCATCCTCGAGGAGGCCGACCGGATGGGCATCAAGCTCAACGGGGTCTACGAGGATCTCAACCCCGGCGAGTTCGCCATCGCCGTGTTCCGCGACCACGCGCACCTGGTCCACTTCTGCCACCAGAAGACCATCTACCGGAAGATCAAGAACTACCAGGAGTACCAGTCAAAGGATGGCAAGGCCCTAAGCCTGAAGAAGGCCAAGGCGCATCGCGTGGACTTGGAGAACGCTCTGGCACCCGAGTTCGAGGCCAGGAAACGCAGCCGCGCCTGTGAGATCCACGTCTACGAGGAAAAGGGTGAGATCAGGTTCCAGATCACCCACGGCCGCCCCTACAAGACCGACGGCACCATCGACAAGCAGTTGAACCGGTCGCGGGTGGCCTACCGGCCGCAGAAGCACGACTCGGTGATCTTCGACAACCAGATGCGGGTGCTGAAGATCAACGCCCAGACTGCCCCAGAGAAAGAGCTGTACCGAAGGACCTTCGGCAAGGTGCTCTTCGGTGACGTCGAGTACTTCCCCGAAGGCGACATCTACACCCTCGAGCCGCTGCGCAACGGCAAGGCCGCCATCAAGCTGGTACCCGGCGTGGAGAGCGTGCGGCTCAGCGAGGTGAGGATCCTCATCGACGATGACCAGCGTTTCACCCAGACTTCTCGCGGCTACAACCTCTTCGAGGCCATCGCGAAGCACGGCAAGCCCAACCTGCAGGAGGGGCGCATCGTGCGCGCGGCATTCCTGATCAAGTACTCGAACGGCGGCCGTCCCCGGAAGCTGGAGCTGCGTCCGCCGAACATCGCCATCCTGGACCGGGACCGCGACGGCGCCGTGGCCGAGGCGTTCATGGCGGCCAACGATCTGCTCAAGGTCGACCTCGATGAGTAGCCCGCTGGAGCCGTTCTTGGCGCTGATCGAGACCAACTTCCCGCTCGGCGGGCCGCGCCGACACCTTATAGATCTGCTCGGCCGCGATTTGGTCGGCGAGCTCGAGACGGCGAAGCTCCTCACCTACCAGCGGATGGCCGACACGTACCCGTGCCCCCACCCGGGCGGTGACGGGTGCCCGCGACAGGTGTTCGAGATGCCGGACGGCACCTACCACGCCGTGTGCGGCAACGATCCCCGCGAGTGCGACGACCTGGTGCTGAAGCAAGAAGACGTCGAGCATCTGAGCGTGGAACCGAAGGCGCTATGCGACAGCGTGGCGAGGGCACTGCAGGTGCGGTCGCGCTTCGAGGAGCTGGATGGGCTTCGTGGGGTGTTCCACGTCGGCACCTTCATCCCCGAAGCCGGCATCCGCCAACCAGTGTTCCTGGTGGTGCGCTGCTCCGATTCGGGCTACTCCGAGGTGCTCGACGCCCTCCGTTCGAGAGAGGAACGAGACGCCTTCGCAGTGCTCGTGCCGACCGACCGATTCATCGCCGACGACGTCGCCAGGCAGATGTCGTCGATGGGCATCCCCCTCCTGCAACTGGATGACGTGATCGGAGTCGATGACGGCAAGCTCACAGCACTCGTCGATCCACTGACGTACTTCGGCCGCATCGGGCAGACCGGGCCGGGCACGACCACGACGGCACCCTCGGTGGTGGTACAGGCGCTCGTCTGCGACGGCAAGGGCAAGCCGTCCTGGCGCAACCTGGATGAGCGGCAGTATCGGGAGCTGGTAGCGGCCGCCGGCAAGTACCTTATCTTCGCGGACGAGCGCAGCCGTACGTCGGCCAGGACGAAGAAGAACAAGCGCGAGAAGAAGGACAAGCTCCTGGCATCGTACTTCCAGCTTCTCCGGGCCTGTGCGGAACACCGTGGCTACTACGACCCCGCGACAGACCTTCGCTTCGACGGGGTGTTCGATGACCCCAAGCAAACCCTCGTGCGCGCTCGGCAACACATCGACGTGAAGGTGCCCCAACAGGGTGCCAAGGACGACTACGCGATCTTCAAGACGCGACTGGTCGACAGGCACTCGGTGTACGAGTTCGAACCAACGCCTGGTGTTGCCTTCGCTCTGCTGTTCCGGCCGTCTTCGTAGACCTTTTCGTTAGAAAACCTCCCCATACAGAGCTGATACAGACCGCGTCCGCTCCGCATACAGAGCGCCCCACCAAAGTGATCTCCGTGACCTGGAACGACCCCACGGAGGTGACCCATGGAAAAGGAATGGCGCTGCAGTAGTTGCGGCAAAAAGCTCGGCAGTCTTCGAGACGGACGCCTGCACTTGAAGTTCGCCCGCGGCCACGAGTACCTCGTCGGCTTCCCCGCCACGAGCGTGTGCCGCGGCTGCCGGACCCTCAACGAGATTCGTTGCCCATCGAAGGAGCACACGGAGTCGCCGGCCATGTCCCCGGGACAGGGCTGAGCGGCTTTTTCACATCGTAACCGAGAGGCGCCCGACGCCCTGATTTGGCCATGACGAGGCGCCCGACGCCCGGCCGGAAGGCGGGCGGTCATGCGTCGTACTTGGCAGGCGCTCCACGAGAGCCTCGCGCGTCAAGCGGACACGCTGGAAGCGTATCGGACATTCAACAAGGAAAGACAGCGGCGGGTCGATCTCGAGCCCTTTGAGCACCCGGCCGCGCTGGTCGACTACCTCACCACCAAGGGCGGCGACCTCGACCACAAGGACAACCTCTACGGCGTCCTGGTGGAGAGGGCCCAGGCCGAGGGAAAGATGGGCCTGGCCATGGCGCTTCTGTGGCTCGGGCTTTGGCCTGGGCTCGACGCCATCTACCGCCGCAACCTGAAGCACCACCTGGACGATCCCGGCGAGCTGGTCTCCGAGATCTGGGACCGCTTTGTCATCGCCGTGGGCCGGGCCGACCTCGGTCCCATCAATCGTGTCGCGGCCACGCTCATCCGCAACACCGAGCGTCTCGTCGGCTGGTGGCGGCAGCGGGGCTGGAACGAGGACGCCAATAGGAGCGAGCTGCCCGAAGACGACGACTTCGCACCTGACCCAGCCGTCGAGCACCGTCCCGACATCTCGGACCTGGGACTGCCGCCGGGACTCACGCCCGATGAGGAGGTTGTGCGGCTGCGTGAAGTGCTCGCCGAGGTGGTGGGCAACGACGCCGACCTGGTCATTGGCGCGGTCGTCTACGGGGAGAACCACCGGGTGGTGGGCGAGCGGTTCGGGCTGAACCACGAGAACGCCCGCAAGCGCTACCAGCGCGCGGTCAAGCGGCTGCGCGAGCACCTGCAAAAAGACGACGAGGACCTGTCCCAGTCCGGTGCTGGCGACCGCGTTTCCTCCACAGACCGGGAATGAGCCCGGCGAGGAGGAAGGCCGAATGCCACAGCCAACGCCAGATCGAGACGACCAGGCCCGGCTCTTCCGCGAGGTGGTGCTCGTGCTGGGCGGCGTCTTCGCGGTCCAGAAAACCGACGACGAGACCATCCGCCGCGTGGCCGCCGGGCTTGAGCGCGTCTATCGACGCGCCCGCCAGAACCAACGGTCCACCACCTCCAGCCAAGCCCTGGCACCGCACCCGGCCATCGCCGGACTGCTGCGGATCACCGAGGCCGAAGGAGACGAGCCATGACCACGACTACGTGGCCCACGCCGGCCACCAACCCCGACGCCTTCGAGCGTCTGCCCGGCCTCTACCGGCGCTGGGAGATGCCCCAGGTCATCGAGACCGGACGCGACTTTCACATCGAGGAGGCCGGAACGGCCACCGACGGAACCCAGCTCTTCGCCATCTACCGGCGGAGGCATTTCAAAGAGGAGGCAAGCAATGAGTAACGCATGGGATCACGCCGAAGGAATGGCAGACAAGCACAGCGGATCGGGCAGCGGGCTGTTCGTGAGGCTGGCCAACCAAGGAGACAAGATCATCGGCGCTTTTGTCGGTGAGCCCCACGCCCGTGAAGTTCACTGGAGCGGCGAGCGCTACGAGGAGTGCACCGGCGACGGCTGCTCCTTCTGCGGCGAGGGCAAGAAGCCCTCCCTGCGGGTGGCCATGAACTTCTTCGTGCCGGAAGAGAACGACATGAAGATCATTGAGTTTGGCGTCTTGATGTTCAAGGACCTGCTCAAGGTCCGCGACAAGTACGGTCTGCAGAATTGGTGCTTCGAGATCGAGCGCCACGGCCAGGCCGGGGACAGCAAGACCCGCTACTCCATCCTGCCCGAACAGCAGATCGACAAGGAAGTCCAGGCGAAGATCGACGCGGCCAACCTCCACGACCTGCCCCAAGTGCTCTCGGGCGGCGGCAAGGACAACGACCGCTTCGACTCCTACGAAAAGGACGATGGTGGGGTCATCGACGCCAAGACCGCGGGCGAGCTCATGCCCCGGCTCAAGGCGCTGCCCCGGGCGGCGCTCGATGGCTGGCTGTCCGAGCTGGGCATCGGGAAGGTCCGCGACCTGAAGACCAGCGACCTGAAGAAGGCGCGCGCTTTGCTCGACCGGCTCGAAGCCGACCAGGGCTCCGGCGACGCGAATTCCGAGGAAATCGATCCCTTCGCCTGATTCTTCAGCGCGAACGGATCGGCAACGCAGTCCTCCGGGACCGGTGGAGTCGAGCCATGACCGAGTATATCGATGCGGTCTTCGGACCGACGGGCATCCTTGCGCGCCACTTCGATGGCTACGTCCCACGGCCTGGGCAGATCGAGATGGCCCGGGCCGTGGGCGCGGCCCTCGCGGACGACGAGCACCTGCTGGTCGAGGCGCCCACAGGCGTCGGCAAGAGCCTGGGATACAGCGTACCGGCGACGCACCACGCGGTGAACGAGAAGAAGCGCGTGGTCATTGCCACCGCCAACATCGCTCTGCAGGAACAGCTCGTCGAAAAGGATCTGCCCCTTCTCACGGACATCCTACCCTGGGATTTCCGCTTTGCCCTGCTCAAGGGTAAGAACAACTACCTCTGCCTCGACCGGCGTTATCAGGAAGAGGCCGAGGGCACCCTGGACTTGCTGGAGAACCCCGGCGACGGGGCGATGCTGACCGATCTCACGGAGTGGGCCGGTACGACCGAGACCGGGGACGTGAGCGAGCTGCCGTTTCAGCCCCCGTATCGGCTGTGGCGTCGTTTCTCGACCACTTCCGATGACTGCAAGGGCAGCGACTGCCGCTTCCGCGACGAGTGCTTCGCCCTCAAGGCGCGGGCGGCTGCCGAGGAAGCGCACGTGGTGGTGGCCAACTACCACCTTCTCTTCGCCCACCTGCAGGTCCGGGCAGCCACCGGGCAAGACCTGGTGCTGCCTGGCTTCGACGTGGCGATCCTCGACGAGGCGCACAAGGCGGCGGACATCGCCCGCGACTTCTTCGGCGCGCGGATCACAGCCGGTGGCGTGCGCTGGGCGGCGCGGCTGCTCAAGAAGCTGGGCAGGAACCGGGAGCACAAGGAGCTGACCGAGGAGGCCACGCGCTTCTTCGAACGATTGGACTCTCATCGTCGCTCTCCCGGCTACAAGTGCCGGCTCAAGCGCCCCGACGTGGTGCGGTGGTCCAGGCTCGTCAAGCTGCTGAGCAAAGCGGCCCGCGTCTATGAAGGCGCACAGGATGCCGGCGACGAGGATGCCAACGCCGAGCTGCGACGAGTCGCGGCCCGCTGCGACACCCTGGCGAGCCAGATCCGAGCGGCCATGACCTTGGCCGACCCGGACAGCGTGGTCTTCATCGAGGGAGATGGTCGCGGCGGCGCCGTGTTGCGCTCCAAGCCCATCGAGGTGTCCGAGCTATTGGAGCGGGCGTTCTTCGATCACGTCGACAGCGCCGTGCTCACCTCGGCCACCCTGACCACCGGTGGTTCGTTCAAGCACATCACGGGCGAGGTCGGGGTGCCGAGCCCGAGAACCCTCTCCGTTGAGTCGCCATTCGACTTCGAGCGCCAGGCGCTCCTGGTCGTGCCGGACGGCATGCCCAACCCGGGCGCACCCGACTATCCGGATGCGGTGGCCGATGCCGTGGCCGAGGTGCTCGAGCTGGCCGATGGGCGAACGTTGGGGCTGTTCACCTCGTACCGCAACCTGGATCTGACCCACCAGCGGGTGAGCTGCAACGGTCACCGGGTGCTGCGACAAGGAGACCGTCCCCGCACCGCGTTGGTTGATGAGTTTCGGCGCGACATCGAATCCGTGGCGCTGGGCACCGAGTCGTTCTGGGCCGGGGTGGATGTGCAGGGAGAAGCGCTCTCCTGCGTGGTCATCGACCGGCTGCCGTTTCCCTCGCCGGACGACCCTGTGCTGGACGCCATCAGCGAGCGCGACCGGAGGTGGTTTTTCAACTACAGCCTGCCGCGCGCGGTGATCGCCTTCAAGCAGGGCTTCGGTCGCCTGATCCGCAGCGCCACAGACCGGGGTGTGGTGGTGGTGCTCGACCGTCGCCTGGTAGCAAAATCCTACGGCAAGGTCTTCACCCGCAGCCTGCCGTCAGTGCTCAAGAGCCGGCGCATCGAGAGCGTGCAGCGCTTCCTCGACGAGGAGCCGTGATGCGAGCGCGGGTCGGCGGCACTATCGGGTTTGAGATCGGGGAGTGTCTGCCCAAGCTGCTCGAGCGGCTGCGGATCGATTTGTCGTTCCCCAACCCCGAGCACATCTCCAGGCGTCGCATGGGCCGCTACACCGGTGGCACTCCCGAGCGCATCGAGTGCCTGGTGGAAGGCGGCGACGGTCGATCCGCGGTCCCGCGCGGCGCTGTCGGACTGCTACGCCGCAGGGCCACGCAGCTTGGAGTCGAGCTGACATTCGAGGACGAGAGACGCGTTCTCCCGCCCATCGAGGTGACAGCAACGATCCAGCTGCGCCCCTATCAAGCCAGGGCTGTCGATGCGATGGCTCAGGGCATCCAGGGTTCGGTGGTGATGCCACCCGGCGCGGGCAAGACCGCCACGGGGACAGCCGCCATCGCCCGCATCGGACAGCCGACCCTGATCATCGTCCACACCCACGATTTGGTAGAGCAGTGGCATCGGAGCATCGAGCGCTTCCTCGGCTTCGAGGCCGGCGTCATCTCCGATGGCGACAAGCAGCTCGCGCCGATCACCGTAGCGACCGTGCAGACCCTGGTCCGCATGTCGCGCCGGGAGCACGCCGATCTGTCCCATCGGTTCGGCTGCGTCATTGTCGATGAGGCTCACCACGCTCCCGCCAGCACCTTCCAGGTGGTTCTCTCGACGCTCGCGGCGCGCTACCGCTTCGGCCTGACCGCTACACCCGAGAGGGAAGACGGACTGTCACCTTTGCTCGACCTCACCCTGGGAGATCGTCTGTTCGAGATTGGCTACCCCGAGCTTGTGGCCGACGGCTACCTGCAGGCACCCGAGGTTCGGCCGGTCTACACGAGCTTCGACTTCGACTATGGCGGTCCCGACGACATGCACGCCTGCATGGATGCCCTGGTGGCAGACGAGGTGCGCAATGATCTCATCGCCGACCTGGCCACGCGAGAAGCCACAAACGGTCACACCATCCTCGTCCTCTCCGGGCGGGTGGCGCACTGCCGACGGCTGGCGAAGATGGTCCGCGAGCGAGGCGCCGATGCAGAGGTGCTGGTCGGCGCGGTGAAGAAGCCCAAGCGCAAGGAGATCCTCGACCGCTTCCGCAGCGGGGAGTTGCCGGTGGTGGTTGCATCCACCCTGGCAGACGAGGGACTCGACGTGCCTCGTCTGGACCGAGTCATTCTGACCTTTCCGAGCCGCACCAAGGGACGCACCGCCCAGAGGCTGGGCCGGCTGATGCGCCCCCATCCCGGCAAGAGCGGGGCCGTGCTCTTCGACATCGTCGATGCATCCGTTGCTCCGCTGCTGCGGCAGTTTCGGGAGCGTAACCGGCTCTACAAACGCCTGGCCGCGGGCATTCAGCGGCGGGGGGCCGGATGAGAGGAAGCTCCGGTTTTCGAGAGTTCGTCGAGGAGGTGCGCGCGGCCGTCGACCTGGTGGAGGTGATCGGCGAGGACGTGCAGCTCAAGGGATCGGGCCACGTGCTCAAGGGCCTGTCGCCCTTTCGATCCGAGCAGCACCCGTCCTTCTGCGTCTGGCCCAAGGATCAGCGCTGGTACGACTTCGCCGGGGGCGACGGCCAGGGGGGCGATGTCTTCTCCTACGTGCAGCAACGCGACGGCGTGGGGTTCAAGGAGGCGGTCTTTTCCCTCGCTGAACGCAAGGGCATCCGCCGTCCAGACCAAGACGAGGAGGCCTTCCAGAAGGAGCTGGCCCTGCTGGTGGAGCGACGCGAGGTGGAGCGGATGCTCACCAAGGCCGCCGCTTACTACCACGGTGTTCTGCCCAGCAAGGTGCGCGAGGAGCTGTATCGAGACCATTACGGATTCACGGACGAGACCGTCGATGGGCTGATGCTCGGCTTTGCCGATGGTCACCTCTTCGAGCACTTTCGCGAGGAGCTGAAGGTCAGCCGCGAGCTGGCGCTCAAGACCGGGCTCTTCGTTGTCATCAAGGGCGGCCGGGTGGAGGACTTTTTCCGCGACCGGCTGGTCTTTCCCTACTGGAAGGGAGGCCAGGTCGCGTACTTCATCGCTCGCTCGACCAAGTACACCGGCGACGAGGCATGGGAGAAGTCCAAGTACAAGAAGCTCCTCACCCACTCGGATCGCCACAGCTACGTTTCGACCACCGTCCGCAACGACACCTTCTTCGGCGAAGACGCGGTGCGCGGCGCCGAACAGATTCTGATCACCGAGGGCATCACCGACGCCATCTCTGCCAGGCAGGCGGGCATCCCCTGTATCTCACCGGTGACTACCCGGTTCCGAAAGCAAGACACAGCGAAGCTGCTCAAGCTGACCCGCGCGGCGGCCCGGGTGGTGATCTGCAACGACGCCGAGGAGAGCGGCGCGGGCGCGGCCGGGGCACTGGAGACCGCATCGGCTCTGCATGTCGCCGGACGCGACGTGCGTATCGCCGTGCTGCCCAGGCCCGAGGGGCTCGACAAGATCGACGTCAACGAGTTCCTCAAGGCCAACCCGCCCGACGCCTTCGGAGAGGTGCTGGACCAGGCCAAGCGCTACGTGGAGCACCTGGTCGAAGCCATCCCCAAGGAGACCCCGGTGGCCGACCTCGAGCCGTTGCTGGCTCCCGTGCTGGAGGCGGTGAGCGCCTCCGGAGACATCGAGCGCGACGCTTACCTCGACGCCATCGTCAAACGCTTCGGCATCCGGCGCCGGGCCCTGACCAACACCCTCAAGGGGGTGGAAGCTGACCAGCGACGAAAGGCAGCGGCCCGACGCGTCGAGGAAAACGAGACCCCCGTGGTGCGGGTCAATGGCCGGCAGCTTCGCAGCATCATCGAGGAGGCGCGAGAGGTAGCCGTGGCCGCCAACACGACGCGGGTAGAAGCCGGCGCCAACGAGCCACCAGGAGGAGACGACCCGCCGTTGCTATTTCGCCGGGGCGGTGCGGTGGTTCGCCTGAAGACCGACGATGAAGCAGCCGTCGAGCTGGCCCAGTGGGGCGAGACCGCCATGTTCGGCCTGCTGGCGAGAGACGCCGACTGGGTCACCGTCGACGAGGAGGGCGCCTTCCATCCGACCTTTCCGCCCAAGGACGTGTCTCGCGACCTGGTGACTTTCCCACCTACCGGTTTTCCGAGGGTGGACTCGGTGATCACAACTCCGGTATTCGGTTCCGGCGGCGAGCTGATCGTGGCTCCGGGGCTGCACGCCGAAGAGCACCTCTGGCTGCAGTCCGATTCGGACTTGGTGCTGGACGAAGTCTCCGAGGCACCCACCGCAGAGGATGTGGCCCGAGCGCGTTCGCTCTTCGTCGACGACCTGTTCGTGGACTTCCCTTTCGCCACCGATTCCGACCGGGCTCACATGCTGGCGGCGGTGCTGCTGCCCTTTGCCCGCCGCATGGTCCACGGCAACACGCCGTTGCATGTGGTCGAATCCCCAAGTATCGGCTCGGGTAAGAGCCTCCTTTGTCATCTGACCAGCATCGTCTGCACGGGAAAGGGTAGCGACATCAGCACGCTGCCTGGGCAGGAAGAGGAGATCCGCAAGACCCTGACCGCCGAGCTGCTCAAGGGCTGCCCCATCATCGTGCTCGACAACGCCAACGAGCGTCGGGTGCTCAGCAGCCAGGCGCTGGCGGCAGCGCTCACCGCGCCAACCTGGCGCAACCGCATCCTGGGCAAAACCGAGATCATCGTCCTGCCCAACCTGGCCATGTGGATGCTCACCGGGAACAACCCGCGCCTGTCGGCCGAGCTGACCCGGCGCTCCATCCGCATCCGCATCGATCCCAAGCGCGACCGAGCCTGGCAGCGCACCGGATTCAAGCACGACCCGATCAGCCTGTGGGCTCATGAGCACCGGAGCGAGCTGGTCCACGCCGCGTTGGTGCTCATCCAGGCATGGATCGCGGCGGGCAAACCCCGCTGCAGCGAGCGACTCGGTTCCTTCGAGGATTGGGCCGCGGTCATGGGTGGCATCCTCGAGGTGATCGGGGTGCCCGGCTTCCTGGCCAATCTGGAGCAGATGTACGCCGACGCTGACTCCGAGGGAGAGATGTGGCGGGAGCTCACCCAGGCATGGTGGGCCGAGTTTGGCAGCGAGCCCAAGCGGGTCAGCGAAATCAACGAGCTGTGCGAGAACGAAGGGTTGATGCTCACCGTTCGAGGCGACGGCAATGATCGCTCCCAGCAGAGTCGCCTCGGCAAGGCCCTGCTCGGAGCCCGAGACCGCATGTTCGGCGAGCTCCGTCTCGTAGCTGATCGGACCCGGCATCGCAGCCGCCAGTACGCCCTCGAGCATGCCTCGGACGACGAGGCCGACTCCACCGAGCCGGTCCAGGACGAAATCGATCCCTGGGAATAGATCGGCTTCCCCAACCCCGACGACTTCGCCGACTTCGCGCCGACATGCATTCCTGATGTCGGCGGGCGATATCCAAGTCGTTTCACGGTGTTGCACCAAAGCGCCGACTTCGACGACTTGCAGGCCCCTTTTTACGCGTGTGCAGACAAAAAAGAACCCACTCCATCTCCTCTCTCCGAAAAAATGATTTCTCGCGTGCGGGGGATGGCCAGAAGTCGTCCAAGTCGGCGGTCGCTCATAATGCATTGGAATTGCAGCTTTTTGATGCGCCGACTTATGTCGGCGGCAAGTCGTCCAAGTCGGCGCTCCGACACCGGGTCATCACCCTTCCAAGAATCGCCACCTCGGCTGTCCCAGTTCGGCGTCTTCACCCGCGTTTCCCTGGTGAGACGACCAGAAGGGAACCGAGTAGATGGCTACGAACGACAGCAACAAGACCCAGGGAGTGCGGGACACCGGTTTCGGCTGTCCGCACTACGAGGCGGTCCTGGGCAAGAAGCGCTGTCGCCATTACCTGGACGGAGGCTCCTGCGCCAGGCCCGACGAGTTCATGTGCGTCGAGTGGCTTCGCCTGAACCGGAGTGGACGGAGTACAGCGAGCTGTGCGAAGTCCGCGGAGGTCGACGAGCAGCGCGCAGTCAACAAGAAGGCCAAGCCCGCACCCAAGCCCAAAGGTTTCACCGACCTCTTCGGCAACCCAGTTCCCGAGCCCAAGAAACCCAAACGCACCACGCCCACGCAGCAGCGTCCTACAGCCGCCACGCCTTCACCGTCACCCGTTGTCGATGACACCCCGGAGGAGCGAGAGCCCCTTCGCGGGCTGACCACCGACGACATCGAGGGCTTCAAGAAGCTGGGTGTCGAGGTCTGCCTCGAGTCGGAGGTCTTCGGCGAGGTGTGGCTGGTGCCCGAATACACCGGGGCCGACCGCAAAGAGATCACACCGGAGCATACGGCGACCATCGCGCGAGTGATGGAGGCGTTTCCGGGCTCCAAGGTCGTGTCCTTCGAGAAATCCCCAAAGCCCGACAAGGAGGCCGAGTGATGACGAACTTCGTCAACAAACACCTGAGCTACAGCCGGCTGAGCCGCTTCGAGCAGTGCCCGGCCAGCTTCAAGCTCCACTATGTCGAAAAACGCACCGCCGAGCCCGGCGTACCCCTCAAGTTCGGCAAGCTACTGCATGCCGTGCTCGAGGTGCTGGTCCGCGAGCACATGGAGAACGAGCGCTCCGGTCCCCTCTCGGTGGACCGGGCCATCGAGCTCTACCGCGAGGGCTGGGCCAAAGCCGGGCTCACCGGCATGGAGGTGTTCCAGGAAGGGCTCGACATCATCGACGACTTCGTCCGCGACCAGGGCGAGCTGGACCACCGCAACGTGCTGGCCATCGAGAAGGAGTTCCGGCTGCCCGTAGGTCGCTTCACCGTCCTCGGTTTCATCGACCGGGTGGACTGGGTGGACGACGAGACCGTCGAGGTCATCGACTACAAGACCAACCGGATGCTCTTCACCCGCGACGAGGTGGAACACTCGCTCCAGATGAGCCTCTACCACCTCGCCGCTCGCATGCTGTGGCCCTGGGTCAAGAAGGTGAAGCTCACCTTCCACATGCTGCGCCACGGGGTGCGGATGCGGACCGAGCGAACCGAGGAGCAGCTTCTGGTTGCCCAGACCTACGTCGAGACCGTGGGCGCCATGACCGAGCAGGTCACCGAGTTTCCCGCTCGTATCAACTCCAACTGCATCTACTGCGATCATCGCCAGCACTGCCCGGCCTACGCCGAGGCGCTCAAGGGCAAGCGCGAGATGATCTGCGAGGACACCACGGACATCGAGGCCGTGGCCAAGGAGCGCGAGGAAGTGGCTCGCCTGGCCAAGATCCTCTACAGCCGCAAGAGCGAGCTGGACGGCGTCATCAAGACGCACCTCAAGGACCACGACGAGCTGCTGGTCGATGGGGTGCGCTACAAGATGTTCAACACCACCAAGCTGGAGTACCCCTTCGAGCCCACGCTCCGGGTGCTCGAAGACACCACCGGCCTGTCCCGCGATGAGCTGGTCTCCAAGGTCGCGGCTATCGACAAGAAAGCCGTGGACAAACTGGTCAAGGATACCGGCAAAGACCGCGCTCGCTCCCGGCTGCTCAAGGCCGAGCTGGAGAACGTAGCGGCCAAGTCCCACTCACCGCGCCTCTGGGCCAAGGAGGTGTCGGGATGAGCATCGCTGAACGTATCGAAGCGCTTCAGGCCGATGAGCGAGCCATCGTGGAGAAGTTGCTCGACCGCATCGAACAGGGACGCGACGTCTACGGCCCCTGGAAGGTCGACGACGGCCGGGACTACCGAGAAGAAGCCCTCGCCGAGGTGATCGATGCGCTCCACTACTGCGCCGCCGCCCTGGTGAAGAAAGAGGAAGGCTGCCGGTGCGGTGGCCACTGTCAGCGGGGGCGTACATGAGCGGGGCCACCTCACGAAGAAAGGGAGCCCGCTTCGAGCGCGCCATGGTCCACCGCTTCCGGGATGCCATGCCCGACGCTGAGATTCGACGCGGCCTGCAATCTCGGAGCGGTGAGGAGGTAGCCGACCTCGACTGTCCGGTCTTCTGGCCCGAGCTGAAGCGAGGCAAGAAGCCCAACATCCGAGCGGCGCTTCGCCAAGCCATCGAAGCCGCCCCCAAGGGACGCATCCCCATCGCCATCGTCCGAGACGACCATGCCGAGGAGATCGTGACCCTGCTGCTCGATGACTTCCTCGAGTTCGTCTCCGAGTGGTGGACGGGGCGCAATCGATGAGCAACACCTTCGGTCAGATGATCCGCTCCCTGCGAGGCGAGGTGTTCTCCGAGCGTCACGTTCGGCTGTTCACCGAAGCCCGCGACCGACACGAGGTGCTCGAACACCACAGCACCATCGCTTCGGTGCTCGGCGTGCTCGACGATGAGCGACGTTCTGCCTACACCGAGAAGGAAGCACTGACCCGTGCGCTCGTCGCCGAGCTGCAGGCCAACAAAACATCGTACTGGCCGGCGGTGCTGCTGTTCGCCTACTACCCGATGTTGAGCCGATTGCGGCACCGCATCTACGGGGACAGCATTTCTCGCTGCGACCTCGACCAGATCGCGATCGCCACCTTCCTGTCAGTGGTCACCGATTTCCCGCTGGACGAGAAGCCCGACCGCATTGCCATGCACCTGCGCCAGCGGACCCAGCGTCGTGTCTTTCGCACCCTGCGCCAGGAACAACGTCTCCAGGACGCGGTGCTGCTTGCCGACCCCGAGGAGCTGGACCGAGCCGACACGCGGGACTGGCCGGAGACCGCACCCAACGGCCATCGGGGACCGAGAAACCCGAAAGACGCTGCCACCGTGGTGTCGATGTTGGTGGAGCACGGCGGGGACATCCTCGATGGCGAGTGCTTCGACCTTGTGACCGCCACCTCCATCTGCGGTCGCCGTATCCCCGAGTACCTCGAGCGCGTCGCTCCCGACCTGGAGAAGAAGGACCGCTCCCGCGAGTATCAACGCATCAAACGTCGCCACAGCCGGGCCGTCGCGCGCCTCCGTCCATTGCTCGATCACCTTCGCTGTCCCCGTGGCGAAGGCGACCTGCTTTGCCAGTGCAGGCAAGAGACCGAGCCGAAGGAGGCATTCCGATCATGAGCAACGAGCACCCGCGCGCCGCCATGGCCAAGGCATTCAGAGAGACCGCGCTCTCCCTCATCGGCCTGTTTCAGATTTACGAGGTGGACCCCGACCTCTGTACCGCCACGGCCGAGGCCATCGGCACCGTGTTCCGGCGTCACCTCAGGCAGGTGCCCGCCAATGGCACCGACACGGGCCATAGCCCGCTGCACAAGCTGGTGGACGAGCTGGACCGCGCGGGTGGTCGTTCCGTCTGAGGAGAACGACGATGACCGACCGAGAGGGAAACTCGGGCCGCAAGAACGGTCGCCCCGCCAAGGGTGAGCCGCCGCGTGTGCCCTACGAAGAGCTGGACCGCATCCTGGTCTTCGGCGAGGTAGTGACCTGCGAGGACGGTGAGAGCACGACGGTTCACTATCCGTCCTACCGCGATCTCGCCCGGCGTTACGAGGTCTGCAACAGCGTGATCGCCCGCTATTCTAAGAAGCACAACTGTTTGTGGCGTCGCGAGCAGGCCAAGGCCCGCATCGCCGTCGAGACCGATAAGAAGCTCGTGGACCTGCGCTCCACGGCCATCGCCATGTCCAAGGACGACGAGCTGCGCATCATCGATACCTACCTGGCAGGGTTCGAGATGGCCCTGGCCGATGGTCGGGTGCGCTTCGACAATCCCACCGACTTCAACACCATGGTGCGCCTGAAGGAGTTCATCCAGGGCGGCGCCGATTCGCGGCAAGAGATCCACGCCGCGTTGTCGCTGGAGGACATCCAGGCAAGGCACCGCCGCATGCTCAAGACGGTCGAAACGTCCTCCACCGCAGAGCGCGGCGAGCTGGACGACCACATGCTTGCCGTGCCGATTTCCGGTTTACAGCCGCAGGGTTCCAACCCCCCGAGCGCCGCCTCTCCGACCGCCGCCGAAGAAGTGACCGATGACTCGGCGCTGACCGGCATGGTGCCCAGGGTGGACACCGCGCACTCGTCGCCCCCTGTGGCCCTGTGCGCCGCCGACGCCGAGGAATGGGACCAGGACGCGGAGCCCGGCGATCCGGCGCGACAGGGCGCGAACGTGGCGCCCACGGCGCGCGACGAGGAAGGCAGCGGTGACGAGCGGGATGATCAGCAGGTCGACGAATGAGCGGGCAGCTGGCCGCGTTAGCTACCGCCGGGAATACCAGAAAGCGGCGGTTCGCCCTTTGCGCGACACGGAGTTACGCGGGCTTGGCGAGCGGCATCCGTGCCGATTCGGCCGAGAGCTACCGCCGCTTTCCTATTTCAGGCGCGCACGGGCGCGGTAGCAAGGTTCCCGGTTGCCATGCCCCTGGCCATGCCAGGGACGGGGGGGGCGGTCCGAATTTCGGAGCCGACCACCCACGCCGATTGTGTTCCAGCTGGTCATTCCGAGAGCGCCAATTTCGGGAAAGTGAGCGGAGGTGTGAGCGGGAAGTGACCGGGCGCTTTCGCCGAGGGACACGCGCCGAGGTGGTGACTTTCGAAGTGCAAGTAGGTCGGCGGGGCAGGAGGTGGACGGATGGGGCCCCGTCGGGATTGGGGTGTGAGGCGCCCGCATGGCGCGAAGCGAAGAGGGCGTTTGCTGGAGGCAAGCAACCGATAAGCGACAAAGCCAGGTGGGATGCATCGCACACCAAGGCGGCGAGGCGGCATTCGTCCACCGACTTAGCAGGGCAGATCTCGGACCGACCTCACCAGATCCTCGTCGCTCGGATGGGCGTAGATGCTGGTGGTCAGGATCGACTTGTGGCGGGCGAAGCGCTGGGTCAGGCGGATGTCCTTGGTCCGGCGGTAGATATTGCTGCACGCCGAGTGGCGCAGGCTATGAAACGAAAGCCGGCGCTCGAACCCGGCGCGCTCCTGCCAAACGTGGAACAGGTGTCTGAGCTGCCGGGTGGAGAGGCGCTTGCCCCGGCGGCTGATGAAGATGGGAGTATCGGGCTCCAGGCTCTGGCCTTCGCGCCGTTTCCAACCACGCAGCTTGTCGAGCTTGGCTCGCACCCCGTCGGGCAGGACCACCTCCTGGTGGGCGGGGTCTTCGCTGCTGCGCTTGAAGACGATCAGCTCGATCCGACGGCGCGCCTTGCCGTCCGGGCCGAAGGCGTCGCCCATGTTCAGGGCGAGGATCTCATGCTCCCGAAGGCCGGTCCCCAGCGCCAGGCTGAAGATGACGTGGTCTCGGAATCCGTCCCGGTGCTCGCCGCTGGTCTTGAGCAGCATCCGCTGCTCCTGCTCGGTGAGCGTCTTGGGTGGGCGGGCAATGGCGTCGGCGTAGTTCATCGTGGCAGCTCCTTGCAAGGGTCGTTCGACACGCTCACATGGAGGCGTTCAATTGCCGGAAAGGCAAGGCAAATGGCGGTCTTCCAAGCGAGGTCGTCATGACATCGCCCGTGGTGAAACGAACCGAGGACGAGCTCGCCAACTGGCTCGGTACCGAGGCGGGGTTCGTCGGCGCCCTGTGTCGTTATGACGACGAGCCCATCGAGCTGGAGCCCTACCAGATCGCTTTCCTGAACAACCGCTCGCGCTTCCGCTGGGTCACCAAGAGCCGCCAGGTGGGCTACAGCTTTGTCGCGGCCCTCGAGGCATTGGCCCGCTGCCACCTGCGCGACGGGCACACCTCGGTCTTCGTCTCCTTCAACCAGGACGATGCCAAAGAGAAGGTGCTCGTCGCTCGCCAGGTCTTCGACGAAATGCCTGCCGCCTACCAGAAGCGGCTCATAGTGGACTCCAAGACCGAGTTGGTGTTCGAGTCCAACGGCTCGGGTCGCCGGGTGTCGCGCATCATCTCGGTGCCATCCAAGCCGCCGCGCGGCAAGAAGGGCGACGTGCTCCTCGACGAGCTGGCTCACTACATCAACGACCGTGAGGTCTACTCAGGATCGACCGCGCTCATCCTTCGTTCCCATGGCCAGCTCACCGGCTGTTCCACACCGCTAGGGCGACGCGGCATCTTCTGGGAGATCGCCGCCGAGGAGCTGCGCAAGTACCCGCACCACAGCCGGCAGGAGGTGTCGTGGTGGCTGTGCCGCTTCTTCTGCCGCGACGTGAAGGCCGCCGCCGACGAGGCGCCGCACCTGTCCACCGAGGACCAGGTGGCCCGCTTCGGCAAGCAGGGGATCATCGAACAGTTCGAATCGCTGCCGCTCGAGGATTTCGAGCAGGAGTTCTGCTGCCGCTTCGTGGACGAGAGCTACAGCTTCTATAGCTTCGAGCTGATCCTTCCCTGCACCAGCGACGATCTGCAGCTCGCCGACGACTTCACCGACCTGCCCATCCCAGAGGGGCGCATCGTTGCCGGCTTCGACGTGGGCCGCACCCGCGACCGCTCCGAGTTGGCGGTCTTCGAGAACCGGGACGGCCGACACATCTGTCGGTTGCTGCGCTCCTACGACCAGGTGCCGTTCTCCGAGCAAGAGGCCGACCTTCGCCGGCTGCTCGAGATGCTGCCCGTGGCCAGGCTATCCGTGGATAGGAGCGGCATTTCAGCAACGAGTCCAAGGAGCGCTGGGCCACCGACTTCAAGATCCTGCTCCAGCGCCGGGACGCGGTCCTGCCCCGCGACCGGGAGATGGTCAGTCAGATCCACTCGATCAAACGCCGCGTCCTGCCATCGGGCAAGGTGGCCTTCGGCGCCGAGCGGACATCGCGCGGCCACGCCGACCGCTTCTGGGCCATCGCGCTCGCCTGCCAGAAGGAGCGCGGGCCAGGACCGAAGACCGGCACCGAGATCGGTGTGCGGGTGCTGGGTTAGTACGATTCTTGCCGAAAAGAACGTTTTTATTTATCTTGAAAGAGAATCGTAACGCCACCGCGAGACAATTCTCCGGTAGTGCAAATATAGACGTTGTTTTCGTGGAGAACTGTAACGGGATGAGAGCCAGGGAGTACATCGGGGATTTGGCGGCAAATGGGGTCCACCATTTCACCACCTCCGATGCGGC
>PDPC01000014.1 GCA_002747355.1 Pseudomonadota bacterium | reverse complement strand
GGGCGCTGACTCGTCGGGCGCTGAGTCGTCGGGCGCTGAGTCGTCGAGCGCTGACTCGTCGAGCGCTGAGTCGTCGGACGCTGACTCGTCGGGGGCTGAGTCGTCGGGCGCTGACCCGGGCGCTAACTCCGACTCCCCGGGCTCCAGCTCTTCGGTCTCTGGCTCTGCCTCATCGAACCCGGGCTCGTCCGAGCTGAGCGCTTTCAGCCCCTCGCGGGCCTCGTCGTCCGGGCGCGCTGGGGCGAGATCCGCGATCACGAGGGCGTCCTCGTTTCGCTCCCGCACCAAGCCAACATCAGTGGCGCCGAGGGCACTCAGCGTGATCGACATAGACGTCCAGACCGCAGCAGCGCTCAGGCGAGCTCGAAGCGGAGCAGCTGATCGCCCAACCTCAGCACGTCACCAGCAGAGAGCTCGACCTCGCCGTCAATCTTCAAGAAGGTCCCGTTGGAGCTGCCGAGGTCCTGCACCAGCACCTTCTCGTCGACGAAGGACACCGCCATATGCTTCCGCGACATGAACTCATCATCCGGAAAGACGACGTCCCCGTCCTCGCGGCCGAAGGTCACCTGCGGCCGATCGCAGTGATACACGTCGCGATAGATGCCCGCGACGGTGAGCTGCTTCAGCCGGCCCCAGGGAGACTTCAGCGGGGACCCGAAGATCATCACCCCATGCTCCACCGCTGGCGCCAGATCGGCCTCATGGGTCGCCAAGCGCTCGAACTTCAGCACCTGCTTGCCAAGCAGCAGCTGCTCCCCGTCTTCGAGGGGGCGCGGCTGAGTGAAGCGTCGGTAGACACCGTTGGCGGTGGTCAGGTCCTGAAGCACCCACGCTCCGTCGCGCAGAAAGAGGCGGCAATGACGAGGAGCCAGATAGGGGTCGTCGTTGAACTGGAGCTGCCCTTGGCTGCGACCGATGTCGAAGGCCTCTTCACGCACCTCCGTCTGCTCGCCATCGGATCCGTCCCGGCGAACGGAGACCAGCCGCGCCAGCACGGCCAACGGCTCGTCTCCGGGTTGCGAGCTCGCCACACCGGCGCCTGGTCCGATGGTACGTTCACCCTCTCGCGCCACCTGCTCGTCTGTTTGAGGAGGCACGGTGGCGGCGTCTGGGTCGAAGTCGGGACTCATCACCGCGGACGGTTGGCCAGGAGGCATCCCCGCCGGTGGCGTGTGCTGTGGCGCGGCTCCGCTGGGCGGCTGGGCGAAGGGGTTGGCGGGGCTCGGCTGCTGAGCCTGTGGTGCAGCCTGATGGTCGGCCATCTGCTGGGCCATCATCTGCCCATCCATGTCGATGATCGTGCGCGCAGCGCTCTCTGGCAGATCGGAAGCCGGCCCCGCTACTGAGCCCTCGGGCAGCTGCGTGCTCGCCGCGGGGTCTTTGGGCACCTGACCACCGATGATCGTCGGCGGGGTCGCCCCCGCACCCGTCGAGGCGCTCGCCGCCGTGGGCGCTTGCATCGTCGGCAGCGGTGCGCCGCAGTGCTGACAGAACTTGTAGCCCGATGGCGTCTGTCCACTGCAGCTTGCACAAGCGACCATTGAAGCCCTCGCCGTATCAGGCGACGAGCTAGCCGGTGAGACCGCAGGTGGCGGCGTGATTGGAGCCCCCGTTGGGAGCGTCGACTGGACGACCAGCGGAGAGCCACAGGCCTTGCAGAACTTCATCCCCGCGGGGTTTTCAGTGTTGCACTTGGCGCAGGTAAACGGCTGGTGGGCAGCCGCTGGTGCTGGAGCGCCTGGCGCAGCCTGAGACAAGGGCGTGCCGCAAGCCTGACAGAAGCGAAAGCTATCCGGGTTTTCGTTGGAACAGTTTGAGCAAACGATCATCCGATTCTTCCTCTCATGAGGTCCAAGTCCAACGTGGGAGTCGGTTTACAACGCTGACGACGTGGGCTATAGAGGGTGCGCAATTGTTTGAAATGAAACTATCAATTCGGTTTCCCAAGGTCAACGCGGGACACCTCGAATCGCCTCCGGGCGGCGAGACCCCCCTCTCCGGCACTCAAGAAAGGCTCCACGTGCTGCGATCTCCTACAGCACTGACGCTGCTCTCTTGTTGCGCCCTCTTCGCCACGGGCTGCATGGGGCCCATCGTTCGGCGAGCGCCCTTTCGGCGGCAGCCAGCCTCCGTCAAGCGCGGCGACGCCCTCGGCCCCTTCGAGGGCCGCGTCGTCGACACCGACACGAACAAGCCGATCGAGAGGGCGTTGGTATGGTGCAGCTGGGCCTTCTCCCGGGGCCTGGGCAGCCCAGCCCCCGAGGCCATGCGCAACGTCCGAGTCTACACCGACCCCGACGGGCGCTATCGCATCCCCCGTCTGAAGGCGTTGCCCATCGGCCTCAGCACCCAGCTCTCTCGCTTCACCCTCGTGGTCTATCGGCGCGGCTATGTCGCCTACCGCCACGATCGGCGCTTCGGAGCCGCGCTGGCGCGCCGCAGCTCCTTCTCCCAGTTCGCCAACGTGGTGAAGCTCTCTCGCTGGAGCCCGGAGCTCTCCCACGCCCGCCATATGCTCTTCCTCGGCGGCCCGCCGTCGATGCGCGCCGACACGACCGCGCTCCTCGCCGCCGCCCTGGAGCTCGATCGCCCCACCGCTCCGCTGGGAGAGACCACGCCAACCAAACCTCGCGCGAGGAAGAAGTCCCTCGCCGAGCGGCTGCTCATCTCAGATGAGGTGCGCCAGATTACCGGCTACACGGGCACCCTCCGCGGCGCGCCCCTGAGCAACGTTGGCGACACCGCCGACACCTGGCACCTGCGGGCGGTCGACAAGGCCGAGCGCTACGACGTCGCCGTGCGCCTCTGGCGACTCTCCGGCGACGCGCTGGTAAAGCGCTACGAGAAGCTCCTCGCCTCCCTCCCTGGCAGCAAGCAGAAGCCGCTGGTCGGCGATCGCTCCTTCGTGATCGCCCAGGGCCAGATCCTCGGCCTTGGCTTCCTCTCCCAAGCACGATCGGCCCTCGTCTTGATCACCTGTGGACGTGGGCAGTGCACCAAAGACACGCACCTCGAGAAGATCGCCGCGACGATCGAAAAGAACCTGGCGAAGCTGCCCGAAGATTCACTGCTGGGAGGCGACTGATGCGCGCGCGCTCGTTGCTCTTGCTCGTGCTTCTCCTGCTGCCCGGTCGGGCGCTGGCCTACGAGAGCGGCTCGACACACGCCGGGCTGACGGGCCGGGCGACGCTGACGAGCAAGCTTCACGGCTACCTACGCAGGGCGGGCCTCCCCCTCGGCATCTTCACGCGCCTCGAGCTCTCGCAGCTCGACCGGATGGCCCGACGTCGGATGATGCTCGCCCGTCGTCGACTCGACCCCGCGGGTGGCTACCAGCCCGACACGAAGCTCGGCCAGTGGGCCCTCGGCTGGCTCCTCGCCGGATCCGTCCTCGAGGGGACCCCTAGCGTAACCGACCGTCGCCACTTCTACGACCCGAGCACGGGGAAGGGCCTCACCAACGCTCGCCCGTTCATCAGCGGCTTCTTCTCGCTGATGTCGATGCTCGAGGGTGGAGACAGCATCCGCACGCTCTTGACGGGCAACGCCTTCGACCTCACCGGGCCGTCGGCGCTGGCCTGGATCCGAGCCAAGGACAACCCTCACTCGGTGCAGCGCTTCGCCGAGCGGCTGCGGACCTCCGCGACGGCGGCCACAAAGGTGGCGCGGCGACAAGCGCTCGCTCAGTCGCTCGTAACGCTGGGCAGCCTGCTCCATGTGCTCCAAGACCTCGGCTCGCCAACCCATGTGCGCAACGACTACGCCCTAGGACACCTGCAGAAGCTGGGCAGCAGCCTCTTTTCTCGTGGATCCGCCTATGAACTCTACGTCTTAACGCGCTACGGGCGCGTGGGTATCCCCGACTACCGAGGTAAGCCCATCCGCCGCCCATCGGTGCGGGACTACTTCGCCAACAGCACGCGCTGGGATGGGCTCGCCAACCTGACCCACCTCGCCCATTTCTCGCCGGGGAGCGTGCCAACCCGCGCGACCTTGCTCCCTGGCACCAGCGCCACGAGAGCGTTGGCCATGGTCCGCAAGCGGCAACGCTACGCCAAGCCGGCGGTGAAGGCCGTCAACCTGCGCTGTGCGCGACGAGGCATCTGCTACCAACGGGGGCCTCATGGAGCGCAGCTGGCCTACCGGCTGAGCGAGTCGGGCACGCTGCGCTTCTTTCTCGACTACCGCTGTCATGCAGCGAGCGCGCGACACCTGCTGCCCCTCACCGTGGGCTTCAGCCGCGGGCTGATCAACCATCTCCTACGCGGTGAGCTCGAGCTGGCACGCGACGGTGAGAGGCTGAACGTGCAGGCCAACACCCCGGCGCTCCGTGGGGCGAAGTTGACGGTGCTGACAGAGGACAGCAAGGGCACGCGGCGCGTCCTGATCGAGCGCCAGCTCGGCGAGACGAAGACCAAGGCCAAGCTCGGCGAGTTCGCGATGCCACAGCGCACGATCGCTGCCGTGGTGGTCGTGCTCTCGGGCAAGGACAACGCTGGCGACCCGGTGGTGGCCATCGCCAGCATGCCGTGGGCGCGCTCGAAGCCCGCGACAAGGATGGTGTCTTCCGCTCCCACCTCGAAGCCTTCGGCGAGGATGCCAACCAGCGCGAGCGTGCCAACCAGCGCGACCACACGTCCTCTCACGAGCAAGACGCCAGCGCCGACCAAGACGCCAGCGCCGACCAAGACGCCAGCGCCGACCAAGACGCCAGCGCCGAGCAAGACGCCAGCGCCGAGCAAGACGCCAGCGCCGAGCAAGAGGCTGAAGCAACCCTCGTTCGCCGACTGAGCGTCAGCTACTCAGCTCGACCTCGAGAGCCCCCCTCGCGCACTCGGGACTGAGCCGGGTGCTGAGCTGCCGATCCGATTTCGTAGCCGAAGACATGAGCCATACGAGTGGTACGGCGAGCGTTCGGAGGCCTAGAGCGCTGACCAACTTACCTCCCGTCGCCGCGCTGGTCTGCGAAATCACAGCGGTTGTTGCTCGTCGGTTGCTTGCTACCAGCAGGCGCCCTTCT
>PDPC01000233.1 GCA_002747355.1 Pseudomonadota bacterium | reverse complement strand
CTCGCCGCAGCTGCTCTACAAGCACCTCAAAGCGGGTCGCATCCGCCGTGTCCGGCGCGGCATCTACCGACTCGTGCACTTCCCGATGAGCGACGAGGAGCATCTCGTCGATTACTGGCTCTGGGCCGCGCAGGCCGGCGTCTTCTCCCACGAGACCGCGCTCTTCTATCACGACCTCTCGGACATCCTGCCAAAGCACGTGCACCTCATGGTCCCCGAAGTATGGCGGGTGCGGCGGCTCCGCGTGCCCGAGGGCCTGGTGCTCCGCTACGGACACGTCCCGGATGCTGAGCGCACCTGGCTCGGCCCGGTCCCGATCACCAAACCGACGCGGGCCATCCGCGACGTCATCGACACCCAGCTGTCCCCCGAGCACATCGAACGGGCCATCGGCGACGCCCACCATCGTGGCCTCATCTCAAGGGACGAGGCGGGCCAACTCGAAGCGCGGCTTCGCGAGAGCCAGAGGACCTGATGGCCAAAGCCCCAGCACGCAAATGGACCTTCCGCGCGCGCTTCCGTCGACACGCCTACGGATGGAAGTCGCAGCCGGCGATCAAGCGGATCAAGGAGGCGGTCTCCGAGATCAAGCAGGAGGCGCGCCAGGACCCGCTCCTCGCCGCAGAGGGGGCGGTGCTCTTCCTCGAGAAGGTGTCGCCCGCCATCGAGCAGGTCGACAGCTCGTCGGGGGCCATTGGCACGGCGGTGAACAACGCCATCGCCGCGCTGGTCGAGATCATCGCTGCGGCCCCGGCGGACGAGGACACGCGGACGAAGTGGCTCGAGCGGCTATGGGAGGCGTACCAGGACGACGACATCCCCTACCTCGAGTCGCTCGGGGACCACTGGGGCGCGCTCTGCGCTCGCCCCGAGGTCGCGTCCCACTGGGCCGACGAACTCATCGAGACGTGCAAGATGGCGTGGAGCCCCGACCCCGAGCTGCGAGGCTACTTCAAAGGCACCACGAACTGTCTGAGCGCGCTCGTCGCGGCGGGCCGCCACGA
>PDPC01000232.1 GCA_002747355.1 Pseudomonadota bacterium | reverse complement strand
CTCGCCGCAGCTGCTCTACAAGCACCTCAAAGCGGGTCGCATCCGCCGTGTCCGGCGCGGCATCTACCGACTCGTGCACTTCCCGATGAGCGACGAGGATCCTCTCGTCGTTTGCTGGCTATGGGCCGAGCAGATCGGCGTCTTCTCCCACGAGACCGCGCTCTTCTATCACGACCTCTCGGACATCCTGCCCAAGCACGTGTACCTGACGCTTCCCGAAGCGTGGCGGGGGCGGCGGCTCCGCGTACCCGAGGGCCTGGTGCTCCGCTACAGCCACGTCCCGGACGCTGAGCGCACCTGGCTCGGCCCGGTCCCCATCACCAAACCGGCGCGGGCCATCCGCGACGTCATCGACACCCAGCTGTCCCCCGAGCACATCGAGGGAGCGATCGGCGACGCCCGCCATCGTGGCCTCATCTCCAGGGACGAGGCGGACCAACTCGAAGCGCGGCTTCGCGAGAGCCAGAGGACCTAATGGCCAAAGCCCCTCCACACAAATGGACCTTCCGCGCGCGCTTCCGTCGGCATGCCTACGGATGGAAGTCACAGCCGGCGATCAAGCGGATCAAGGAGGCGGTCTCCGAGATCAAGAAGGAGGCGCGCAAGGACCCACTCCTCGCAGCAGAGGGGGCAGTGCTCTTCCTCGAGAAGGTGTCACCCGCCATCGAGCAAGTCGACAGCTCGTCGGGGGCGATCGGCACGGCGGTCAACAACGCCATCGCCGCACTGGTCGAGATCATCGCCGCGGTGCCCGCCGACGACGGCACGCGGGCGAAGTGGCTCGAGCGGCTGTGGGGAGCCTACCAGGACGACGACATCCCCTACCTCGAGTCGCTTGGGGACCATTGGGGCGAGCTCTGCGCGAGCCCCGAGGTCGCGTCCCACTGGGCGGACGAGCTCATCGGGACGTGCAAGATGGCGTGGAGCCCCGACCCCGAGCTGCGAGGCTACTTCAAAGGCACCACGAACTGTCTGAGCGCGCTCGTCGCGGCGGGCCGCCACGA
>PDPC01000008.1 GCA_002747355.1 Pseudomonadota bacterium | reverse complement strand
TTTTGGCTTCAAGTCGTTCCGAAACTATCGGCTGAGGTTGCTAACGGTCTGTTCTTGAGAGGGATTCGACGAGCACCCACCACGAAGTGAGGTGAGCCTGTTCTTGAGAGGGATTCGACGAGCACCCACCACGAAGTGAGGTGAGCCGGCAGTGAGGTGAGCCCAGTGAGGTGAGCCTGAGGTGAGCCGCAACTGATTGTTGGGGATTGAGAGTCGGGGCGAGAGGATTTGAACCTCCGGCCTTTCGGTCCCGAACCGAACGCGCTACCAGACTGCGCTACGCCCCGAAAGAACGACCAGCCTTCTAGCTTGGCTGATCGAGGGTGTCAAGGGGCTAGCGGCGACTTGGGGCTTCGCTGGGCGGTGGCGCTACGCAGGCGGAATGGGGGGGAAATCGGCGTTTTTTCGGGGCGATTTGTCACCTGGCGCGCTGTGGGGCTCAGGAGCGGGTTCTCTGCGATCCTCGATGTTTAAGGCAAGGGGGCTCGATCGGCCCGTCTGCGAGGGGCTAGAGCGCTGACCAACTTACCTCCCGTCGCCGCGCTGGTCTGCGACATCACAGCGGTTGTTGTTCGTCGGTTGCTTGCTACCAGCAGGCGCCCTTCTCGCTCCTACGCTGTGATTCCGCATCCTTCGCGCACTCGGTCCGGTAAGCTGATCAGCGCTCTAGGTGAGCTGGCCTAGGAGGCGGTTTCCGGTTGGGCGGCGACGTTTTCGAGGGCTCACTACCCTGCGGGCGGCTACGTCTCGGGGCGGCTATGGTCCGCGACGCTGGAGCACGATCTTCACCACCCGGTGGCTCTTGACGCGGACGACTCTGGTCTTCGGGGCGTAGCCTTTGGCGGAGACGTCGATGGTGTACTGGCCGGGAGCGGGGAGGTAGCGGTCGAAGCGGCCGTCTCGCTTGCGCGTCTGCCACGTCTCGCCGGCGCGGAGCTTGATCTCGCGCACCTTCACGAGGGCGCGCACGGGCTTGCCCTGGGCGTCGACGATGTGCCCCGAGAGCGAGGGGCCGTCGAGGAAGCGGTCGAATAGACGCTGCCAGACGGGGCGCATCTGGGCGACGACGTGCCGGCGGTGCGCCAGGTTCAGCGGGCTGTATTTGCTGCACTCGAGCAGGAAGGCCAGCGCGCCGGTCTCGTGGAAGATCCAGTCCTGATCGGTGCCCTCCACCGGGTAGAGCTGACGCTTGAGCCGCAGCTCTTTGTTGCCGAGGTGCGGGTGTATCACCCGATCGACGAGCTCCTCGCCGACCTTCCACGCGGTGTGTGGGGCGGGGTTCTCAAGGCCGTCGATGGTGTAGGGCACGAGCAGCGCCGGCGAGCCGGCGTGGTAGCTGATCGAGGCGGCGAAGCGCTCACGTCGCACCAGGCGCATCATCGCCCGCGTCTCGGGCTCCGACGCTGGCTTGGGGCCGCGGTAGTAGTGGTGGCTCTTGCTGCCGCTCGAGATGCGGTTGTCCTTGGCGGCGCCCCAGCGCAGCGGGTAGTTGCGGTTGAGGTCGACGCCTCGCGTTCGCGTGTCGCCGGGCTCCTTGTCGGGGAGGTCGCGGCCGTTCTTGCGCCCCGAGCGCCGCGAGTGTTCGATGTGACCCCAGAGGCCGTCGGGGTTGACCACCGGCACGATCCAGGTCACCAGCGCGTCGCGCCAACGCGCGACGCGGGGGTTTTTTCGCGGGTTCTCGAGCAGCGTCTGCGCGGCGTCGAGCACCATCTCTACCGACATCGGCTCGTTGCCGTGGTGCGCCGAGTTGAGCAGCACCGCCGGCTTGCGTGTCCGTCGCGGTCGTCGCGAGCCGACGACGAGCGCCCAGATCGCGCGCCCCTGATGGCTGCGGCCGAGCTGCAGCAGGCGCGTCTCCATCGGATGCCGCCGATGCCAGCGCGCGAGCAGCCGATAGATCATCTGCGGGTTTTTGAAGCTGAGATCGAGGCGCACCAGACCGCGCCTCTTGGGGCGCTTGCGCCACCTCAGGCCTTTGGGCTTGACAGAGAGCTTCGTGGCCGTCCATTGGCTCGGCGGCAGCCCGCGCAGGTCGAGGTAAGGCAGGTCGACGTATTTCAGCGGCATCTCGCTGCGCAGCCCGAGGGGGCGCGCGCCCGCGCAGTAGGCGCGCTCGAGGCCGTTGGGGTTGGTGCGGAAGACGACCCGCGGCGTAGGTCTCTCGAGCTGCTCCAGCCGCACGATCCCTCGTTGCGCTCCTATCTTGCGCAAGGTCGCTGAGTCGCTCGCGGGGTGGCTGAAGGTTAGCCAGGGCCCTCCATGCTCGGGGACCGTTCGGCAGAGCTGGCGAAAGGCGAGGTAGCGCAGCTGCAGCCGTCGATCGTGCCGACGCTCGAGCGCCAGCAGGCCTGTCACACCACGAGGGAGCGGGGCGCTCGCTGCGTCAGCGCCGCTGAGCTCGGCGTGGAGCATCGAGACCGTGCGGCCACGGCGCCCCACGTAGGCCCGCACCAGCGCCCAGCCGCCCATCAGCCGCGCCGTGATCTTCAACGTCCGCGCGCGGGTCCAGCGGATCCAGCGCTTGTCGGTGATCGCCCGCAGCGCGCCGCTCGCGAGCCGCGCGAGCCACATCCGCCGGCCGTAGACCCGCAGCACGAGGCCCCGTATGAGGTTGCCCTCGCCGTCGAGCTCTCCGCGGAGAAGCCAGGCCACGTTGCGCCGCCGCCCGTGACGGAAGTGCGCGATCAGCGCGCCGTCGCCGAGCGTGCTGCGCGTGGCGATCCAATAGCCCTTGCCCCGCTGAGGGGTGACGTGCCCGGGGCCGACGGTGAAGCGGCCGCGCTTGGCGGCGGTGGTTGGCACGGCGGGGCCCCCGACGAGCACGCGCTGCGCGCGCGCTGCTCTTGGGGTGACGAGGCTCGCGAGGAGGAGGAGGGTGAGAGCGGTCGTCTTTTCGAGGCGATGGTTCTTCACGAGGCGATGATGGGGGAGGGGGGAGCGTTGGCGCAAGGCTGGAGGATGACCAGGCGGCGGGCCTATTGTTTCTCTAGCTTGTCGATGGGGATGGGAGCGTAGCCGAAGATGCGGATGCGACGCAGCAGGACGTCGAGAAAGAAGAGGCCGAGCAGCACGTAGAGGACCCAGCTCCAGAGGTCCTTGTTGTACTGGATCGTCTCGCCGTCGGCGGACATGAAGGCCTTGACGGTGGCGGCGGCGGCAGAGAGGGTGGTGACGTGACCGCTGGTGACCGTAGCGACGCGCTCGAGCTTGCGCCGATCGGGTAAGAGGTCGGTGTACTCCTTGGGATAGGGCACGGCGAGGGAGGAGATGCTCTCCGCGATGACCTTGCCGTCGACGCGGTGGCGCGCGCGGAGCAGAAAGGAGCCGTAGCGTGGTAGGCGGAACGAGGCGGCGTAGCGCCCCGCCGCCGTCTGGTGCAAAGAGAAGCTGCGCTTGGCGCCGGGGCGTCGTGGGTCGAGGACGGTGAGCGTCGACTCGAGGCCGTTGATGTAGCGGTCGTTGCGGTCGAGGGCGTCGACCGTGACGTTGACCACGCCTTGGTTGGCGTTGGCACGCATCTCGAACGAGCGCTGGATCCGATGTCGCATCAGCTCGCGTACGACCTGCGCCCAGAACCTGCTGTAGCCGGCCCAGCGCAGCCAGCTGACGGCCCAGCGGTTCTTCACGTCAGAGGTGAAGACGGCGGTCTTGCCCAGCCCGATACGCCACTGAGCGTAGATCGGCTCGCCATAGTCGCTGACGAGGATCACCTCGGAGAGCGGCTTCTTCTTGGTGCTCACGTAGCCGCGCAGGTAGGGAGCCGAGCCGATGTTCACGCCACGGATCACGTTGGCGCGCTTGATCGCGCGCACCTTCACCAGCTCCTCGACCAGCGCCGAGCGGGCGACCTTGGTGGTCTCTTTCGTGAAGATCTTCGGGATATTGGTCGCGTCGTTGGTGTGATAGAAGCGGCCGTTTCCGCGCTCTGCGATCGTCTGGAGCAGGGTGCGGTCGGCGCCGCCGCCGACGCCAACGGCGGAGACGGTGATCCGGCGGCTCACCATCTCGTCGACGAGGTTGGTGATCCCGTTATAGGACGACTGCCCGTCGGAGAGCAGGATCACGTGCTTGACCTTGGCGTTGGCCGTCTGCAGCTGACTATAGGCCTCGCGCAGGCAGGGGAGGATGCTGGTGCCGCCGCCTGAGCGAAGCCTCGCGATGTCGTTGAGGATGCGCAGGCGGTTGGCCGCGCGCTGCAGGCGGACGACCACATGAGCCGAGCTGTCGAAGGCGATCACGCCGATCAGGTCGCTCGAGCCGAGGAGCTCGGCGGTGGCCTTGGCGGCGTCCTTGGCCAGCTCGATCTTCTGGCCGCTCATCGATCCTGATCGGTCGATGCAGAGCGCCAGCGCCAGCGACGGCTGGCTACGCTTCTTCTCCGTGTCGAAGCGCACCGGCAGGATCTTCTCGATCCGCGTGCCATAGTAGCCGCCCGCGCCGAAGCTGTTCTGGCCGCCGGTCATCAGAAAGCCCCCGCCGAGGTCGCGGACGTAGGCGTGGATCGCGGCCATCTGGCCGAGGTTGACGTACATCGCCGGCACGTCGCTGATGATCAGCATGTCGAACTTCGCGAGCTGTGCGACGGAGCTTGGCACGCCGTAGGGGCCGCGCACGACGACGTCGATCTTCTCGGCTTGTAGGGCGCGCTTGAGGTAGCCGGCGTAGAGGGGCTCACCTTCGACGTAGAGCACCTTCGGCCGGCCGAGCACGGGGAGGATCGCCGTGGCCTTGTTGTTCGAGCGCCAGGTGTCCTCTTTGACGCCGCTCATCACCAGCCGGTAGTTGACGAAGCCCGCGTCGCGCACAAGCGACTTGAACTTGAAGACGTTGCGGCCGGGCTTCAGCTTGACCCGCTTGCGGCCATCGAGGCCGTTGATGAACTCGTCTTTGTAGAGCGTGAGCGCCACGTCCTCTTCGTGGGTCGTGTAGACCTCGGCGACGAGGTGGAAGGGGGCCCCCATGCGCACCTCCTTCGGCAGCAGGAGCGCCTTGACGAGCACCTCTTTCATCTTGCGCTCGGTGTAGGGCACGACGTGGATCTTGATCCTCTTGCCGGTGGCGCGGTAGGCCTCGGCGAGCACGTCGCCGTCGGTCTCGTTGCCGTCCGAGACCAGCACCAGCCGCGGGATGCGGTTCTCCGGAAAGAGGCCGTAGGCGTGCTGGATCGCCGCCTGGAGATCGGAGTGCTCCCCCGCGCGCTCACCCTCATGTCGTTTCAGCGCGGGGATCGTCTTCGTCGTGGCGTTGGGCAGCGGGATCACCTCCGGGCGTTGAGCGAAGGTCAAGAGCTGCACGTCGTGCTTGCCTCGCTCATCCCAGGCGCGCTGCACGATCTCACGGGCGCGTGTCAGCTGGTCGTTGGAGACGCTGTCGGAGACGTCGACGAGGAAGACCGTGCTCGTCAGAGACTCGTCGCTGGTGATCGTCGGTCGGGCCAAGGCGAGGGCCAGCCCGACCACCACCAGGCCGCGGAGGAAGAGCGAGAGCCCCTGCTGGATCCGCGACATGTCGACCAGCGAAAACGAGCGCACCAGCACCAGCGCGGGGACGACACAGAACAGCCCGAGCCAGCGTGGGGCGACGAGCTCGACGTTGCGATCGAAGAGCACGGTCTTGACCGTTTGCACGTCCGGCCGCAGCAGCAGCTGGTGATAGGCTATGACGAGGCCCGCCGTGGCGAGGGTCGTCAGCAAGATACGTAACCAGAGGCGCATTGGCTAAACCGTCAATCGTCGGTTGTAGGTCAGCCACTCGAGCAGGAGCAGCCCCAAGCCTATCAGCAAGAGGTAGATCCAGATCTCGCGGCGGAGCTTGACCGAAAAGCCCGCCGGTGGCGCGAGGAGCCGCCCGCCGAGCACCAGCTTCTCGGCGGGGGCGATATTGGACTCTTGGGGATCGGCCAGGTTCGCCGCGATGCGCAGCTTCCGGTGGCCATCGGAGATGTCGTAGACGCCGACGTGGCGCCCGTTGAGCACGGCGTAGCTTCCGCTGACCGGCGCCTTGAAGAGCTCGGAGAGCGGATTCCTGACCTCGACGAAGTCGGCGCGGGTCTTGCTCTCGTCGACCGGGCCAAGGGGCACCTGCCAGGTGTCGCCAGCCTTGTAGGTCGTGATCAGGCCCTCGCTCTCGCCGGAGAACCAATTCAGCGTGTTGATCACGAGCAGCGGGAAGGCGACGCGCAGCGGGAGATCGCTGCGCTTGGGGTTGAACCCGAAGGCGACGCGCTTGTAGCGGCCGTTGTCGCGAGCGATCAGCACCGGATCGCGGAGGCTGGCGGCGAGCACGGTGTCGCCGCGCCGGCGCCGAAACGTCGCCGAGTCGGAGATGTTGACGTCTTTGAGGGTGATGAAGCGCATCACCGGATGAGCCTCGCTCTGCTCGGTGATGAAGGGGCGGCGGATCCGACCCACCACGCCGAAGGGGCCCTTGTCTGCGGGCGGGTTGACGAGCAGCACGTGGGCCTGGGGACCTAGATCTTTCGGTCGCCCATCTTTACCCTTGGCGTCGCTGACCCAGCTGTCGGGGACCCAGCCGTCGAAGACCACGGCGTCCATGCCGCGGGTCCGCTTGGGGCTATAGGCTGCTGGCGGTATCCGCTCGAGGGCAGTGTTCTCGTCGAGGAGCAGCGCGCCCTCGAGAAAGAGGTTGCCGGTGGAGACGAGCAGGACCCTCAGCTTGCGGCGCTTGGGCAGCAGCGCGTAGGCGCGATCGTCGAGGGGGAAGGCGTCGAGGGCGCCCTTGTCGTTGGTGTCGGAGCTGCCCGCCTTGACCAGGCGGGCCTCGAGGAGCTCGCCGGAGGCCGCCATATCGCACCAGCTCTTCTTGCCGGCCTTGCGGTCGGAGGGCGAACAGGTGTAGCGAGCGCGCTGGCCAGGCCCGAGCACGAGGCGCTTGACGTCGTTGAGCGCGCCGTCGGAGAGCAGCTGCAGGTCGACCTGCGTCTTCACTTTGCGGTAGTTCACGACCTCGAGGAAGACCTCGAAGCTCAGCTTGTTGGTCGGATAGCGGCGGGCGTTGAAGGCGACGATGCCCACGTTGTCTTTGCTCTCGCCGACGCCGATGAAGTGCACCGTGACGCCCTCGAGGGAGATCCGATCGAGGTCGCTGGCGAGGCTCCCTGGCCCGCGCTTGTCCTTCTTTACGGTCTTCGTGGTGTCGGCTTTCGTGGTGTCGGCGTTCGTGGTGTCGGCGTTCGTGGTGTCGGCTCTCGTGACGCCGGCTTTCGTGGTGTCGGCGTTCGTGGTGCCGGCTTTCGTGCTCGCTTGAGACGCGGCCTTCTTGGGCGCGGCCTTCTTGGGGACGAGCTTGACCTTCGTGCCCGAGCGCGCGTCGAGGCGCACCGAGGCTAGGGCCTTGGGGTCATAGGCGCCATCGCCGACGATGATCAGCATTGGGTTTTTTCGACCGCGCAGCGCGTCGGCGCAGAACGTCAAGCCTCGCGAGAGATCCGCCCGGGTGTCGGTCGGTTTGAGGTCGTCGAGGGCTTTGAGCAGGGTCTTGTTGTCGGAGGTGAAGGCCGTCAGCGGCGTGATCTGCGCGTCCATGCGCACGATCATCATCACGTCGCTGCCGCTGAGCCCGGAGACGAGCTCGCGCGCTCTCTTCAGGGCGGCCTTCATCCTCGTGTCGCCGTCGGCGTCGATGGACTTCATCGAGGCGCTGGCGTCGACGAGCATGATGATCCGTCGTTCGCTGATCACCTGCGTCGAGAGCCGTGGGTTGCCGAGCGCGGCCACCAGCAGAAAGAGGAAGGCTAGCTGCAGCAGCAGCGAGAGCAGCCGCTTGAGCCGACGGAAGAGGCTATCGGATTGGCGCTCCTTGAGCACCCGCTGCCAGAGCTGGGCGAAGGGCACGGAGACGCGCCGACGTCGCAGCTTGAGGATATAGAGCAGCGTTACGGCGCCGCCGATGACGCCGAAGATCGTCGCGATCTGCGTGAGGCTGAGACCGAGGAGGGTCATCGCACGAGCCCTCCCCGCCGGAAGATGCCGAGGATCAAGTCGTCGAAGGGCTGGCGGGTGTCGGCGCGCACGTGGGGCACCTGCTTTGTGACGCAGAACTCGGCCAGCTCGTTGCAGTAGCGCTCATGTTCTTGCGCATAGAGCTCGAGCATCTTCGCCGAGATGGTGATCTCGCGGACCTCGCCGGTCTCGCAGTCGATCAGCTGCAGGTCGCCCTTGAGCTTCGGGCGCGCCTCCTCCGAGTCGTAGAGCTGGATCATGAACGGCTCGAAGCGGTTGTAGCGCAGCACGTTGATCGCCTCTTGATAGCCAGCTGGATCGTAGAAGTCGGAGATCAGCACGGCCAGGCCACGCCGCTTGTTCTGGTGTACGAAGCTGCGGAGCGCCGAGGCGAGCTCGGTCCGTCCGCCGGGGGTGATCGCGCGCAGAAACTCGAAGACCTTGAAGATGCGCCCCTTGCCGCGGGCCGGTGGCAGCCGATCGCGGAGGCCGTCGGCCAAGGTGATGATGCTCACGCGGTCGAGGTTCGCCAGGCCGACGTAGGCCAGGGCCGCGGCGACCTGCATCCCGTAGTGCAGCTTGGGCGGGCTGCCCATCCGCACCGAGTCGCTGATGTCGAGCAAGATATAGATATGGAGGTCTTCCTCTTCTTCGAAGAGGCGCAAGAGGACGCGATCGAGGCGGCCGAGGATCGACCAGTCGATGTAACGAAAGTCGTCTCCGGGGGCGTACTCCCGGTGGTCGGCGAACTCGATCCCAGAGCCGACCTTCTTGGTCCGCCGCTCCGCCATCCCTTGGCCGGCGAAGAGCTTCTTCGAGACGATATGCAGGTACTCGAGCTTCTTCAGGAACTCTTCGTCAAAGAGCTCGCTGCTCTTCGGTTGCTGAGCAGCAGCGCGTTTCTTTGCCACGGTTGCCTCACTCCGCCTTCGCTGTGGCAGCCGCCGAGGGTGGGGGCCTGGTATTGTTCAAGAGTGGAAGAACCGACACTTCGTACAGCTCCCCAGAAAACGTGAACGATCGCTGGTCCTGAACTCCGCTGGCTTCGTTGCTCGTCAGTCAGATACCACCAGTATCGTCCTTCCTCGCGCCTCGCCAGCGAAGCCCAGTCCGGCGCGCTTTGGTCACGTTTTTCCGGGTCGCAGTACTCAGGCCGCCTCTTTTGGCAGCGTCTCCAGGATCTCGTCGACGACCTGATCGGTGGTGACCCCCTCGGCTTCGCCCTCGAAGTTGAGGATCACGCGGTGGCGCAGCGCGCTCGGGGCGACCTTTCGGATGTCTTGCGTCGAGCAGCTGTAGCGGCCGTCGAGGAGCGCCGACATCTTGGCGCCGAGGAGCAACGCTTGGGCGCCGCGGGGGCTGGAGCCGAAGCGGACGTATTGCTTGACGCCAGCAGGGGCGTCTTGGCGGTCGGGGTGGGTCGCTTGGAGCATGCGGATCGCGTAGTCCTGGACCACCCGTGACACGGGCACCTGGCGCAGGACATCGCGCATCTCGATCAGCCGCCCTTGCTTCATCACCGGCTCGGCGCTGGGCATCTTGCCCTTGGTCGTGCGATCCAGGATCTCATGCAGCTCGTCGCGGTCGGGGAACTCGACTTTGATCTTGTAGAGGAAGCGGTCGAGCTGAGCCTCGGGCAGCGGGTAGGTGCCCTCCATCTCGAGCGGGTTCTGCGTGGCTAGCACCATGAAGGGCTGCTCGAGCTGGTGGGTCGTGCGCGAGATCGTGACGCGCTGCTCCTGCATCGCCTCGAGCATCGCCGACTGAGTCTTCGGCGTGGCGCGGTTGATCTCGTCGGCGAGCAGGATGTTGGCGAAGACCGGGCCACGCTGGAACTCGAAGTGCTTTTTGCCCGCCTCGTCTTCGACGATCATCATCGTACCGACGATGTCGGCGGGCATCAGGTCCGGCGTGAACTGGATCCGCGAGAAGTTGAGGTCGACGCACTCGGCGAGGGTGCGGACCAGCATCGTCTTTCCGAGGCCTGGGACGCCCTCGATGAGCCCATGACCACCGGTGAGCAGGCAGGTCAGGACGGCCTCGATGATCATCTCGTTTCCGACGATCACCTTCCCGATCTCGTCGGCGAGCTTCTTGACGTCTTGTTGAAAGGCAGAGACCAGCTGCTCGGCGCCGGCAGCGTGCGCGTCGGACATGTGTTTCCTCTCGGTCTTCGAGTCGTGGTCGTGTCGTCGTGTCGCGTCGGCCCCATGAGAGGCCGCGCCGCGGTGCAGCGTCTGCTACCGCGGCTTGATCAGCTGGAAGTATCGCTTGATGTAGTATCGATAGCCTAGCGGGACCTGCTCGCGCTTCATCACCTCTTCGATGATCTGCGAGTAGTCCTTGTAGACCCGCTTGTAGCTGGTGGTGGAGAAGCCCTTGTCGGCGGCGCCGAGGATGACCTCCGCGCGGCTGGGGCCCTGGCCCTGCTTGCCCTTGACGAAGACGCCCTTGCGGCGGCCAGCGAGCTGGGTGCTCTGGCCCTTGACGTTGGGGTCTGTGCCCTGGCCGATGCCGTCTCCAGGCAGCTGGCCTTGGCCTTGGGCTTGGCCTTGACCCATGCCGGGCATCGGCAGCGGCATCCCCATGCCGCCCATCCCAGGGATCAGCACCATGTCTTTACCCTTGCCCTTGCCCTTGCCCTTGCCCTTGCCCTTGCCCATCTTGCCCATCTTGCCGCCCGCGCGGCGCATGAAGTCTTGGAGCCGGCCGATGCGGACCTTGCCGCCCTTGCCGAGGCGCCGCAAAAACTCCTTGAGATCTTGCAGGTTCCCCTGGGCTTTGGCCATCGCGCGGCGTTTGTTCATCTGGTTGGCGAACCTCTGCATCTGCTTGGCGAGCTTCTTCATCAGCTTGTCCAAGGCCTTGCGCGTCTTGGGGTCAAGCTTGTTGATCAGGTTGGCCGCGGCGGCGTTCATCTGCTTGTTGAGCCGCTGCAGCTGCCGGCGCTGCGCCGCGCGACGTCGCTGCCGCTGGTTGAGCCGCTGGAGCTGGCGCTTCTTGCGCGCCAAGCGCCGCTTCAGTCGGCGCTTCTGCTGCTTGGTCAGCTTCTCTTTGCGGGCGAGGCGCCGCTTCAGCCGCTTGATCTGTTTGTTGAGCTTGTCGATCTTCTTTTGCAGGTTCTTTTTGTCGAGCTTGTGACGCGCGGCGCGCTTGAGGGCCTTGGCGAGCCTGCGCCGATCGCGCTTCTTTAGCTTCGCGATCTTCTTGGCTAGCGCCTCCATCTCCTTCTTGGCGCGGGCGAGGTCGCTCTTCTTCAGCGCGTCGCCGAGCTTCTTGGTCAGCTTCTCTTTCTCGAGGTCTTTGCCCATCTGCTGGAGCTTCTTTCTCAGGTCGTCGAAGTCCTTGTCGAGGGCGTCGAGCATCTGCTTTTCCAGCTGGGCCAGCTTGGCGAAGAGCTCCTTGCGCGTGAGCTTCTTCTTCTCGAGCTGATCGAAGAGCTTGTTCATCTTCTCGGCCAGCTTCTGAACCTCCGGGAGGTTTTTCTGCTGCGCCTCCAGCTTCAGCTGGGCGAGGAGGTCTTTATGCGGCTGCAAATCCTGGGCGTCGACCGAGAGCGTCGGCGGCAGCGCCTTGGGCGGGGGCGTGTAGACGCGCGGCGCAGGGAAGCGCAGCACGGCGACGAAGCCGAGGCAGAGCAGGAGCAGCCCCAGGGGGGCGAGGTCTCGCGGTCGGCGAAAGGGGGCGGCGCGACCGGGGCGGATCGACGAGAGGTGCCCCAGGGCTTCCTTGACGTGGGCGACCATGAAGGGCGAAGGATCTCGCCGTTGGGTGAACTCGTACGCCGCGCCGACACGATCGTGGAGCTCGTGGCTGTCGTCGATCAGCTTCGCCGCCTCGGCCGGGCGCACCCGCCGCGTCAGGGCGATGATCGCGGCGATCAGCGGCAGCAGCGTCGAGAGCCCTGCGTAGGCGAGGAGCGCGTCAGTGGCGATGACGCGAGCCTTGGCCAGGTAGACCAGGCCAGTGAGCACGAGCACCCACAGAAGCCCGGCGGTGGTGAGCGCCTCGAAGGCGCGCTGCATCCGAAGACGCCGCCTCACCTTGGCGATGACAGAGGCGAACTTGCTGTGATCGCTCGTCATGGTTGCGTTAGCCACGTGGCCTCCTCGATGCCTCCCGGTCGCTCTTGAGCGAGTCGACCGACCCTACGGCACATGATACGTGCCGCGACGCCGAGCTTCCCGCTCCACGATCGAACAGACCCGATAGTGTTGCTGATTTCGGGGTCGGATTCCACAGAGATGCGGAGGAAGGGGGAGCGCTCAACACCGTGAGGGGGGCGCACTCGACGTTACGATTGGGACCGGCGTCTGGTCTCGTTTCAGAGGCTGTCACGGCGTCGCTGTGAACCGAGCTAGCGACGCGACGGGGCTCGCGCTAGCGTCCACAGCATGAAGTCGTTGATCTCGTCGATGGGCAGCCTGGTCGTGGCGGTCTCGCTCCTCTGCGCCTGCTCTGGCCGGGGCGCTGGGCAAGGCGTTCGTTCAAGCGCCGGCTCGACGCGAGAGACACCTCGCAGCAGGCGACTGCCGCGGCGCAAACCGCCCTGGTATCGCGACATCTCCAAGGCCAAGCTCGCCGACGACTCGAAGCGGACCATCTCCTGGCTGGCGTCGCAGGGCGGCGGCTGGGGGCGGGGGTGCTTCCAGATCGACTCTTCGATGCACGTGCTGACGGCGACGCGCAGCACACCCTATCGGCGCTTCGAGACCACCGACGACTTCTACAGCCCCGACTGCGACCACGTGCCGATGCCCGTCCCTGCCGGCGGCGCGATCGAGGGCGAGACGGGCTACCGCTGCGAGAGCGACGGCGACTGTCATCTGCTGGTCTTCGATCCCTACCGCAAGCGGCTCTATGAGATGTGGCGCGCCGACATCCGAGGCGGCACCTTTCACGGCGGCTGCCTCGCGGTGTGGGACCTCAGGCGAGCCTACGGGCCGAGCGGTCGTGGCCATGGCTGCACCTCCGCCGACGCCGCTGGGCTCCCCATCGCCCCGCTGCTGGCCCGCCCCGACGCGGTGGCGGCTGGCGCGGTGAAGCACGCCCTACGCTTCATCCTCCCCAACCCGCGGATCCGGCGACAGGCTTACGTCAGCCCGGCGACGCACTCGACCAACGCCACGAGCGGCGGGCGCTACGCGCCGCCCTACGGCGCCCGCTTCCGGCTGCGGCGCGACTTCCCGGTGCAGACCTTGAAGAGCAAGGGTGCGCGGGTGCTCGCCCGCACGCTCCAGCGCTATGGGATGTTCCTCGCCGACGCGGGGAGCATCACGCTCACTGTGCAGAGCGATCGCGGCGCGCGCCATAAATGGGAGGGCCTGCTCGGCCCGCATGACCTGCGCCCGCTGAAGGTCACAGACTTCGAGGTCGTGGCCCATGGCGCGGTCTTTCCCTACGACGGCGAGTGTGAGCGCCGCTGAGGCCCGCGCGGGCCCCTCCAGAGATGCGCCGGAGGAGACCTTGACGTAGACTCTCGGCTGTCGCGATGGAACCGACCCACTACCACTACCTTACCTTGCACCGCCGAGGGGTCACCCGGAGCTTCGGGATCGATCGGCCGATGGTGATTGGGCGATCGGAGCACGTGGACATCCACCTGCGCGACCTCCGCGTCTCTCGATTGCACTGTCGCGTACGCCCGGTGGGGAGCTACCTGCGGCTCAAGGACATCAACGCGGCGAACCCGACGGTGGTCAACGGCGTCGCGCTCAACGGGGCGCCGATCCTCTTGCAGGTGGGCGACTGGGTGCGCATTGGCCCCTACGACCTACAGGTCGAGGTGCGGGAGGAGTGGAAGGGGGAGGAGCCCAGCTGGGGGCGGGCCCGGCAAGAGCTGGGGCGCCTCAAACGCCGGGCGCTGGCGCGACCGATCCTGGTGCTCTCTTTGGGGGCGCTGGTCGCCGCGGCGGCGGGTGTGCGCACCTGGCGCAAGAAGCCGAAGTTCGACGCCAGCGTGACCTTTCTGCTCAAGGAGCGACGAGGGGTCGACGGTCGCATGGCCCCGCCGCCACCGAAGGCGCAGCTGCGCCGGTATGTCTTCGACGGGATCTTTACCCGCCGCAACAGCCTGCGGCTGATCAAGAAGTTCAAGCTCTTTCCCTCGAAGCTCGCGCTCGATCAGAACTGGGCGATCGAGGAGATGCGCGATCACGTTAACGTCAGCGTCTACCAAAACCAGTTTCTGATCCCCGATAACGAGCTGCCAGAGCGCACAGCTCGCATCCGCATCACCTATACGGCGCCCTCGGCGCGGCTGGCCCTCAACGTCGTACGCGAGCTGGGCAAGATGCTGCGCAGTCATGAAGAGAGGGTGCGCAAGGCCGCGGCGGCGGCGGCGGTGAAGCTGGTGCGCCACTCGATCAAGCTCACGGCGCGCAAGATCGACGACCTGGCCCAGCAGCGCACGGCGCAGGAGCTGATCGTGGGCTCCAAGACAGCGACGGTGGCGCAGAAGGCGGTGGCGCAGCAGAAGGTGCGTCAGCTGCGGGCGCTGATCGATCGGCTGCGCGATCGGCTCGCCGGCGAGAACACCCGGCTGGCTCGGACGCGGGTGATCGCGAGCCGCGAGAAAAAGAGCATGGGGATCCGCTTCGAGCTGGTTGACTGGGGGCGGATGGCGCCGCCCAGGCTGAAGCGCGGGTTCAAGGGGGCGATCGTCGCGGTGGTCGTCTTCATCTTCGGCGTGCCGATCATCGGTCTCCTGATCGGCGTCCTCGACCGGCGCCTCTACCGTGGCGAGGACATCGAGCGTCTGGGCATCGTCTCCCTCGGCCAGGTGCCGCGCTATCCGGGGCACCAGGCTGGCAGCTTCGAAGAGCGCGCCGACGCCGAGGCTACAGCGGGGGGCTGATCCTAGAGCGCTGACCCGCTGACCTCCCGTCGCGATGCTGGCCCTTCGAACCGAGCTCGAAACCAACAGACTGCTAGCTCATCGTAGCGCGATGAGGATGCCGACCAGGATCCCGGTGATGACCACCGAGTAGATGACGATCCCCACGGTGTTCGGCTTGCCGGTCTTCTTGTTGAAGGTCGCGCCGCAGCCGTTACATTTGACGTGGTTGAGGAGCCGCGGACCGACCGCGCCGCCCCACCAGGTGAACTTCAGCTCGGTGAAGTCGTTGATACGGCACTTGGGGCAGACGCCTGGTCCTGGCGCGAGCTTCTGATGGGACGGGGCGAGGGGAGGGGCGGGCTCGTTGGTCTTGGGAGGCTGGTAGGGGTTGGTCATGAGCGGATTCTATCTACTCAGCGGCTGTTCTGTCTGCCCTCGGTCACGTTAGAGTCGAGGGGGCGACAGAGCGCGACGAGAGCCAAGATGACGAGAAGACGAGAGCAGCTGCAGCGTGACGTTGGTGGCGTCTGTGTGTTGGTGGCGGTGTTGACCTTCGGACCGGGGTGTCCGGCGTCGCAGCGGGGCACAGGCGCGGGGTCTGGCGCTGGAGCGTTTGGCGCGCGTCCAGGGTCCACCGAGCGGATCGGCGTCAAGCGTCCAGCGGGCCCTTTGACCACCCACCCGCGCCTCTGGCTCACGGCCGCGGACCTGCCGCGGCTCCGGAGTTGGGCGGTGAGCTCGAACCCGATCTGGAGACATGGCCTCCTCGTGGCGGCCACCGCGGGCAAGCAGGTGATGGACGCTGGCAAGGTCCCTGGTGGCGATCCGGGTCACCCCGGGGCCACGCAGCATCCGACCGAGATGTACGCCGAGATCTTCGCCTTCATGTCGCTGGTGCACCCCGACAAGGCCGCCCGCGACGACTACGGCGCCCGCGCACGCGCCTTGCTGATGGCCGTGATGAAGCAAGCCGTCAAGGGCGAGGGCCAGGGGGCCTTTCGCGGCAAGACCTTCTCCACCTATGATCGCTCGCGTTGGCATGGTGAGGCCTTCCCCTTGGTGGTCGACTGGATCTATCCGCGGCTGACCGCGGCGGACAAGAGGACGATCCGCAGGGTCTTCGAGCGCTGGATCGACGAGAACATGAACGCCAACACCACCGGCTTCAACCACCCCGAGCCGGTGGGGATGACCAACGATCCGAAGCTCCTGAGAGACCCCATCGCCGTGCGCTGGTCGGCCAACAACTACTACACCGCTCATATGCGCAACCTCGGCCTGATGGGCCTGGCGATGGATCCCAAAGACGACGTCAACGGCAAGCTGAAGAGGGGCTTCGAGAGCGCCGTGGGCGCGTTCCTCTACGTCAATGACCATCTCCGTCGCGGCGACAGCCGGGGCGGCCTCTCGCCGGAGGGGCCCTACTACTCGCCGGAGTCCATCTCCTACATTACCCAGCTGCTGCTGGCGCTCTACACCTCGGGGCGCGACGACGTGGCGACCCACGGCCAGCAGGTCTCGATCGCCCAAAACCCCTATTGGGACGACATCTTCAAGGGCTGGTTTCATCTCTACCCGCCAGCGCCGCGGGTGATCCACGACTGGCAGGGGCCGATCTGGGAGGCCGCCTGGAGCGGCGACGGGTCGGTGCAGTCGATCCGCGACGCGATCGCGCTCTGGGGGCCGCTGGGCGTCTACCACTACGACAGGGGCGACAGGACGCGCCTCGACCGCGTGCGCTGGATCCAGGAGCATTTTCCTCGCGGTGGCAAGGGCAAGCTGCGAGAGCGGGCGGCGCGCTCTGAGCCGATGATCGACGCGATCTTCTACTTTCTGCTCTACGGGCCGGGCTGGAAGAGCCCCGCGGATCCGCGGCCGAGCTTCGCCAAGACCCACCTCGCCGAGGGCATCGGCCACCTCTTCTCGCGCACAGGGTGGGACGATGAGGCGAGCTTCTTTCGCTTCATCTGCGGCTACAACACGATTGACCACCAGCACTGTGATGGCAACCACTTCGGCTTCTGGCGCAAGGGCGAGTGGCTGACCCGAGATCGGACGGGCTACGCCGACACCAACCCCCACTCGCAGTATCACAACACGCTCTCGATCGAGAACGACCCCCCGAAGACCTCGGAGGAGTGGGTCAAGAGGATGGCCCGCTCCGGCTCGCAGTGGATGGCCATGCCCGCCGGGGACGGCAAGATCGTGCGTCACTCCGAGGGCGCGAGCTACCTCTACGCGCTCGGCGACGCGACCCCGCTCTATAACTCGCGCGAGACGAAGAGCAGAGACGTCAAGCACGCCAGCCGCTCGATCGTCTGGCTCAGGCCCGATCATGTCGTCTTCTTCGATCGCGCGGAGACGGGTAAGGCGGGCCGCTTCAAGCGGCTCTGGCAGCAGCTCCCCTCGCGGGGCGTGCTCAGCGGCCGGCGCGTGAGAGCCAAGACGCCAAAGGGGCAGCAGGTGTTCCTGACCACGCTGTTGCCGCGAGACGCCGCGATCAAGGTCCAGGTGGGCGGGGGCAAGCCGGTGGACGACTCGATCATGACCCACCGCGTGTCCGTGGAGCCGAGGCGCCCGGAAAAGCGCGCGACCTTCCTCCACGTGCTGCAGGGCGCCGACGCGGGGGCCCGCGCCGACGCGACGACGCTGATCACCGCGGCCGAGGGAGGCTACCGCGGCGCCACCGTCAAGGGCGTCGCCGTGATGTTTCCCGAGGTGGTCGGATCCGCGCCGAGCACGATCCGCTACAGCGTGCCGTCGAGCGTGACTCGGCAGATCATCTGCGGGCTGAAGCCCAGCAGCGGCTACAGTGTGGGCAAGCGCGGCGGCGGCGCGACCGTCGAGATCACGGTCACGCCCGGGGGCAGCCACAGGACCGACGGCGCCGGCGTGCTGGCCTATCGGTAGCCGTGCTCAGTGGATCGTGGCTAGAGCTGCGGATCGTCGCGACGGGCGCTCCTCGGTTCACGATGAAGCGATGGGCGGCGGGGGGAGGACGTAGTCGCGGTACTCGGCGGGATCGCCGATCCGGCCCTCCATCGCGGCGATCGCGATGTTGTACATCTCCCGCGCCGTGACGTAGTGGAGCACCCACTCGTGGCCGTCGTTGTAGCGGCTGGTCAGCTCGCGGTGGAGCTTGGCGCCGCCACCGTGAAGGTAGGAGTCGGCGACCTTCTCCGGCGCGCCGTGGGTGTGGACCTTGACGAAGACCCAGTCGGGCCGCCCGGCGACGTGGATGTTCTGCTTGGTCCAGGTCCTGATCCGTTCGGGTGTCCCAGGGTCGACGCCGGTGATGTGGCCGTTCTCGAGCCGGAGCGGCACCTTGCCCCTCTTGAAGGTCAGCGCGAGCGGGCCCTGGAGCATCAGCAGCCGGTCGCGCTTAACGTGCCCCACCCGCGCGCGCTCGCCGATGAAGTCGTAGGCGCGTTTGCGCGCGAGGTCGCCCTGCGGCCAATAGATCTGGTTGACCAGCCGCGGCTGCGACTCATCGGGGGCGGCCGGGAAGGTCATGTCGACATAGCAGCCGGTCTCCCAGAGCAGCGGCAGCTCCTCGTCGACGCCGCAGTCGACGTCGTCTTCGCGGGCGTTGGCCAGACACCAGTTGCCGTGGATGAAGGCGTAGCGCAGCCGCCCGTCGGGATCGCGGCTGAGGTGACCGTGCTGGTCGTAGGTCTTCAGGTACTCGAGGATCGTCGCCCGCAGGTTCTCGGCTGTGTCGTTGTCGTGGTGCAAGTGGAGCTCAACCTCGCCCAGCCCCTGCTTGGCCAGCGACGCCAAGCCGTCGAGGAAGAAGGGGCGATACTCCTCTCCAGGGAAGAAGAAGCTATGTCGGGGGGCGTAGCCGTCGGCGTCGCGGAAGGGTGTGGTCATCTTTGGGTAGTGGTCGAGCCACGCCTGCACGCGCCGCTCGCCGACGTCGTCGGGGGCCTCGCCCCACAGCGGCTCATAATGATCACAGAGCGCGAAGAGCAGGTGCTTCTTCCCCTGATAGCGCGGCGCGGTGAGGTTTTGTGCCGTATGGCGCAGAAAGCTCGGCAGCCACAGGTGCATGTACTTCTCGCGAATGTAGTCGAAGATCATCGCCGGGATTGTGTCGCACCGCGGCCATCTGGGCAAGCGCCGTAGACGGGCAGCTTGGGGCGAATACTTCGAGATGTAGGGTGTTTGCGCCGCTTGTGGTCGCTTGACCTGGCAGGCGCCGATCGTATAATGCAGCGCCGTCGCGAGAGAAGGAAACTCCTGCGCGGGGACGCCCCGTCGCGACCCCGCCTACACGAGGAAGCAGCGTGTCCCTCGCCACCAAAGCAGCCCGTGGGGCCATCTGGAGCATCCTTAGCGGCGTAGGATCACGCGCTATCGGCTTGATCAGCACCTTGGTGCTGACACGCTTCGTGCTGCCGGCGGAGTACGGCGCGGTCTCGGTGGCCACGGTGGTCGTGCTCACCGCCTCCAACCTGACGGGCTTCGGGCTCTTTCATTGGGTCATCGCGACGCCCAGCGCCAGCCGCAGCTCGATCTTCCACGCGACCTTCTACCACCTGCTCTTCGGCGCTGTGGCCTTCGCCGTTGTGCTCGGCTACAAGGACGGCTGGGGGCCGATGTTCGGCTCGCCCAACGCGGCGACCTATATCCCCGGGCTGGTGCTCGCCACCGTCTTCATGAGGGTGGGCTACCCCGCCGAGCGGATGCTCGTGCGAGACCTCCGCTTTGGCCAGCTCGGCATCCTCCGCGGCGTGACAGAGCTGCTCTATGCGATGGTGTCGATTGGCGCCGCTATCTATGGCTTCGGCGGGATGGCGATCGTCTACGGTAACGTCGTGCAGTGGGGCGTGTTCCTGCTCGGCTGCCTCTATCTCTCTCCTTGGCGCGAGTGGATCGAGCCGGCCAAGCTGACCTGGGCCCAGACCAAGGAGCTCTTCTCGTTCGGTCTACCGATGACCTTCGGCGACATCGCCCACCGCGCGGCGAAGACCTGGGACAACCTGCTCGTCTCTCGCTACTTCGGCGAGGCGACGGTCGGTCGTTACAACCTCGCCTACAACCTCGCCGACATCCCGGCGACCCACGTCGGCGAGCACATCGGCGAGGTGCTGCTTCCCTCCTTCGCTCGCCTCGACGCGGAGTCTCGCGCGGAGGCGTTGATCCGCGCCACCCGCCTGCTGGGCGTGATCATCTTCCCGATGGCCGTCGGCCTGAGCGCGATCGCACACACCGCCACAGCGGCGATCTTCGATCCGCGCTGGGCGCAGATGGCGCCGATGCTGATGATGCTCGCCGCGCTCTCGGTGGTGCGGCCCCTCGGCTGGACCATCGGATCCTACCAGCTGGCCGAGCGGCAGCCGGTGATGGTGATGGCCCTCGAGGTCGCGAAGGTCTTCCTGCTGCTGGGCATGATCGTCCTGCTCTCGCCAAAGGGGATCCTCTGGGCCTGCCTCGCGCCGGGCGTCGCGTTCACCTTCCACGCGGTGGGCAGCATGATCGCCGTGCGCATCACCAGCGGGGTCTCCTTCGCGCGTCTCGGCGGCGGCGTGATCCCGCCGCTCTTGGCTACGGGGCCGATGGTGGGCGCCGTGATCGGCACGCGCTACCTGCTGCGGCTGATCGGCTTGGAGGCCAGCTTTCTCACCTTGGCGCTCGAGATCGTCGCCGGTGGTATCGCGTTTATTCCGGCGGCGTTCATCATCGCGCCGTCCACCGCGAGGGACCTCCTCGACACGACCAAGCGGGCTCTGCTAAATCGCGGCGGCGATGACGACGATGAGGGTGACGATGACGAGGCGTCTGACCCGGAGGCGTCTGACCCGGAGGCGCCTGACCCGGAGGCGTCTGACCCGGAGGCGTCTGACCCGGAGGCGTCTGACCCGGAGGCGTCTGACCCGGAGGCATCTGAAGCCTCCTCCCCAGATGCCTCCGACAAGAAGTAGCCGGCTCCCACCGACTTGGAGATGACCCATGAGCAGCCCGCGCGTCAGCGTCGTGATGGCGGCCTACAACGCCGAGCGGACGATCGAGGAGGCGCTGTCCTCGCTGGTCGAGCAGACGGTCAAGCCCTTCGAGATCATTGTCGTCGATGATGGCTCAAGCGACGGCACCGCCGAGCTCGTTCGGCGCTTTCAGCCGGAGGGAGTCGAGGTGCGGCTCTTGACGCAGACCAACGCTGGGCCGTCGGCGGCGCGAAACCACGGCATCCGCGAGGTCCGCGGCGAGCTGACCGCGTTCATGGACGCCGACGACTGGTCTTTGCCCTGGCGCTTCGAGCACCAGCTGCGCCTCGCCAAGGCCTTTCCGAAGGCCGGCGCGATGCTCTGCGGGATCGCGATGGACGAGGATCAGGCCTGCCAGGAGCCGGCTTTCTGCCTCGACAAGGTCCAGGTGCTGACCCTGCTCGACTTCGCCGCCAGCGACAATCTCGGCGGCACCGGGGCGTCGATCACGCGGACCGAGGCGCTGCGTGAGGTTGGCGGCTTCGACCCGCGGCTCTGGAACGGCGAAGACTACGAGCTCTGGACCCGGATCGTCGCTCGCTACCCGGTCGTGCGCTACACCAACCCGATGCTCCGCGTCCGCCATGAGCCGGAGAGCCTGAGCTCGAGCTTCGACCGCGCCTTTCCACAGGTCACGACGCTGATGTACAAGGTCTTCGGCGAGAACGGGGTCTTCAAGGACCACCAGCACTACGCCCGAGTGCTCAAGGCTCATCAGTACGATCACCTGAGCTGGATGGCCTTCCGTGAGGGCAAGCGCGTCACCGCGGTGCGGCTGCTCGGCACCTCATGGTACAACACGCTGATGGGCCGGTTGCGCCTACCCAAGGCCAACTACCCCGATGGACACCTGCCGCTGCTCGTCCGCTACCTCGTCGGCAAGCCCCCGGAGCCAGGCGAGATATAGGAGCCCCCCCACATGCCTCCCGTCGCCGGGCACCGCCCTGTCGGCCGCCATCTAGGCCTCAGAACGCTCGCCAGACCCATAGTATGGCTCGTTTCTTCGGCTACGAAATCGGCGCGGCAGCTCAGCACCCGGCTCGGTCCCGCATGTGCGGGGGTGCTCTTCGGACGTCGGGTGGCGGGCTCCATGTTCTTTCACGTGCTGACTCAGTGGGCGATCGTCATCGCCTTCACCTTCGCTAGCGTGGTGTCCACGGAGACGTCGGCGGCGCCCGTGTTGCGGTCCCGGACCGCGCGTTACGCCGCGGCGCGCAAGCTCTTCCTCGAGGGGAATCGGCTCCGCGGCGTCAAGCGTCTGCGGGCCGCTCTGGCGGCGTACCGTCGAGCCTACGAGCTCTACCCGAGCTACAAGATCGATCTCAACATCGCCCAGACGCTCTTTGACCTCGACCGTCCTCGCGAGGCTGCTGCGCGTTTCTTGCGCTTCTTCCGCCGCGCCAAAGGAAAGGCTCCCGCGCACATCGTGCAGGCTGCCCGCGCCGCCTTGGCGCAGATCGACGCGCGTCTGGGACGGCTGACGCTGAACTGCTCCCAGGCCCGGGCGGAGGTCTTCATCGATGGGCAGAAGATCGGCCTGACTCCTCTTCCAGGGGTCCTCTACCTTCGCCCTGGTCGCCACCGTGTGGAGCTTCGCCTCATCGGCCACCGCGCCCATCGCGAGTCCCTGAAGCTCGCTGCGGGGTCCTGGCGACGCCTCGATGTGACCCTCCTGCGAGGGCTGCCGCCGCGGGTCGCGCGGCGACGCCAGGCGATCATCGGCTGGTCGACCCTCGCCGGAGGGTTGACCCTGGCGGCGGGAGCCGCCACGCTCTACGGGGTGGGGATCTATCGTGGCGAGGCCGCTCACGAACGCTACCTCGCCCTCGAGCCCAGCGCGCCGCCAGAACGTTTCGCCGAGGCTCGGGGCGACGTCGACGCCGCGAAGCGCCTGCTCATCGGCGGTCACGTCTTGGTCGGTGCAGGGGCCATCGCGATTGGTGTGGGGCTCTACTATCTGCTCACCCGGCCCAAGCTGCCGGTCATGGGCGAGGTGCCATCGGCGTTCGAGCCCAAGCTCACCGTTGGCCTCAGCGATCGTGGCGTGATGCTCGAGGGGCGGTTCTGATGGGGCTAGGCACAGTCTTTGCTTGGGATCGGCGTATGTCGCTCGTGTCACGAGGTCCCGTGTTCACGTTCATCCTTGGCGCCAGTGCGCTCCTCGCCGTCGCTGGAGGGTGTCCTTGGGAGTTCGCCCATCCTCGCGATCCCTACCGCTGTCGGCCCCGCTGCGCGGGCTCCGAGCGCTGCGTCGACGGCGTGTGTCGTCGCCTCGATTTGGGGACAGCAGACAGCGGGGGCACCGACGTCCTCGGGCCGAACCCCTCGCGCTGCCCCCGAACGGCCTCCTCCGCTGCTGCTGGTCGTCGCGGCTACCACAGCGCCGACGCCTTGGCCCCGAACCTCTACCTTCAAGACTTGGACAACGACGGCCTCAGTGAGTGGCTGCTCTACCGCAACACGAACCTCTTCATGAGCAGGATCGATGATCCCACGCGCTGCTATTTCAACAAGGACGTTCGCTGGGGGATCGGAAACCCCGATCCCCCGGAGACGGCGATCAAGCGGATCATCATCGACAACTCCGAGAGCAACGACCACAAGACCCTCTGCGCGGCGATCTATGGCCGTGGTCAAGGAAACAACGGCCAGCCTGGGCCCTTGGGAGAGTGGCTGCGTTGCTACAACGTCCTCAGCCTCAATCGCGTCCCCTGGGGGGGCAGCCTTACAGACTACACAACGGGCACCGCCCGAGTCGCGGTGGCTGACCTCGACGGCGACGATCGCGACAACCGTGTGGTCTACGAGCCCGACAAAGGCACCTTCTTCTTCGATCCGCCGGTGGGCAGCTGGTGGTTGGCTCTGCATCGGCCGCTTCACCGCAGGTTGCTCTTGGGCAACCTCATCCCGGAAGAGCAGGTCCAGCGCGCTGAGCTGATCCTGGTCGAGGCTTCCACCGGGCGCGTCGAGGTCTTGCGCTGTTTGCCCTCGGGCACCAGCTGCGTCCTCGGCTTGGCCTTCGAGATGACCCTGCCAGCGCTGGGGCCCCGGGAGCGGGTCACCATCGCGAACCTCCTCGGCGGTGAAGGGGATCAGCTCGTGGTTCACCACGAGCTCACTGGGGCTCACCGTGTGTATGTCCTCGACGCCGAGGGGAGCGACCTGGTGGAGGCGCCATCCCTGGCTGAGGCGCTCCCCGTCCGCCCCAACACCAGGCTCCACTGGTCCCGAGTCGCGTTTCACCCAGAGGAGCGCGGTGGCATCGCTCGCAACGACCCGGTCTATGTGGACAACGCGGCGGGCTACGCGTGGATCTATCACGCGCGGCTCAGCGAGCGCCGTGTTTGTGGTTATAGCCTGGCACACCACTACGAGCTCCCCCTGGCGCTCTTGGGCCCCTGCCATCGCGGCGGCCTCTGATACCACCTTCCTTCGGGTGGCCCGCTCCAGCCGCCTCCCATCGTGTACACTGCCCCTGATGTCCGGGCGTGATCAGGATCGGGTGGAGACGCTCTCGCTGTCACCCGAGGTGGCGGTCGGCGAAGCTGATCCTGGCGACGATCCTCGAGTCGGGCAGATGGCCGGCAACTATCGGCTGCGGCGCCTGATCGGGAAAGGAGGCATGGGGGAGGTCTACCTCGCCAGCCATCCCAAGCTCGGCCTCGAGGTGGCGGTGAAGCTGCTCCCAAAGACCTCCTTGGGCTCCCGGGCGGCGTCACGCTTCCTCACCGAGGCGCGCGCCGCGACGCAGATCGACCACCACGGGATCATCCGTATCTTCGACTTCGGCCAGCTCCAAGACGGGACACTCTACTACGCCATGGAGGCCCTCGAGGGGCAGGGCCTCGACAAGCTCATCGCCTCCGAGGGGCCTTGGAGCGTCGTGGAGGCCTTGGCCTTCCTGGAGGAGGTCGTGCCCATCCTGCAGGCCGCTCACGCCCAGGGTGTGGTGCACCGTGACCTCAAGCCGAGCAATATCTTCGTCACGTCTCGTGAGCCCCTAAGGCTGAAGCTCCTCGACTTCGGTGTGGCCAAGCTCTTGGCCGAGAGCGACGCGGTATCGGCTCCCGAAGCCGAAGGCGTGGGTCATGGCGTGGCGCCGGTGACGCTGTTGGGGGAGGCCCTGACCGGGAGCTGCGTCGTCGGCACGCCATCCTACATGGCTCCGGAGCAGGCTGACGGTGACTCCCGGGGGGTTGGGCCCGCGACGGATATCTACGCCCTCGGCGTGACCCTCTACCA
>PDPC01000229.1 GCA_002747355.1 Pseudomonadota bacterium | reverse complement strand
TCGCGGATCATCGAAGACGTCTTCAGCGCCTTCAAAGGCCCTGGAGGTAAGGTCTCGGGGAAGCTGCGCATGGCGATCAACTGGCCCACCGCCCGCGGATGTCAACGCGCACTACGGGAGGTGGGAGTCGTTCTGGGCGCCAGGCTCTTACAGCGCCGTCCGGCTGGTTGAGCGCAACGACGACGTGCTGGCGAAGATCGTCTACACGCTGCAGAACCCAGTCTCTGCCGGCCTCGTCGAGAGCTCGAAGCTCTGGCCGGGGTTGATCAGCCGCCCCGAGGATATGCTCGGCAAGGTGCTCGTCGTGTCGCGGCCCCAGCACTTCTTCGATCCGTCGGGCGACATGCCCGAGCTGCTGAGCATCGAGCTCACCTCGCCGCCGTGTGTTGACCCCGCACGCCTCGTCCATGATGCTCGGGCACTGCAGGTCATCTCCGAGGAACGACACCGCGCCGAGGCCAAAGCCAAGCGACGCAAATTCCGCGGCGCGGCGGAGATCCGCGCGCTGCGTCCGACCGACTCGCCGAAGGGGCGAGAGGCCCGCCGGTAGCTCTCACCACGTATCGCCTGTCGCGACAAGTGGAAGCGCTTCGAAGCGCTGCAGCAGGAGCGTCGCTTTCAAGAGCGCTACCGCGCCGCGTGGTTACGGTTCAAGGCCGGCGAACGGAGCGTCGCGTTTCCGGCGGGGACCTACTGGATGGTCGTCGTCGCGAACCAACCCTGCGAGAGCCCGCCAGCCGACACGCGCAGCTAGCGCCTCACCAGCCCACCGAGCCTCGAGCTCGCCCCTTTCGACGCTGGTCGCCAACCCGGCAGGCCGACGTACGCCCTCCGTCGCGATTCCGAGCGATTTGGCGCCTCAGCACAGGGCCACCGACACCAGCGCAGCCAAGAATGGGTGCACGACCAACTGAAGCGGGGTGTGAACCAGACCCGTTGGTAGGTGGAGGTGGTTACGGATCGAAAAGCGGACGAAAGCACGGCAAGCTTTGGTTGCTTAAGCCGGAGGCTCACCAT
>PDPC01000230.1 GCA_002747355.1 Pseudomonadota bacterium | reverse complement strand
ACCGGAAGCGATTTCCCGATTCTGACCCGGATGGTCGCTGACGGTGTAGCGTCCGGCCACGAACTGCACAACCTGCGGCCGGTCGCGGTCCAACACATTGACGATCCCTTTGAGTCGGTACCCTCCTTCCGGAATGGCGTCCAGAGCCTCGATGAGCCGTGGGTACTCCAGCGCCTGTGGAAGATCCAGTTTCCAGGTGTGGAAATGTTCGTGCTGGTGGGTGGCCGAGCCGGAAGACCGTTCGGCAGCCAGGGCGGCCATCTGGTCGGGGTCGTCGCCATACAGCAACGCCGGGTTGATATCCCCCTGTCGGGTGCGCACGATGGGGGCGTTGCCGTTCAGACCGGCCACCAATTCCTCGGCGCGCCGCAAGCCGTCCTCGTCCAGCAGGTCCACCTTGTTCAGCAACACGACATCGGCGGCGCGGATCTGATCCTTGGCCACCTCGCTTTCCTCCAGGATGGCGGGCAGGTTGGCCGCGTCCACCAGGGTGGTGACCGAGTCGAAGGCCACCAGATCCGTCAACTCCGCCATCTCAGACAGCAGATTCATAGGGTTGGCCAAACCGGTGGTCTCCAGCATGATGAAATCCGGATGGAACTCGGTCATCATCCGGCGCAGGGATGGCTTGAGCTGGCCCACCAGGGTGCAGCAGACACACCCCTCATCCAGTTCCGTCACGGCGTAATCATGATCCAGGAGACCGCCGTCCAGCCCCACCTCGCCGATCTCGTTCTGGATCACCGCCACGAAGCGGTTGTTGCGGTTCATGTGGTCGATGAAGTTCTGCAGGAAGGTGGTCTTGCCGGAGCCCAGGAACCCGGTCACCACCACCAGGCGGGGCCGGTCATCGATACCCAGGGCATTCTTGTCCACGGACTTGAAGCCACTCACCTGGTGCGACGACCACCAGGCCTCGTCGGCAAGTTCCGTCCGGGCCGCAGGCCATTCCCGCCAAGCGGGCTCCCGGGGAGGAGACGCTTGGCCCCAGGCCAACTCCAGACGTCGGGCGGGGTTGTCCGG
>PDPC01000231.1 GCA_002747355.1 Pseudomonadota bacterium | reverse complement strand
TCCCGCCGCTTGAACAATGTGTGGGGCACGGACGCGCAGAATATCTATGCCGTGGGCAGCGGCGGCACGTTGCTGCGCTTTGACGGGCAAGACTGGAACGTCCTGGACAGCGGGACCGATCTGAATCTTTACGACTGCTGGGGCACCGCTCCCGACGATATCTACCTCTGTGGCAGCGGAGGGCTGATCCTCCATTACGACGGTGCCGCCTGGACACCCCAGGACACCCCCGTGGAGTGGCCCCTGGACGGTATCTGGGGCTCTTCCGCCCAGGAGATCTACGCCGTGGGCGTGGCGGGCACCATCCTGCGGTACGACGGTCAGGACTGGCTCCAGGAAGAATCCGACACCACCCAGCGGCTGTGGTCCGTGCGCGGCCTGCCCGGCCAGCCGCCCATCGCCATCGGCAGCGGTGGCGTGCTGCTGACCCGGGGGGCATCGGGCTGGACCTCCACCCATGTGGCCGAAGGCCGTTATCTGTACGGCATGTGGGACAACCAGGCCGACACCATCCTGATGACCGGCTACAACGGCCTGGTGCTGAGGCAGACGGTCCACGCCTTCCAGACGCTCAGCGTGGGGCACACCCACTGGCTGCAAGATGTCTGGAGCCCCTCCTGCGGCCGCGTTTTCGCCGTGGGCAAACGGAACGTGGTGCTGCAGTCCATGAACGGCGGCTGGCAGAACATCGCCCCGCCCCTGGAGGGCGTGGACTACGCCGCCATCTGGGGCCGGCAGGAGCAGGATTTCTTCGTCGTGGGCAGCGGTGGCGTCATCGCCCGTCGTCGCGACGGGCACTCCTGGGAGACCTGGCGGTTGCAGAGCGGCGCCAACCTGGAAGCCATCTGGGGGCCCCACAGCGGGGACCTGTATGCTGTCGGTGGCGGGGGCACCATCGTGCATTTCGACGGCGTCAGCTGGGAGAACATGGCCAGCCCCACCGATCAGGCCCTGCTGGCCATCGACGGGCACAGCGCCACGGAGATTTACGCGGTGGGCGCCAACGGTACCATCCTGTGCTGGGACG
>PDPC01000007.1 GCA_002747355.1 Pseudomonadota bacterium | reverse complement strand
TGACCAACTTACCTCCCGTCGCCGCGCTGGTCTGCGAAATCACAGCGGTTGTCGCTCGTCGGTTGCTTGCTACCAGCAGGCGCCCTTCTCGCTCCTACGGCGTGATTTCGCATCCTTCGCGCAGCTCGATCCGGTAAGCTGATCAGCGCTCTAGGACTGCTCGAGCTGGGACTGCTCGAGCGCTCGAACTGGGACTGCTCGAACTAGGACTAGCGGCCTCGCCTTGCGCTACGAGCTCTTCCTACGCCGGGTCGGCGACGAAGATGATCTCGACGATGAGACGCTCTTGGCTCTCGTCGAGCTCGCTGACGCGCGTCAGCTGACCCTCGACCCCTACCGAGACGAAGGAGGCCAGCTGCGCGGCGTCGACCTCGGCCTCCCCTTCGACGCTCCGACCTCGCGCTGTCGTGAGCTCGGAGAGCTGGCGCTCGAGTTGGGCGAACGATACGCGCTGACCGTCTTCGACCCCCAGCAGACGCGCACCCTCACCAAGGCCGACCTCGACGAGCTCGAGGCGCGCTTCGAGACCAGCGCCGGGGTCGTTCGAATGGGCTTCTCCCCCGAGAGCGCAGCGCCGCGACGCTCGAGCTCCAAGCTCTGGATGGCGCTCGGCGCGCTTTCGCTCTTCCTGCTTTTCGCAGGGCGCCTGCTCAGCTGCGCGATGTCGTGATGGTCGTAGAGGCTAGCCCTTCGAAGCCAAGACCTGCTGCAGCTTCGCCTCGAGGTCAGCGAACTCGAAGGGCTTGTCAACGTACTCGTCGGCACCGTAGAGGGGTGAGGTCATCTCGTTGATGCGCTCGCCAATCGCCGTGAGCATCACGATGCCGAGGTCGGCGTGCTCGTCATCTTTGCGCAGCTCCTTGGCGACCTCCCAGCCATTCTTGCCCGGCATCATCACGTCGAGGACCACGAGGTCGGGCTTGTGCTCGCGAACCGCCGCTAGGGTCTGCTCGCCGTCGGAGGCGTCGAAAACCTCGTAGCCAGCCCTCTTCAAGCGCAGCGTCAAGAGCGTGCGGATCTCGGGATCGTCGTCGGCCACCAACACGGTTGTCTTCGGCTCATCGGCCATGACCTCTTCTCCTACCCAGGTCGTGGCTAATCATCGGGGCAAGCTCCGCGGCCGTCAACCCTTGACACAGCGGCACAATAGCGGACATTCCTCGGGATGAATCGCCTCTTTCGACGCCTGCTGATCGGCCTCGCCCTTGGGGTCGGGATCTACGCGATCGGCACGATCGTGATCGGCGTTGATGAGCTCTCGCGCTCTCTGGCGTCCTGGCGGTTCTGGCTCTTCGCGCCGGTGCTCGGCCTGACGCTCGGAAACTACGCCCTGCGCTACGCGAAGTGGACCTACTACCTGCGCTGTCTCGCGCTGAAGGTGCCAACACGACGCAACCTGACGATCTTTCTCGGCGGACTCTCGATGGTCGTCACCCCGGGCAAGGTTGGCGAGCTCTTGAAATCCTATCTCCTCCGCGAGGCTCAGGGTGTGCCGATGGCGCAGACCGCGCCGGTGGTGATCGCCGAGCGGTTGACCGATTTGATCGCGCTGCTCCTGCTCATGAGCACCGGCGTGATGACCTGGAGGCGGGGCCTGATCCCGATGGCGATCGTCGGCGGTGGCGTACTGCTGCTCCTGGTCGTCGTCAGCTCACGTACCCTCTCACTGCCCTTGGTGCGCTTCGCCGGCCGCCTCCCCGGGCTCTCGAAGATCGCCGACAAGCTCGAAGCCTTCTACGAGAGCTCCGCCCGCCTCCTGCGCCCAGGGCCCTTGTTCGTCGCCGTCACGCTCTCAATCGTCTCCTGGTTCTTCGAGTGTCTTGGCACCTACCTCATCCTCGGCGGTTTCCCCAACACGGAGGTCTCCTTGCTGCTGTCGACCTTCGTCTATGCCGCCTCCACCATCGGCGGCCTGCCCACACCAGGTGGGTTGGGCCTGACCGACGGCGGGATGGTCGGCCTGCTTTCGTATCTGGGGCGAGTCAGCCGAGGCGTCGCCGCGGCTGCGACGCTGCTCGTGCGGCTCTGCACGCTGTGGTTCGCGGTGGTCGTGGGCGTGATCGCGCTCGTGGTCTTCCGGCGTGACGTGGGCCTCGCCGACGACATAGCCGATCAGCTCACAGAAAAACAGTAGCTTCTGACCTCTGCATGCAACGCCGGAGAACCCGCTCGCTGCTAGGGTCGATCCCGCGCATCGACATGGCTCAGCTGGCGCAGTATCGTTTGCGCGCCCGGGCGGATCGGCCCTCGCCCCGCCCGTACCCGTTGTACCCGTTGTACCCGTTGTACCCGTTGATGACGACACGCAGGAGCGACAGCGCCGATGACTCAAGTCGACCTGGATTTTGCGGCCTACATCCGCCAACGCAGAGGCGCCGAGCAGACCCGCGAGCATGGCGGCGCGGTCTACGCCTACCCCGGCGATCAGAAGGTGCTGGCCACGCTGGGGAAGATCACGCCAGTGAAGCTCGCCGTCGAGGCCACGGTGCGGCTGTGGCAGAACGTGGCCAAGGGCCAGCTCCTCGGCAGCTCGGTGAAGGTCACTGAGCGTCAGTTCACAGATATCCAGCAGATCACCGTCGACTGCGCGCGGCGGCTCCAGATCGCTGTGCCCACGATCTACATCGCCCCGGAGGTCGGCAACCTCAACGCCCACACCTTTGGCACCACCGACGACGCCTACATCGTGCTCAACGGCGTGCTCGTCGATCACCTCGACGCCGACGAGCTGCGCTTCGTGATCGGCCATGAGTGCGGCCACATCCAGAACAACCACGTCGTCTACACCACGGCGCTCTATTACCTGATGTTCTCGGCCAACGTCTTCGTGCGCTGGATCATCCAGCCCGCCGTACTGGCGCTCCAGTCCTGGGCCCGACGCGCCGAGATCACCTGCGACCGCGCGGGGCTGCTCTGCTGCGGTGACACCAAGCTCGCCGAGCAAGCGCTGGTCAAGCTAGCCCTGGGCAGCCAGAAGCTGGCTCATCGCGTCGACCTCGAGGAGTACTTGAAACAGCTCGAAGAGAGCCAGCAGGGCGTGGGACGCTTACTCGAGCTGACCCAAGCGCACCCCTATCTGCCCAAACGCGTCGCGGCGCTGCGCTTCTTCGCCCAGACCCATTTCTACCAGAAGGCCCAGCAGGCGCCCGGTACGGCGTCGATGGCCGACGCGGCGGCGGACGGTGTGAGCCAAAGCCTCGACTGGTGCGACGCCGAGGTCTCTCGGCTGCTGCGCATCTTCGGCAAAAACCGCAAGTCGAAGATGGGCGCCCAGAGCGCCCAGCCAAAAACGAGTGGCGGCGACACTTCGACGCAGGCCGACCAAGGCGAGCAGGAGTAAGGCGATGCTCGAGCACTACCAGCAGCGAAAGCAGGACCTCACGCGGACCCTCGAGCGCCTGGCGCAGATCGCCAACGAGCTCGGCATGGCCTCTTTGCAGGTCGACATCGAGAGCTCGCGGCTGCCCAAGCTGGCCGAGGGGCGCTTCAACCTCGTGATCCTCGGCGAGTTCAACCACGGCAAATCGACCTTCGTCAACGCGCTGCTCGGCGAGTCGCTGGTCCCCGTGGGGATCACGCCGACCACCGCGACGATCAACCACATCGTCTATGGCGAGCAGGCCAAGGCACGGGTCGTGGGACGTGACGGCTCGGAAAAAGCGATCTCCGCCGAGCAGCTCGCCGAGTGGGTCACCCTCGAAGGCGAGCACGTCTCCGACGAGATCCGCTACGTCGAGCTCGCCTACCCGTCGGAGCTGCTGCGCGATCGGATCACGCTCGTCGACACTCCCGGCGTCAACGACATCAACCAGGCCCGCGCCGAGGTGACCTACAGCTACATCCCCCGTGCCGACGCCGTGATCTTCTTGCTCGACAGCACGCAGGTGCTCAAGCTGAGCGAGCGCTCGTTCATCCAGCGCCGGCTGCTCAAGCGCAACCGCGACAAGCTGATCTTCGTGCTTGGCAAGACCGATCTAATCGACGAGGAGGAGCGCGCGCAGGCGCTGGCCTTCGCTGAGGAGCACCTCGCCGCGGTGCTCCCAGATCCGCAGATCTTCTCGCTCTCGGCCAGGCGGCACATCGAGGGCGACACGGAGAACAGCGGCATGGCGCCACTGCTGGCCTATCTGCAGCGCTTCCTCCACGAGGAGCGCGGACGCGTGCTGCTCGACAACGCGGCCAACGACGCCAAGCGCACCATCGGCTACCTGAGGTCGAGCATCGGCATCAAGCGCGGCAGCCTCGAGCTGTCGGTGGAGGAGCTGGACCAGCGCGTCGCCGAGGTGCGGCGCCAGCTCGAGGGGTCGCGAGCCAACCTCGACGAGCTGACCCAGCGGGTCAAGAACGAGGGCGAGGCGGTGAAGGCGACCGTGCGCCATGACCTGCGCCAGTTCGTCGGACGCTTCTCCGAGGCCCTCCCGCAGCAGATCGACGCGGTCGACGCGCAGGAGGTGAAACGCTACCTCCAGTTCTTCATCCAGGATAAGTTCAAAGAGTGGGCCGAGTTCGAGGGCGACAAGGTCGGCGAGATGCTCGAGCACCTCGCTGAGGAGATCATCCAGGTCGCCAACGAGAACATCCACGCGACCCTCGACGCCGTAGCGAGCAACCTCGCGGCGGCCGAGACCCGCGTCGATTTGCAGGTCGACACGCTGAAATACGACGCCGGCGTCTTCGCCCTCGGCGCGCTGGGCACCACGGTCTTTCTCTTCGTCAACGCCTTCGTTGGCGGCCTGCTGACCATCGCCGCGCCGCTTCTTGCGGTGGTGCTACGCGAGAAGGTCGGCGGCCAGATCAAAAAGCAGGCGAAGAAGCAAGCCCCAGAGGCCGTGCGCCGCGCAGGCGAGGCGATCGGGCCGCGCTTCGAGGAGATCATCGAGCGCTTCGTCGAGCGGCTGCAGGACTTCATCGCCAGCGCTGGCCAGACGCTGCATCGGGGGATCAGCGAGGTCCTCGACCGCGCGCTGGCCGAGCGTCGCTCTCACGCGGCGGACGCTCGCGTCGCCTCCGCCGCGCTCGACACCCGCGCGGGCGAGCTCGCCGAGCTCGACTCGGCCCTCGACGCGCTTCGCGAGCAACTCTGGCGGTCGGCAGAGGGCGGCGAGCCGCCGCCTGCGGCTTCTGGCGGCGCCCCCGCGAACGCCTGAGCGCGGGCGCCGATGCCCTACGACATCACCTTTCATCCGGTCGACCCGGCAGACCTGCAGCGCTTCGTCTTCGATGTCTGGAGCGCTCCCGCGCTGGCCGAGGAGCGCGCGACAGAGCTCTGCCCAGACGACGAGGGCAAACGGCGCTTCGTCCTCGAGGCGCTCTACGCTCCCTTCGCTGGCTGGCGCGAAACGGTCGAGGGGGGCCGCGCTGCTGACCTTCCCTTCGGCCGGACGCTCGCGCTCGTCTGCGCCGCGGTGGCGGGCTACCGCCACGATTTCTTTTACGGCGGCGCCTCGGCGCTGAGCTTCGCCGCCGAGCGGCTGCCCGACTTCGGCGGCGTCACGCCGATCGGAGAGGTCTTCGAGCAGGCGCGGGAGCTCGACCGCACAGGTGGGCGCCTCGACGGCAACTACAGCGCCAGCGGTCTGTGGTCGCCCACGCGCTTCGAAGGCTTGCGGGCGGGTCTCGAGGCGCTCGAGCAGACACGAGCCTCCGAGCCTTCGCTCTTTTCGCTCTTCATCGGAGACGAGCGCGACGCCCTGCTCGGCGCCCTCGCGTACGCTGAGGCGCGCGGTCTGGCGCTGCTGGAGGCCGCCGACCTGGTGGAGCCATCGCGACGCTGCGGCAGCACCGATCTCGATCGGCTGCGCGCGCGACCGCCTCGGAGCGCGAACCCAGAGGCCCCCTTGCGCGAGCTCTTTCCCTGTCGCCGATCACCATGAGCCGCCGACGGTATTGAGGAGAAAGAAGAGATGAGCATCTTCGATCGCATCGGACAGAAGCTGGGGGATCTCGTCGACGATCTCTCCATCGCCGATGAGGTAGCCGAGCTCTACAAACGAGCTCGCACGGCCTACGAGGCGGGAGACCTCAGCGAGGCCGCGATGCTCGCCGAGCGCGTGACCCGCGCCTCCGACGAACACATCCGCGCTTGGACTCTGCTCGGTCTGAGCCAGCTGCGCAGAGAGAAGCTCGTCGACGCACGCTCGGCCTTCGAGCGCGCCCTGACGCTGCGCCCCGACGATATCTCCACCCTCGCCCTGCTAGCTCGCACTCAGAAAAAGCTCGGCGACCACGACGCGGCGATGCAGAGCTGCAAGCGTGCGCTGGCCGGGAAGGTGGAGCGTGAGCTCCTCGACGATTTCTATGGGCTGATGGGTGAACTCTTTCTCGAGCGAGGCGAGGCTGAGCGTGCGGTGCGCGAGCTGCGCAAGGCCGTGGCGGCCTCCGGTGGCGCCGACCTCTCGTTGGTCGGGCTGCTTGGCCGAGCGCTGGCCGCCGATGACAAGGACGCGTTGGCCGGACATCACCTGGCTGCCGCGGCGGCGGCGCCACAGCCCGATCTAGCGGTGCTCGAGGCGCTCGTCTCGGTGCTGCTGCGCGAAGGACGCCCCGAGGACGCGCGGCTGGCGGCCCTGCGCTTGGTCGAGGCCGAGCCCCGGGACGCCAAGGGGCGCTGTCTGCTCGCGCGAGCGCAGCTCGCTGGCGGTGACGCCAGCGGCGCCCGTGAGACCCTGCTGCGCGCCCTTGAGCTCGACGCCTCCCTCGCCGAGGCGCACCAGCTGCTGGCCCGCAGCCACGAGCGCGTCGGCGATTGGAGCATCGCCGCCGAGCACCTGCGGGTCGCCGCGAGCCGCGCTGGAGATGAAGCTCAGCGCGAGATGATCGAAGCCGAGCTCCTCAGCTTGCTCTTCGCCCAGCTACCGCCGCCGGTCTCCACGACGAAGGATGGTTTCAGCTCGAGGCCGAGCGAGAGAGAGGCGGCGCTCGAGGAGCTCGGTGCGCTGGCGACCCGCCTGCGCGCGACACGACCCGACGACGCGCTGGTCCTCGCAGGATGTGCGGTCGCGACGCGCGCAGAGGCGAGCGAGGCGATGCAGCTTGTTGCGCGCTCCCTGGCCACGGAAGAGCGCTTTGAGGGGCGAATGGCGCTGGCCTTGCTCTACGCCGAGCAAGCGCAGAGCGAAGACAGCCCGAGCTCCCCCCCTGGCCAGGGAACCCCCCTCGACGCTCAGATCGCCGCTCTGCGCTCGGCGCTGCGCCTACGGCCCACCTCCGAGGTCGCGCGGAGCTGGCTGCGCGAGGCCTTCCGCTGTCGCCTAGGCCTCGACGCGCGCTCCGCCGAGGCGGGGCTCTACCCGACCTTCGCTCGCGTCGAAGAGCTCCTCGCCCGCCGGACGACCACCGCCGAGCTCGCCAGCGCCGCGGCGCGTATCCAGCAAGACTTCGACCGCCCCCTGCTGGTCGCCGTGATGGGCGAGTTCAACACTGGCAAGTCGACCTTCGTCAACGCCCTGATCGGCGAAGAGATCGCGCCGATGGGGATCACGCCGACCACGGCGACGATCAACGTGCTGAAGTTCGGCCAGGAGCGCTCCGCCCGCGTGATCTGGCGTGACGACCGCGAAGAGCTCTTGCCCTGGGAGCAGGTCGGCGCCTTTCTCCGCAACCTCGATCATCAACGCGCTCGCGAGGTGCGACTGGTCGAGCTCCTCGAGCCGGCCGAGGCCCTGCTGCGGGTCAACGTCGTCGACACCCCGGGGCTGAACTCGATCGTCGAAGAGCACGAGCAGACGGCGCGAGAGTTCCTCGAGCAAGCCGACGCCGTGATCTGGCTCTTCGCCGCCGATCAGGCCGGCAAGGAGACCGAGGAGCTCGCCCTCGAGCTTCTGCAGAAGCAGCGCAAGAAGACCGTTGGCGTGCTGAACAAGGTCGACCGCCTCGGCGACGAAGAGCTCGCCCAGGTGGTCACCCACCTGGAGAAGAGCTTCTCCGAGCTCTGCGAGGCCGTCGTGCCCGTCTCGGCCCGTGGCGCCCTGAGGGCCCAGCTCCTCGATGATCAGGACGCCCTCGCCGAGAGCCGCTTCCCCACGCTACGAGAGCTGCTCGAGCAGCGGATCTTCTCGCGAAGCCGGCGGATCAAGCGTGGGGCCGCGCGCCGCAAGCTGCGTGAGCTCTGCGGGAGGGGGCGTGACGCGATCGTCGACGAGCTGACGGCGATCGAGACGCTCCGCGGGCGCCTTGGTGAGCTGCGTACGCAGCTGCTCGAAAAATGGGATGCCGCGCCGCGCCTCGATGAAGAGCGCAGGCTGCTCCACGCCAGCTTCGAAGAGGTCTTTCGCCGTGGCGCCGACGAGGTGCTCGACTTCGTGCGTCCGCGTCGCTGGCGCCTCGGCAACCACCGCGCCGAGCAGGCAGATCGCGACTTCTTGCTGGAGCTGCTCACCGACGGCTTCGAGGCTTTGGCTCGAACCTCGCGCACGCGGGTTTTGCGAGCGCTTGACGACAAGGGAGAGATGCTGGTCCGCGGTGTCGCCGAAGGTGACCGTCAGGGCCGACGCGCCGCGGCGCTCGAGCGGGTGCTGGCCGAGCAGCGCACCTTGCTCGGACAGCAGGTCTATGCGCGCTTCTCCGCCTTCGCTCGTGGCTTCCTCTCCGGCGGACGCATCGACGAGTTTTTCACTCGACAGCTACCCAACCTCGACCTCGAGCCCGACGCGATCTTTCGCGCCTTGGCCGTTGACACGCCGACCTTCATCGCCGAGCTCGCCGATCCCTTGCGCCAATGGGATCGCGCTTGCCGCGAGGCCGCGGAGCGCGTGATCGACAGCAACGTGCGCGAGCTGGTGCTTGAGTCTCTCGAGCTCGAGGTGACCTCTCGTGATCCGCTGACGCAGCTCGAGCGCGAGCTCAGCGTGGAGACAGGAGATCCCATGGGCTAGCTGCCCCGCGGTGTTCCCGTCCGGTGAGCTGATCGCTGTCGCGATGGAAGGACCGATCGGGTAAGCTGGGCGCCTCGATGGCCCGCCCGCCCGACGCTGCTCCAACCCAGGTCCTCGGCATCGACGAAGCCGGCCGCGGACCCGTGCTCGGGCCACTGGTGCTCTGCGGTGTCTGTGTTGGCGAGGCCGGATATGCGGCGCTCTCGGCCTTGGGTCTTGAAGACTCCAAGGCCTACGGCGCTGGCTTCAAGGCCGTGGCGCGCCGGGCCGAGCTCGCGAGAGAGATCTGCGAGGTCGCAGAGGTCGCGATACAGATCGCCGAGCCTGAGGAGATCGACCGTTTTTGCCTCCAGGGCGGGCTCAACCGCCTCGAGCAGCTCCTCGCGGCGCGGGTGATCGAGGAGTTCGGCTGCCCTGGCCGGATCATCGCCGACGGCGCGCGGCTCTTCGCGCCGCTGGCCAAGCGCTACCCGCAGCTCGAGGCCCGAGACAAGGCCGACGCGGACGAGGTCTCTGTGGCTGCGGCGTCGATCATCGCCAAGGACGAGCGCGATCGACGCCTTGAAAGGCTCCTCGATCAGGTCGGCGCCGAGCTTGGCCCGATCCGCGGCGGAGGATACCCCAACGCCGCGACGGCGCGCTTCCTCCGAGCCTACGCCGAGCGCCACGGCTGCCTACCGCCAGGGCTGCGGCAGAGCTGGTCCTGGCGGGTGCTGCTCGAGCTGCGCGAGGAGCTGGGCATTGAGACCCCACGCCCCGCCAAACAGCTTGGCCTGCTCGGAGAGGCGCCATGACGATCTCCAAAGAGAGCAAAGAGAGCAAAGAGAGCAAAGAGAGCAAAGAGAGCAAAGAGAGCAAAGAGAGCAAAGAGAGCAAAGAGAGCAAAGAGAGCAAAGAGAGCAGACGCGGCGGGCGCGTGCTGGTGGTCTACAAGAAGAGCCCCTATCAGCTCTATGTCAAAGAGCGGGGTGACGCAGCCTACCAGCGCGCGATCGCCCAAGACGAGGCCACGGCGCGAAGGCTGATCGAGGGCCACGAGCGTCAGCAGCGGGCCTTCGACGCGGTGGAGCAGACGCTCGAGAGCCGCGGTGTGACCTTCATCAGCCGCTGGAGAGGGAAGACACGCTCGACCGGCGGCTACAGCCTGGTGATCGCCGTTGGGGGTGATGGGACCTTGCTCGAGACCGCCCAATACGTCGGCGAGGCCACGCCCCTCCTCGGCATCAACTCCGATCCAACGCTCAGCGTGGGCAAGCTCTGCGCGGCCACCGCCAGCGAGCTCGGCGAGCTCCTCGATCGGATCGAGAGCGGGGCGCTGCGGCCCACGCCGCATACACGGCTGCGCGTCCACATCGACGGCGAGCAGGTGCTCGGTTCCTGCCTCAACGACGTGCTCTTCGCCCATAAGAGCCCCGCCGACATGTCGCGCTTCGCGATGTCCGTGATCGACGACGAGCAGCTCCTACAGGTCGCGGAGGTGCGCAGCTCGGGGATCTGGGTCTCGACGGCGACGGGCTCCACCGCGGCGATCCGCTCCGCTGGCGGCAAGACCATGGCGAGCCGATCACGGCGTCTGCAGTTCCTCGTGCGCGAGCCCTACAGCCCCCCCGAGCAGCCGCCCGCCCAACGCCGCGAGGGCTTCCTCACCCCGGGACAGAGCCTCCAGCTGCTCAGCCGGATGGACCGCGGCTTCGTCTGGGGCGACGGCCCGCACCGGCGCGCGCCGGTGCGCTACGGTCAGACCGTGTCGATCGACGCCGACCCTTGCCCGCTACTGATCTATCGCTGAGTGCTGCGACCCCAGAACAACGTGAACGATCGCAGGTCCGAGACTCCGCTGGCTTCATTGCTCGCGGCGGGGGGACCGCTCAGGAGGAGAGGTTACTTGTCTTTGGGGCGTGGGGTATAGCTCGGCTTGGCGGCTGGACGCCCTTGCGGGCGCTGCGACCCGGGCACGGTCGGCCTTGGCGCGGGCTGCGGAGCGGGTGCCGCGCGGCGACTCGCCGAAGCGGGCGCAGCGGTTGGAGCAGGCGCAGCGATTGGAGCGGACGCCGGTGCGGTCGTCGAGCTCGTGCCCTGCATCTTGCCCTGCAGCGCGCCCAGCACGTCAACCCCGAGGGCGGCCTTGATCTGCTCCGAAGCGCCAATCACCTTCTGCGCCAGGTCGCCGTTGCCGCCCGCCGTGCTGCCGAGCACCGTGACCTTGTCGACCTTCACGCCATCTACGGTAGAGGTCAGCGTCTCGACCAGGTTCTGAAGCTTCTGCATCAAGAAGACGTCACGGGCGTTCGGCCCCGCCGCCTTCCAGGCGCCAGTGATCTGCTCGAGCACCTGCGCGGTGGCCTTGCCCTCCTCGACGATCTTCGCCGCCTGACCGCGGGCGTCGTTGATCTGCGCCTGCATCTTGGCGCTCGCTGGCGCGACGATGTCGGCCTCGAGCTGCTGCCGCGTCCGCTCGATGCGCGCCTTCTCTACCTCCATTTGCGCCTGCGCCTCGGCGATCGCGGCCTGGATCTCTCCGCGCTGCTCGGCGACGAACGCCGCCTGCTGCGTCTCGGCGTCGGCGACCTTACGCTTGGTCTCGGCCTCCAGCGTGCGGATCGCGGCGTCGATGCTGACCAGCTCGGCCTCCTCCACGTTCTTGGCGTCTTTGATCACCGACGCGGCGTGGTTGGTCGCCTCTGCGATGGTCGCCTGCTTGCGCACCAACGCGCCAGAGATGCGGCCGATGCTGTCGAGGTAACCGCGCTCGTCGGAGACGTTCTGGATCTTCAACGTGTCGAGCTCGAGGCCCAGGGCATGGAGATCTCTGTCCGCCTCGTCCATCAGCTCCTTGGCGAAGCGGATCTTATCCGAGTTGACCTCCTCGGGGGTCATCGTGGCCAGCACGCCACGGAGGTTACCCTCGAGGGTCTCCTTGGCGATGTTGATCACCTCCGCGCGAAGCTTGCCCAAGAGTCGCTCCACGGCGTTGCCCAGCAGCGGCTCGTCGCCGCCGATCTTGACGTTGGCCACGCCGTCGACGTTGAGCGGGATACCCCCCTTGGAGAAGGCGCCCTTGACCGAGACGCTGATGACCATGTTGGTCAGATCCATCCGATCCACGGCCTCGAGCATCGGCACCTTGAACTCGCGTCCGCCCTTGACGGCCTTGTAGCCAACCTTGCGGTCACCGACGTAACGCTGTGCGCCGGAGAAGATCAGCACCTCGTTGGGGCCACAGATATGAAGTTGCTTCTTGATGATGATGATCAGCGCGATCGTGCACAGCACGACGCCAACAAGGGTAATACCTAGCAGGTCCATGTCTCGTCTCCTGCGTGAGAGGTTGTCGTCTTCACTGCTGCCTCGCGTCACGCTACCTGCTGAGGACCCGCCCGCGATCGGCCTCGCCCCGCGCTGGGTTGAGGATCGCCGACACGTCGATGCCGGTAGAGTCGCGCAACGCCGCCAGCACCGACGTCACCGTCGCCGGGAAGCCCGCCACATAGTTTGGCAGGGCTGAGCCGTCGCCAGGATCGATGATGCTGACCTCGGAGACCTTCAGGGCGCTCAGCCGCGAGACGATGGTCTTCATCAGCTGCTCGACCTGCTGGATCAGGTACACATCACGCGCGTGTGGTCCGGCGTTGGCCCAGGCTTTGGCCAGCAGCTCGAGGGCCTGGGCGAGCGCCTTACCGTCCTCCTCGATCGGCGCAGCCTCACCGCGGGCCAAAAGCTCACGGGCGCGCTTCTCTGCCTCCGCTGGGATCTCCACGTCGGCTTGGAGGCGTAGCTTCTCCAGCTCACGCCGGATCGTCTGCAGCTGCTGTTCGGCCTCGTAACGGGCCTGTTGCCCCGCGGCCTGCGCCGTACGCTGCGCCGACTCGATGGCGGCCTTGAACTCCGCCTCGCGACGCTTGCGCTCGTTGCGCCGTTGCACGATCGCTCGCTCGGCATCCTGGCGCGCGATATCACCCTCGGAGCGCCGCTCGGCGGCGACCTTGTTGGCCTCGTTCTTCGCGTCCGACTCGGCGATCTCGGCGCGCTTGATCACCTCGGCGATCTTCTGCCGACCGATGCTGTCGAGATACTCGACGTCATCAGAGACGTGCTGGATCTTCAACGTGTCGAGGTGCAGCCCCATCTTCTGGAAGTCCTCCTCGACCTCGTTCGAGAGGCTCTGAGCGAAGGTCAGCCGATCCTCATTGACCTGCTCCGGCGTCAGCGTAGCGAGCACACCGCGGAGCGTACCCTCGAGAGTCTCGCGGCCGACGCGCTCGACCTCGCTAGCGTCACGACCGAGGAAACGCTCGATCGCGTTGCCGATCAGCCGCGGGTCTGACGAGACCTTGATGTTGGCGATCGCGCGCACCGACAGCGGGATGCCGTCCGACGAGTAGGCCTGGGTAACCATCAACTCGATCGGGATCGTGCGCATGTCCAGCCGCGCGACCTGCTCCACCAGCGGCTTGCGCCAGGCCCGCCCGCCATAGACCACACGGTAGCCTCGGCTGCTGCCATCCGCCGCTCGGTTCTGCACGCCAGAGAAGATCAGCACCTCGTGCGGGTGGCAGATATGGAGAAAACTCTTGATGAACATGATCAGCACCAAGAGCCCGAAACCGGCGACACCCGCGCCGATCACTACCCAGATCAACATCTCCTGGTTCATAGTTGCCTCCCGTCTTTCTCGCCGTGGTCCGACAGCCACGGCGCATCAATCAGCCACGCGCGTCAACCAGCCATGACGCGTCAATCAAATGCCTCGCTCCTCGTTCGCGCTACTTCAGTGAGCGGGTCACGCTCGCCCGGCCGCTCTTGACCTCCACCACGAGCGCCTTGCTTCCGCGCTCGAGGGGCTTTGAGTCGTCGGTTTCGGCCACGAGGTCGACCAGCTGCCCCGAGGGAAGCGCCACCCTCACCTTGCCCTTCTCACCCTTGGCCACCGGCAGCAGCACCTCGGCGTCTAGGCCGCGATAGTCCTCGAGGTCCATCACCCGGCCGACCTCGCTGCGACGTAGGCGCTGAACGACGAAGGCCGCGCCAAAGCCGCAGATGAAGCCCACACCGATCGAGGCGATCAAGGTCGTGGTGGCGCTGGCCAACCCGAGCAGCTGCAGCGCGGTGCCGGTGAGGCCGAAGAAGGTCAAAAAGAAGACCCAGAAGCGCAACGAGACGAAGGGCAGCCAGAGATCACTGGCCTCGAGCCCATCTCCGGCGTCTACGTTCGCGTCCACATCGGCGTCGACGTCCGCGTCGGCGTCGAGATCTAGATCCACCTCGAGGTGGGTGCTGACCTCCGTGTCGTGGCTGTCGTGGCCAAAGAAGAGCGACGCCCCGAGCAGGATGCCTCCGACGATCAAGCTGGCGATGTAGACATAGAGCAGTAGCATCGTTCACCTCCCGATGACCACGTGGTTTTCCTATCCGAGCCCCATCCTAGCGACTACGGTAACATGCGATCGTGCGATCTCGCGTCTGCGAAGGTAAGCAGCAGCTGTGCCAACCGCGACGGGCCGCCGAGCAGGCTGGAGAGGACCATCGAGAAGCTCGGGGGCGCCAACCGCCTGCAGAGCTGGTCTGCGGCGCCTCTCGAGCGACTGGCGAGTTAGGCCAAGGCGACCCAAAATGATCGGCGGTGCCGCGGCGAAGATGGGCTCGAAGGGCGAGCGTCGCGATGAAAACCGCGAGATCGAGGAGTAGGCTACTTGGCCTCTTGGGCGCGCTGTTCGAGCACTTTGCGCCGACGCGCCTTATGCCGCGCAGGGCGACGCTCCTGGCGATGGATCCGGCTGCGCAGCCAGGCGTGGGAGCCCGACCGCCGCAGCGCCGCACGACAGCTCCCGAGCTGCGCGTTGACACGAGGGAGCAAGCTCGGCTTGGCCTTCAGCGCGCGGGTGAAGTAGTCGAAGGCCTCTGGACAGCGCTTGCTCGCCACCGCGCTCGATCCGAGCTCCAGCCAACGCTGCGCTGTGGTCTGCTGTGCCTTGGCCTCCCGCTCTCTATCCCTGGGAACGGGCCGCTTGCCTGGCTTGGCCGCCTTGGCCAACTTTGGCTTCAGAGAGGACGCAAACCCCTCGGTTTTCTCTTTCTTGTTCTGGCGCGCTCGCTGGTCGCTCTTTGTCAACACGCGCTGGTTTCCATGAGGGTTGAGCGGGCGGCGCTTGACCACCGCCGCTGGCTCCTGATGCTCGCTAGCGCTCTTGCGCATCCGGTCGGCCTTGCGCCCGCGGTAGGGGCCTCTCTTTTTGAAGCGGCCGCCCTTGCCCCATGAGCGGCCACTAAGCCGGGCGACCTCGCCGCTGCCCCTTGAGGCATGCTTCACGTCGTCCGCTGAGGCCACCTGAGCGAGGGCCTTGTCCGCGGTCTTACCCTGGTTTTGTGGCCGTTTGTCTGTTCGGCCCTTCAGCTCCCGCTTCGCGGCCTCGTGGAGCGCTACGGGGTGGCCGGCCGGCAACGTCGGGATACCAACCTTGGGCTCAGGGCTTGGCTGCCCGCCATAGCGATACACGTAGAGGCTGACGCCGAGCACGACCACCATCACCGCCGCGGCGGACACCGCGGGGTGCATCACCATCAGCGAGAGTGCGGCGCGGATCCGCTCGAGCTGGCTCTTGCGCTGCGGCGCCGGCGCCACACGCACCGCCTCGGCCATCAACTTATCTGAGAGGGTTGAAGGGACGTCGACTTCATCGAGCTCGGCAAAGGCCTCCCGTGCGCTCTGAAACGCCTCGACCTCAGCGCGCACGTCCGGCGCGTTGGGCAGCGCAGCCTCGAAGGCCGCTCGCCTTTCAGGATCGAGCTCGTCGTAGAGATAGTCAACGACGAGGTCTGGGAGTTCTTTGGCGTCCATGGTACTCGCTTGCGCTCTCGCTCTCTCGGTCGTGTTCGCTCGTTTTCTTATGAGTGTACTGCCTTGGCTACCTCCCGGTAGTCGTCTAGCTGCTTGCGCAGGTGCTCGAGGGCGTAGCGCATCCTGCTCTTGACCGTGTTTTCGGGACAGCCGATCACCTCGGCGATCTCCTTGAACGGCATATTGAGCTGCTCGCGCATCAGAAACACCTCGCGCTGCTCATCACTGAGCCTTCCAACGGCCTGCTGGATCCGATCCTGCAGCCGGCGGCTCGCGGCCTGGCGCTCGACACCGGGGGCCTTATCGGCGATGGTCTCGCCCATCGTGCGTCCCCCTTCGTTCATTTTTCCCATCGGCTGATCGAGCGACGCAGCCTTGCGGTGCTTGGCCCGCCGCGCGTTGTCGATGCAGAGATTTCGCGCGATGGTATAGAGCCATGTCGTGAACTTCGCTTGCTTTTTGTAGGTCCCCGCGCCACGGATGACCCGCAGGAAGACCTCCTGTAACAGGTCCTCGGCCAGCGTCTTGTTGTTGACCTGTCTGATGAGAAAGTTGAACACTGGCCGCTGATGCCGCGCCAAGAGAACGTTGAACGCCTGCGCGTCGCCTTGTCGATAGGCGAGCATCAGGGTTTCGTCCTTGCGTTGCTCGAGCGGCTTCAACACGCGCACCTTGTGGCAGATCGATCCCAACCGCGATGGCCCTCGCGGGCTGCTTGTTACGCGTTGCGGCGAAAGTGGTCGTCATGCTAGCCCAGTGCCTCTTTGGGAGCAATCTCCCTCGCCCTACCAACGCGCCGAGCAGCGGAAAGTTCTCGCGGTAGCGTTCTTCTCTCCAAGACCAGTCAATAATTGGAAAAATCGAGCCAGTGGACAAGCTCGAACGCGAAGACGCCCATCGCGAGGAGGCCGATCTGGATCCACAGAAGCTCGCTATACGGATCATGTATGTAGACGTAGCTGCTACGAGCCAGGGCGATACCAAGCAAGACTCCCGTCGCGACACGCACGAGATTGCTTCCTTTTCGGCCGAGCCGGCTGGCGCCCCAGTCCAAGAGCGCCGGCACCGAGAGGAGCAAGACGAGGGGCCAATCGATCCAGCTCGGGCGCGCCAAGAGACCGAGGGTGAGCTGAAAGGCCAAGCCAGCGACGAGCGTTGGGTAGAGCCCAGCGCAGCGACTGCAGAGCGCGATCCGCAAGGGCCCAAGGGGCAGCCAGAGGCAGCGATGGCATTGGTCGCGGTGTTGGTGGGCCAGCACGCGGAGATAGAGTTCCCGCCGACCTCGCCCCTCAGCCACCCTTCGCCTCCAAGCCGACATCCTTCGCCTCCATGGCGATCGCCTCGGTCAAGCGCGCGAAGTCACCCAAAGACAGCATCTCGGCGCGCAGGCCGCTGTCGATCTCGGCTGCTGCGAACGCGGCATCGAGAACATCCATCGCGAAGTGAGCAGAGAGGGCCTTGCGCAGCTTCTTGCGTCGCGCCGAGAAAGCGCCGCGGACGACCCGCTCGAGCAAGGCGTCAGCGGCTGGGGTGAGCGTCGTAGCGACGGAGAAGTCGAGGTGGATCACCGTCGAGTCGACGTTCGGCGGGGGCAGAAACGCTCCACGCCTGACCTGCAAAACGGTGGCGATGCGCGCACGGAGCCCAAGGGTGATCGTCGGCGCGCCGTAGAGCCGACTGCCGGGCCGCGCTGTCAGGCGCTGAGCGAGCTCGCGCTGCAGCATCACCGTCGCGCTGCGCACAACCGGTCGATGGGCAAGCAGATGAAAGAGCAGCGGGCTGCTGATGTTGTAGGGCAGGTTCCCCACGACGTGGAGCGCCTCGCCGACGCTGCCGAAGTCGAAGGTCAGGGCGTTGGCCTCGTGAAGCTCGATGTTCGGCTCGTCGGCAAGCGCCTCGCGCAACACGGCGACCAGATCGCGGTCGCGCTCGATCGCGACGACCCGACGGTGGCGACGCGCGAGCAGGCCCGTCAGCGCCCCCAGCCCTGCCCCGATCTCCACCACGGTCTCGTCTTCGCTGGCGCCTATCGCGGTGACGATACGTCGAGCGATGCTTGGCTCATGGAGGAAGCACTGGCCCCATGATTTCTTCGCCGCCAGCCCATAACGACGCATCAGCTCGGCTGGTGCTCGATAGCCGTCGTCGCTCATACGGGGGCCTCGCCGCCCCGAGATGAAGAGGGGTCTGGCGGAGGCGGGTCGAGAGCGTCGAGGGGAAGTCGCGCTTGGGCGTTGAGGTCGGTGCCGCTGCGCTCGCCAGCCATGAGGCGCCGCGCGCCGGCGGCCGCGATCATCGCGGCGTTGTCGGTGCAGAGCGACAGCGGTGGTATGAAGAGCGCCAGCTGGCGGGCTTCGCAAGCCTCAAAGAGGGCCGAACGCAGCGTGCGGTTGGCGAGCACGCCACCGCCCGCGACGACCGCCTTGACCCTTCGCTGCTGCGCAGCGCGGAGGGTCTTGTTGACCAGCACATCGGCGACCGCCTGCTGAAAGCTCGCGCAGAGGTTCGCGAGCGCCGAGCTGGGAACACCGCTGAGGACGGCTGACGACGGGGCTCCATGAGTCCGGACGTAATTCGCTACGGCGGTCTTCAGCCCCGAAAACGAGAAATCGAGCTCGTCTCTTCGTGGCAGCGCTCGAGGGAAGGCGATCGCCGCGGGATCGCCGCCCTCGGCGAGACGCTCGATCACCGGCCCGCCGGGGTAGCCGAGGTCGAGCAGCTTCGCGACCTTGTCAAAGGCCTCCCCCGCCGCGTCGTCGCGGGTGGCACCTAGCAGACGATACACGCCAAAGCGCTCGACGAGCACCAGCGCCGTATGGCCTCCGGAGACCAGCAGCGCAAGGTGGCGGTCGGGGATGGTGGCGCCGCCCTTGGCCAGCCGCGGCGCGGCGAGGTGACCTTCGAGGTGGTTGACCCCGATCAGCGGCAGCCCGTGAACGTAGGCGAGCGACTTGGCCAGTTGCACGCCAACCAGCAACGCCCCGACCAGGCCTGGTCCGCGCGTGACGGCGATGCCGTCGAGCTCGGGGAGCGTCACCCCTGCGTCGTCGAGGGCGCGCTGCACGACCGGCACGATGTTCTGCAGGTGATGTCGCGAAGCCAGCTCGGGCACCACCCCGCCATAGGGGCGATGGAGGGCGACCTGCGAGGAGACGATGTTGGAGCAGATCTCATCGCCGCGCACGACCGCGGCGGCGGTCTCATCACAGGAGGTCTCGATACCAAGCACGCGCACGAGCTAGTCCGTTACTTCAGCTACTTCAGCGACTTGAGCGCCTGCGTGATATCCCGGACCTCGGGACACTTTGGGCAGAGCGAGAGGAAGCGTCGGTAGCGCTGCTTGGCCTCGGCCTTCTTGCCTCCTTCATGGGCCACGGCGCCCATCACGAGGTTGGCGTAGGGAGCGTCCTTGTTGCCCACCAGCGCCTTCTTCGCCATCGCCTGGCCGGGCTTGAGGCGTCCGCGGTTGTACTCGCGCCAGCTCAGGTAGTCTAGCGCCTCCCAGCCGTCCGGCTTCAGCTTGCGCGCCTTGAAGAGCAGCCGATAGGCCTTGCCTCGGCGGTGTTTCGCCATCAGCGCGCGCGCCTCCACGATCAGCTTCGTGTATTGCTCCGCGGGGCTGGGCTTCGCCGCCACGTCCGCCTTCGCCGTCGCGAGGCTGGCGTCAGGTTTGGCCGCAGCGGCGACCTTCGCGTCGGGCTTCATCGCCGCGTCGGGCTTCATCGCCGCGTCGGGCTTACGCGCGGCCACCACCTGGCTATCTGCGGTTACCGCCTTGACGCCGCTGTCAGCAGCGGGCGGCGCTGTCTTGGCGTCTATCCGTGGCGTCGTGACCGCGACCTTGGTGGCGTCACGCCTCCTGGCGTCACGCTCCTTGGGCTGGGTCGCCGCGACCGAGGTACCCTCTGCGGCGCCTGTCTTTGGACGGTTGGGATCAACCTGGAGGTGTGCCGGTCCATCACCCAGGTAAGGGTTTTTGTGAATACCGTAATACCAAGACGGCACACCGATCAGCAGCAACACGACAACGAGGGCCAGCGCCCACCACGTTCCCTTGCCTCCAGGTCGCTCGCTCTCGAAGTCGGCGAAGAGCTGGTCCGAGTAGGGATCGGGTTCATAATCAGAGGCGAAGAACGCCTCGTCATGAACGTTGATCGACGCCGCGTTCGGATCATCGGCGCCCTCGAGCTCGGCGGCCTCCTCGGCGGCCCGATTGATCTCGGCGCCGTTGGGGACCCGCTTCTGTGGGAAGGGGATCAGCTGACCACCGCTATCTTCTGCCTCTTCGTCAGCCAGCCAGCGATCGAGCTCTGCTTCTTCATTGGTCTCGACAGAGGCAGTCTCCGCGGTCCCGAGCACCTCTTTCTGGTCTGCGTTCCCGAGCACCTCTTTCTGGTCTTTCGGGTTCTGCTCTTTCGGCGGGCTCGAGCTGTCCGAGTTGGTCTTCTCTGCAGTGGATGCAGGGAGCGCTTGGTCCTCTCGCTCAACCGCCGTCGCGCCGACCTCGACGTTCGCTTCGCGATCGGTCTGCTCTGGCGCGCCCGCCTCGCCATCGAGCTGCTCTGGCGCGCCCGCCTCGCCATCGAGCTGCTCTGGCGCGCCCGCCTCGCCATCGGTCTGCTCTGGCGCCCTCGCGGCGACGGGCTCTTGACCACGACTCTGGCGGCGCTTTCGCTTGCCTCGTCGTCGTCGCTTGCGACGCGGTGCTGAGCTCTCCTCTGGCGCTTCAGTGGTCTCAGGTGCTTCCTTGGATGGCTCATCCACAGGCTCTTCTGCTGAGGGCTCCTCCTCTTCTGCTGGCTCCTCGCTCGCGGTCTCTACAGGCTCTTTTGCTGATGGCGTCTCCGTCGTAGACGCCACGACGTCCATTGCTGACGCTTCGTCGCTGACGCTGCGCGCGATCTCTTCGGGATCGACGTCGGGAGCTTCGAGCTCCACGGCCTGATAGGGCTCGGTCTGGCGTCTCTGGTCTTCGTCGACGGCAGGCTCGTCGACGGCGGGCTCGTCGACGGCGGGCTCGTCGACGGTGGGCTCGTCGACGGCAGCCTCCATCGAACGCTCGGCACCGTCATTGGCGAGGTCAGCTGGCTGCTCATCGGCGACGACAGGAGCAGGATCCTCAACGACCGTCGTGGCCTCCGGCTCTTCTTCTTCGGCAACAGGGGTTGGCGCTGCCAGTTCATCGACGACGGGCTCCGCGACGACGGGCTTTGCGACGACGGGCTCCGCAACGACGGGCTTTGCGACGACCGGCTCCGCGACGACGGGCTCCGCGACGACGGGCTCCGCGACGACCGGCTCCGCGACGACGGGCTCCGCGAACGTGTCATGTATGTCGGTGAGCTCTGGGTCGGCGGGTTCTGAACGGGAGCCCGTGTCCTCGGCTTCGTTTGTGTCGCGGGTCGCAGCTTCCGCAGCAGCAGCGGCGGCCGCGCCAAACGCCTCAGCGTCTGGCTCGGGGTCATCTTGCTCTGCGTCAAGCTGCGGGAGGTCGACCTGAGACTCAGCGAGGACACGCATGGCCTCGCGCTCTGCCTCTGTTGCCGCTCGCTGCATCTCGGCAGCGGCCACGGTCTTTGGAAGGATGGGCAACTCCGGCGTGTCCCCTGAAATCGACTCTTTCGCGACGTCAAGGGGCGCCGAGTCTTCCGGAACGATCCCGGCCTGTTCAGCGGTAAGGCGGGTCATCGAGCGTGGGCGCTCGTAGCTGCTCGGCCGCTGACCATCGTAGATCAGCCCCTCGAAGTAGAGCTTGCTGATCACCTCCAGCGCCTCGATGTCGCCATGGTCGCCATCATCAACGACCTGCATCAGCGTCCGACGCCCGTCGAAGAGCCGGATGATCGAGTTGACCTCATCAGGGATCTCGCCCAGGCGTTCGCCAAGGGCGCCATAGTCGATCTTGAAGACGGTATGCAGCGCAGGGAGTTGCTCGAGCAGGCGGGCCCACTCGTCGACACGCCGCAGCCCCTCGAGGAGCAGCTCTTCGTTGGAGAGCGGCACGACATCTTTGCGTCGGATCGTTTTGACCTCGACCTCGAAGTCCGCCTCGTTCCACAAGAGCAGTCGAAAGACGGCCCCCTCTGCCTGCAGATGCCCTAGCTCTGCGTCGATCACCTTTCCATCACGGAAGTAGATCGCTCCGCGCTTATCGTAGACACCGCGAAGATGAATCACGCCAGACCTCTGCCCCAGCTCCATGGTCTGGAGCAGATCGACCACCGACATCTCGGAGAGCTGACCGGAGAACGACCCTTGCTCACCCGCGAGGTGCTGCTCCCGCGACTCGAGGAGCATACGACAGCGTGTGACGATCTCCTTGATGAACACCGGGCGAAAGAGGAACTCATCAGCGCCCGCCTCGAGGCCGGCGGCGCGATCGGCGTGAGACGTCTCTCTGCTGATCAGAATCACCGGCGTCTGGGCCAGCGCCACGTCCTCCCGTAGAGCGCGACAGAGGCCGAATCCATCGAGCTCTGGGAGCTCTGTGTCGCCGATGATCACGTCGGGAGGGGCTTGACGAGCGCGGTGCAGGGCGTCGACTCCGTCGATGCAAGTCGTGACGAGAAATCCTGCCTTACGCAGGCTGACCTCGAGCACCCGTCGGTTACGATCATCCGCGTCGACCAGCAGAAGGTTGGGCTTGCTCACATCATCCTCGGTGTGGACGCGGCGTACTGAAGAGAGGGTTTTAGCACCTCAGCCGCATGCTTCGCTCGCAGCTAAGGTCTGCGAAAAGACGCAAAAACGCTAACCCTTCGGTGCTGGGCGGTCAAGGACCCCAACGACTCGTCTTTTTTCCGATGCGCGGTCTTTTTCCGATGGACTCGTGCCGTGGCGTGGTGGTCGCGGCGCTCTAGCGCGACCCGCGCTGCTGAGCGAGGGCGTCCGCTGCGGCCCGACGCAGCTGCTGATCACGTACCCGAACGAGGCGCCGCAGCGCGCGCCGGGCCTGCGCGGTCTTGACCTTGCCGAGGGTCGTGATCGCTTGCAAGCGTACGCCCTTAGCCGTCCCCGCCGTCGCCAGCGTGATCAGGGTGCGAGCGCCGAGGGGATCGCCCTTTCGCTCCAGGGCGGTGGCGGCGAGCAAACGAACAGGCTCCCGGTTGCGTCTCGTCGCGCGGCGCAGCAGCGCGCGGGCGAGCGGCTGCTTGCTCGCGGCTAAGCCACGCACAGCAAGCAACCTCAGCACCAGGGGCTTCGCCCGAAGCGCCTGACGTAGACCCGATAGCCCCACGACGCCAAGGCGAGCCAGCGCGAAGACGGCGGCCTGTCGCACGGCCCCGACCTTGTCTCCCAGCATCCGCCGCAGCACCTTGGCGCCCTTCTTTCCGCTGCGCAGCAAGCCGAGGGCACGGGCGACCTCGCGACGCACGGCTGGCGCGTTGTCTCCCGAACGACGCAGCAGCAGCGCCTTGCTCCCTGGAGGACGTACGACAGAGAGCGCCCAGACGCCGCGCGCGCGACGCATCGGGTCGCGATGCTCCGCGAGGGCCAGGACGCCGGCGTTGCCACGTGGGTCGCCGAGCAGGTAGAGCCGCTGCGCTGCCCGATCGCGGGCCGCGATGGTGCCGGTCGCGAGCTGCTTCAGTAGGCGAGCGATCACCTCGGCGGCGACGTCGCGACGAGCCATCGAGCTGCCGCTGGTCGCCAGCACGAGGCCGAACGATAGACCGACCGCAGCGCATCGACGACCGCGCCATAGGGAGGTCACGGCGTGTCCTCGAAGTCTTTCATGAACGAGCGGAGGGGGCGCTCGAGCCCATGTTGGCGGCAGAACGCCGCGAGCGCGGTCTCCATCTCGCCCGCGGTCTCGAAGCGCCCATCTGGGTCCTTGGCCAACGCGCGCATCACCACCCCACGCAGCATCTCCGGATAGTCGGAGACGAACTGGCGGGGGTCGGGGGTGGGCTCGTGAAGCACCCGTTGTCGAGCCTCGAGATCGACCTGCGCGCGGTAGAGACGTCGGCCGACGGTCAGCTCGTAGAGCAGGATGCCGGCGCTGAAAATATCCGAGCGACGATCGAGGAGGTCGCCTCGCGCTTGCTCAGGAGACATGTAGGGCGCCTTGCCAGCCACCGCCGTAGCCCCCGCGGCCACCAGCCCAAAGTCGAGCAGCTTCACCGCTCCGTCGAAGGTCACGCGCACATTCTGCGGCGTGACGTCGCGGTGGATGATGCCTAGCGGCGTGCCGTCGAAGTCGCGCCTGTCGTGGGCATAGTGCAGCCCGGCGAGGAGCGCTCGGAGCACCGCCAAGCTGACCGAGAGCGGAGGCTTGACCATCCCCCTTCGCTGACATGCCAGCACGAGCTGCTGCAGATCGAGACCATGGAGGTACTCCATCACCAAAAAGTACTCGCCTTCGATCCGGCCGACGTCGTAGGTCTGAACGAGGTTCGGATGCTCCAGCAGCGCCGCCATCCGGGCCTCACGCATGAAGAGCTCGACGAAGCGCGGGTCCTGCGCCTTCTCGGCGTGGATGCGTTTGATCACCAGCAGCCGCTCAGCGCCGTTCATCGTCGCCGCCCGAGCCAGGTAGATGTCGGCCATCCCGCCAGAGGCGAGGTGTTCGAGGAGCTGGTATTTGCCAAAACGCGCTGTCGTCACCGACACAATGTCGCATATCGACGCCTCGGGACAAAGCGCGCACCGCGACCCAAGAACCGAGAGGCCGACAGCGCTCTAATGTCAGCCATGTAGACGAAAGTGGTTGACAAGAAAATGGAGGCTGCTCGGCCTTTCAGCTGTATCCCCCAACCATCACGCGCTAGCGTCGATCGATCGTTGGAGGACGTGGTGATGTCAGATGAGGCTTGCGAGATCGCGATCGAAGAGAGCATCCAAACCGAGTCGAGGCGCCTCGGCTTCGACCTCGACGACGAGCAGCGTCGAAGGCTCGCCACCTACTTCGCGCTGCTCGAACGCTGGGGCCAGCGTATCCGACTCACCGGCAGCCGCGAAGCTGGCGAGCTGATCCGACGCCATCTCGCCGACGCCTTCTTTTTGCATCGCGCGCTTTGCACCCTCGAGCGAGCAAGCATTGAGCTCGAGAGTGCCCCTACGAGCCCGCGGCCGAGCCGGCAGCTGAGCTTCCGAGCTGACAGCGTAGGCGAAGGCATGAGCCATATGGGTCCGGAGAACTCCCTGAGGCATAGCCAGACGAGAGCCAGTTCTAGGAGGACCCCTGCACATGCCTCCCGTCGCCAGGCACAGCACTGCCGTCCGCTGTCTAAACCTCAGAACGCTCGCCAGACCACCGCGGTTAACGACGAGAAGAGCAGACCTTACCTCGACGTAGGCAGCGGCGGTGGCCTGCCAGCGCTTCCCTTGCTCGCCCTCCAGCCTGAGCGACGTCTGACCCTCGTTGAAGCACGTAGGCGCAAGGCCACCTTTCTCCGCTCCGCGCTCCATGAGCTCTCCATCTCTGGTTGTGCCGTCTTCGACGAGCGCCTCGAGCAGCTCGTGGGACGCGAGGCCTTCGAACCCTTCTACGCCGCCTGGTCGTTGGCCACCTTCACACCCGCGGAGTGGCTGGGGCGCGCCGCGCCGCTCGTGGCCCGGAGCGGGACCGTCTTCGTCTTCATCGCCGGCGAGGAACTCGACCAAGCCCTCGAGCATCACGAGCTCGAGCTCTGTCAGAAACACCACTGGGAGCTCGCCGACGGGCGAAAACGGCAGCTGCTCGCCTTCCAGCGGCTATGAGGTAGGGCGACGGGTGGTACGGCGACGGGAGGGAATTGTAGAGGTGCTCCTAAGAGGATGGCTTGGGGCGCAGGCCGCGCTCAACCGTCTAGAGAGAAGGGCGCCTGCTGGTAGCAAGCAACCGACGAGCAACAACCGCTGTGATTTCGCAGACCAGCGCAGCGACGGGAGGTAAGGTGGTCAGCGCTCTAGCCTACTGGGCAGCTCCATCGTCCAGCTCACCTGCTGCTGCGTCATCGCAACGCTGGCTTGGCGGAAGCCAAAAGGTGAGGCGGAAGCCAAGCGGAAGAGCGGGTGCCAGGAGGTATAGCGGAAGCCATGAAGTGTTCCACGTGGAACACACCAGCCACTCCAAGCCAGCTCAGCTCGCCAAAGCTCTCTCGACAACCTTCGGCGCTAAGACGAGGCGTGAGGAAGGGAGTGGCGGTGTCTGATCGACGAGCAGCGAAGCCAGGGGTCCAGGAACGCCGATCGCTCACGATAGGTTGGGGAAGCCGCCAGGCCCCGAGCCGCCATGGACGACCTGAACGATCGTGTCGACATCGACGTGCACGTCGAAGCGCTCACCGAGGTGCCTTGCGTCGTTACGACGCGCAAGATCTATGTAGGGAAACACGCCGCGGACCACATCGCCTGCGATACGCTCAAGCAGCAGGGGTGTTGAGGCCTCTTCCAGGCGCAGCTTGTCTTCGAGGCGGTTGAGCACGACCCCCGCGAGCTCCAGCTGGTAGCGCTGGACGGTCTCGATCTGCATTCGCAGCAGTGAGACCAGGCCCGCGCCCGCGCGCGAGGGTGCGACCAGCAGCACAGGTAGCTGCGCTCGTTTTAGGACGTCGACCATCGCCAGCCGATCGGCCAAAGGCTCGAGCAGGCCGGGCCCACCATCGATCACGACAACGTCACTCGCCGCCGCCAGCGACGACAAGCTCCGCATCAGGGGCTCGATTTCGATTGGACGTGCGGCCAGCTGTGCGGCCATCGCCGGGGAGACGTGGGCGCTGTAGCGGTACGGCGCGATGAGATCGAGGTCTTTGCAGGCGAGCTCCTCACCGAGCAGGTCGAGCAAACGGGCCGCGGTGCCGGGCTTCAAGGCGTCGTTGCCTGTGCGGGTCGAGACGCTGATCGGCGGCGGCCCAACGAGCTCCGTCAAGCGTCGATAGGCCTGCTGCGCTCGTGGGTCTAAGGTGCCGGGCATCCCATCGACCTCTAGCTCACCCTGCCGCTCTGCGATCGAACAGCCGGTCTCGACGAGGGTGGAGACCGCCACACGCTGGCCGCGGTCGATCAGCGCCCGCGCCAACCCCACCACGACGTGTGTCGCGCCAACAGCTGGCCCCGTCCCCATCACGGCGATGCCGCGCATCGAACCTCCTGCTGTTGTTTCACGTGAAACACCCCGCTCTCCCATTGCAAGCATTGTCAATGCTCTAACTCTATATGGTTTACAATAGGGTGCTGTTCATTTCCCGATGCAAAAGCGCGCGAAGATCGCGTCGAGCACGTCTTCTCGAAAGCGTTCCCCGGTCACCTCACCCAGCGCCTCGAGGGCGAGCTCAAGGTGCTCGACACAGAGCTCTGGGGGCAGCCCCGCGGCGAGCGCGGCCTCTCCCTCTCCCAGCGCGGCCGATGCCCGACGTAGCCCGTCGAGCTGTCGCCGTCGCGTCACAACCACCGTCTCCCCCTCCGCCACCGAGGGCAAGCCGAGCTCAACGACCCGCTCGAGGAGCGCCTCGAGGCCGAGGCGCTCCTGCGCCGACGTCCACAGCGCAGCGTCGCCCCAGGGCGCGAGCGCGACCTCCCAAGCTCCACGCTGCGCCTGCGCCTCTGGCCTATCAGCCTTGGTCAACACCAAGAGCTCGAGGCCCTCGTCGCGCACCACGGACCGCACCTCACGGCTGCCGTCGACCAGCCGCAGGCGCACATCACAGCTGGCCAGACGCTCGCTCGCGAGGCGACGGCCCTGCCGTTCCAGCGCCCCCATCTCGCCCTCTGGTCGCTCCCCCGCCATATCAACCAACCTCAACCGTAGCCCGCGCCACTCGAGATCGGCCTCTAGGTAGTCACGGGTCGTCCCCGCCTCCGCCGAGACCAGCGCCCGCTCCCGCGCGAGCAGCGCGTTGAAGAGGCTCGACTTACCAACGTTCACCGCGCCACTCAGCGCGACGGTCAAGCCATCGAGACGCGAGGCGGCGCTCGAGCTGTCGATCAGGCGCTCCAGCGGCGCGCGCAGCCGCGCCAGGAAGGCGCGCTGTTCCTCGGCGAGCGGGGGAGCGCCATCGAGCTCATCGGCGAAGTCGATCGCCGCCTCGAGCTCGGCGGTGAGGGCTATGAGCCCATCCCGAAGCGGCGCGAGCTCTCTCCCGAGCGCCCCCGCGAGCAGGCTCTGGGCGTTCTCCAGGGCGCGGCGGCTGCGAGCGTCTATCACCTCAGCGACGGCCTCGGCCCGGGCGAGATCGACCCGGCCGTTGAGGAAGGCGCGGCGGGTAAACTCTCCGGGCTGGGCGCGACGTGCTCCGAGCGAGCAGAAGAGCTCGAGCAGCGCTTCCATGTTGAGCGCTCCCCCATGCCCAAAGACCTCCACCACGTCCTCTCCGGTGTAGGAGCGCGGTCCAGGCATATAGCAAGCCAACACCTCGTCGACGCGCTGCCCGCTCGTCGGTTCGCAGAGCACGCGGCGCTGCATCCGTCGCGGCGTCGCCTTCGCCCCGCTCGCGCGCTCGAGCAACGCCGCCGCGTCGCTACCGCTGAGCCGCAGCACACCAACGGCGCCGCTGCCAGCGGGCGAAGCGATCGCGCCGATCGTCTCTTCGCCGAGCGACCAAAGGGATCGCTCGTAGGTCGCTTGGCTGCCGAGGGTCGTCAGCTTGTCTCGCTGCTCGGTCGAGGTCTTGCTATCGGAGGGCGCTCTTCGCTCGTAAGCGAAGCGTGGAGGGGAGGCCTTGTCGCGCGTCACGGCGTGACCCTGACATGCTTTCGCGGAAATGGACGTTGATCAGCGCTCGGGCACGATCAGCAGCCGTCGTTCCTCGCCGTCGCCTTCGCTGCGCGTGCTCAACCCGGAGACGTCCCGCAACGCCATATGAATCACACGCCGGTCCCGCGGGCTCATCGGGTTGAGGCGAATAATCTTGCCCTCTTCGACGGCCTTGTCCCCGAGCCGCTCGGCCAGCTGCAAGAGCGAGGCCTCCCGCCGCTTTCGGTAGCTGTCGGCGTCGAGCACCACGAGCTTATGCTCTGCCACGCGGCGGCTGACGATCTTGTTGATCAAAAACTGTAGGGCGTCGAGAGTGCGGCCTTTCTTGCCAACCAAGCTCGCCGCGTCTTCACCGTGCACTCGCAGGTCGATCTGTTCGTCCTGCTCCTCACCCTCGATCTCGACGTCGAGACCCATCCGCTCGAGGACATCGGCCAGCGCTCGCTTGGCCTGCCCGAAGCGGTCGTCCTCACTCAACTGCTGAGCTGCGTGTTCTATCATCTCGCTGCCTCACTTCTTGGTCGTCGACTAGCCCGCAACTGACAAGCTCTGCGCTAACTCGACGAGGTTGGCTTCTTCTTCCGTCGTCGCTTGCGCGCTCCCCGCCCGCCCCGCGCGGAGGAGATGCTGCTGGCCTTGCTGCTGCTGGTGCCACCCTCGGCGCGGGCCTTCGTCGTGGGCGTATTGTGCAGAGCGCCGGAGCCACCCCCGGAGCCGCTCCTCGCCTGCGCCTCTTGTTGCGCCTCTTCTTTGCTCGGCAGTGGGTCCGAGCGGTTCATCTGCCATTGGTGAACCATCGTCAGCAGCGTGTTGACAAAGATGTAGAGCGTCAGCCCGGCGGGCAGCCAGAGCATCATGAAGGTGAACATGCCAGGCATGAAATACTTCATGATCTTGGCCTGCGTGCCCTCCATCGGCTGTGGCGTGATCGCCTGCTGGGCGAACATCGAGAGACCCATCGCGATGGGCAGGATGTAGTAGGGGTCCGGCGCCGTGAGGTCCGAAATCCACCCGAAGAAGGGGGAGCGGTAGAGCTCCTGAGCGTTACCCAAGGTGCGGTAGAGGGCGAACCAGATCGGCATCTGGATCACCATCGGCAGACAGCCACCGAGCGGGTTGACCTTATGCACCTTGTAGAGGTTCATCATCTCCTGGTTCAGTCGCGCTTTGTCGTCGCCGAACTTCTCCTTGAGCAGGTCCATCTTCGGCTTGAGTCGCTGCATGTTCCGCATCGACTTCATTGACTTATGCGTCCAGTAAAACGTCAGGAGCTTGACCACGAGGGTCAGCAGGATGATCGCGATGCCCCAGTTGCCCACGACCCGATAGAACTGCTTGAGCAGCCAGAGCATCGGGCGACAGATCACCGCAAACCAGCCGAACTCGATCGACTTCGAGAGCTCGAGGCTCTTTTTGTCACCACCTAGGATCGTGTCGAGCTTCTCGAGCTCCTTGGCGCCGAGGAAGACCAAAAACTCGTGCGTTTTGCTCTCGCCGACCTTCAGCTTCGTCTGCTTGAAGGTGAGCGCGACCTCCACGATGTGCGGGTTTGATGCGAGCAGGGAGAGCTCGCAGCGGCGCTGCGCCCCGGCATCTTTTGGCACCAAGGCCGTGATGAAATAGCGGTCGTCTGAGGCGATCCAGTTGACCTGGCCGACCTTGTTGACCGGCCCCGAGCCCATGCCGCAGCCCGCCGCAGAGCAGCTCGATTGAGTGCCCGCGATGGCCCCCGAGCTGCGACGCTCGAGCTTCCCGTTGACGTAGCAGAGCCCCGTGGGCAGCTTGGGGTAGGGGTTCGTCATCCCGGGCTGGCTGCTCGCTGGGTCCTGCTGGGCGAAGAGCTTCATCTTCAGCCGCGCGTCGAGCATGTTCTTGCTGAGGTTCTGAACCTCGACGCTCAGCCGCATCACGGGGCGTTTGTCGTCGAGCTTGTAGGACTTGCGGATCCGGACCTTGGACGAGCTCCACTCATAGACCAGCGAGTCACGCGTGCGCTTGACGAGCTTGTAACGCGCGTTCTTCGGCACGACGAAGTCTGAGTCGGGGAACGCCGCCTCGAGGGGCCAGGGCCCTTTCCCAGCGACCGTCTGCACCAGGTCGATCTGCTGCAGCTTCCCTGCGCGAAGCTCCTTGTAGCGATCGTTGGCGAGCACGACATGTCGCAGCGCACCCTGCCGATCGGTGAACGTGACCTTCGCCTTACCAGCCTTCCAGATCAGGGTGGTCTGCTTGCCCTCCCGGTCGAGCGTCACGGGCCCAACGGTGTCGCCCTTCACGGCGCCGCTGCCCGTGCCAGCCTCGGCGCCTATCTTGGGCTTCGGCGCGACCTTGCTCGACGTGCCAGGGGCCTTGGCCGTCTTTCTGACCGGCGCTTTGCCCTGCTGTGGCGCTTTCGTTTTGCTCCCGAAGAAGTGGTTCCAGACGAGCAAGATGCCGATGCTGATCACCACCGTCAGGACGATCCTGAGGGTACTGCTGCTCATCGAAGCTCCCGACCCCGACCTCTACGTCGAGGCGTCGTTGACGTCGTTGACGGCGTGAGGCTACGGCGGATCATAACCGCCCTTGCCGAAAGGATTGCAGCGCAGCAGTCGCCAGGCAGCCCGTAGCGAGCCCTTGAGCAAGCCATGGCGACGTAGCGCTCCTATCGCGTACGCCGAACATGATGGATGAAATCGGCAACGAGGGGCCAAGGCCGGCGAGATCACGGCCTGGTAGCCGCGGACCAGCAGCACCAGCAGCGAGATCACCGCCTCGGCCGGCAGCGCCACGACCCGGCGCCAACTGCCAACCTGATGTGGTCGCTGCGCGTTGTCGCCGTCGCGCTCGGCTCTCGTCGTATGCTGTAGGGTCTTGAGCCCCATTGCCTACCGTTCCGAGCCCGAGCGTGCTGCGCGGGTCACTCGCTTCGCGACCTGCTCGACCTGCCGCTCAAGGTCTTCGTATCCCGCCTCCGTGGCGTTGCGTTTGGCGATCAACACCACGTCGTAGCCGAGCGGAAACTCGTTCTTCTTGCGGCGCCAACCTTCGCGCAACAAGCGCTTGAGCCGATTGCGTGCGACCGCGTTGCCTACCTTCTTGCTGACGGTGATGCCGATGCGGCGGCACGTCGACGGGCCGGGCTTGATGAACGCGAGCAGGTGCTGAAGATGAAGCTTGGCCCCGCCGCGCTGGATGGATAGATACTCGCGTCGCTCTCGAACGCGCTCTCCCTTACGAAGCCGCTGATCACACATGCCGCCATCCTTGTCCGACGCCCGAGCCGGCTCTCGTAGCCGGACCTCATCGTGACATCCCCCGCCCGGGTGAGGATTGGCCAGCACGTGGAGGATCGCAACCCAGCACGTGAAGGAGGGTGCTACTTCGTCGGCGTCTGGCAGCTCAGGCGCACGCGACCGCGACGACGGCGACGGTTGAGCACACGACGCCCGCCCTTGGTCTTCATACGCGCGCGAAAGCCATGAACACGCGCGCGACGTTTGTTGTGCGGCTGGTAGGTCCGTTTCACCGCTCGACTCCTCGAAAGGTCTTGGTTCCACGCAGCGCAAGGCTGCTCAAAAAGACTGCCTGCCTTACCAGTCCTCGCTGACGCTGTCAAGCTGACGAGCGCCGTCGCTCGAGGCGTCTTTTGGATCCGACCGACGAGATCTCATGGCGCCCTCTACACGATCATCGATGGATCTCATCGCGACCGAGGAGATCCGAGCGAAGTCTTTAACCCACCTATATCTCTCATGGTTTAGCGCAAGCTTTTCGTTGGTGAGCAGCGGATCGCCGCGGCGTTAGCCCCGCGCTGCCATCGCCAGTCGTGGATACGAGCCCTCGAAAGCGCTCCGTCGCTCGCTGATTCTCGTGCGATTCGCGTCGGCTATCAGGTCGCGACGCTTTTGCACTTGCCAACGCAACTCAGGCCTTGTTAGCTCGACGGCTCGGGCACCAGCGATCATCGAGACCGTCGCTGGTGCCCAGAGCAGGAGCGGGCTGCGTGTGTTGGCAAGTCTGTGGACAAGCTCGCATAGACTAGGCCCAAGTTTATGTATTCACTGGCTTTTTCTGAACTCACAGCACTGGACCGGTCGTGAGCGAGCTGACCACCGACATTTGGGCGCGAGCCCTCGCCGCGCTTCAGCAACGCATCAAGCCTCAGAACTTCGACCTGTGGCTCCGCCCCATCCGCTGCGAGACGATAGACGAAGGTGAGATTACCCTTCGAGCTCCCAATCGCTATATCAAGGACTGGTTCGAGGATAACTACCTCGCCATCGTCCTCCAAGAGCTGCGAAACGCAACCGACATCGACTATCGGGTCGTGTTTCACCTCGACGAGCTGCCCCATGAGGACGCAGCTCCCGTCGAGCAGCCCGAGCCGGAGGAGCAGCCCACACCACCTCCTCCAGAGATGCAGCAGCTCAACGCGCGCTACTCCTTCGACACCTTCGTGGTTGGGCCGAGCAACCAGCTAGCCCACGCCGCAGCGCGAGCGGTGGCGGAGGTACCGGCCGCGAAATACAACCCCCTGTTCATCTACGGCGGCGTCGGCCTTGGCAAGACCCACCTGCTCTCTGCGATCGGCCACGCCATCCTGCAGTCGAAGCCGCACTTCCGGCTGGTGTACATGTCGTCCGAGCAGTTCATGAACGACTACATCAACCATCTGCGCTCGAACCGCATGGAAGCGTTCCGTCAGCGCTATCGTGAGAGCTGTGATGTGCTGCTGATCGACGACATCCAGTTCATCGCCGGCAAGGCGAGCACGCAAGACGAGTTCTTCCACACCTTCAACGCGCTCTATGACCTCAACCGTCAGATCGTCGTCACCTCGGATAAATATCCACACGAAATCCCCGACCTCGAGGAGCGGCTGCGAACGCGCTTTCAATGGGGATTGATCGCCGACATCCAGCAACCCGAGCTCGAGACGCGGATGGCGATCCTCAAGGCAAAGGCCGACAACGAGAAGATCACGTTGCCTGACAACGTGGCCATGTTTCTCGCGCAGCACATCAAATCGAACGTTCGCGAGCTCGAGGGTTCGTTGATTCGCTTGGCCGCCATCGCGTCGTTGCAGGGCTCCGATATCAGCGTCGACCTAGCTCAGCAGACGCTAAAGAGCTTCCTCTCTGCGACGGGCTCAACGCTGACCATCGAGACGATTCAAAAAGAGGTCGCCTCCTACTTCAACATCAAGGTCTCGGAGCTCAAGGGCCAAAAGCGCCATAAGGCCGTGGCTCGTCCACGGCAGATCGCGATGTTCCTCTCCCGCAAGCTGACCCGCTGCTCCTTCCCCGAGATTGGCCAACGCTTCGGTGGCAAGGACCACTCCACCGTAATCAGCGCGTTTCGAAAGATCGAGCAGCTGGTCGACAAGGACCTCTCGATTCGGACGACGGTGGAGAGCATCGAGCGCCAGCTCGATCTCTAGAGCGCTGATCCGCGTACCGGACCGAGCTGCGCGAAGGATGCGGTGTCGCGGCGTAGGAGCGAGAAGGGCGCTTGCTGGTAGCCCCCAACCGACGAACGACAACCGCTGTGATGTCGCAGGCCAGCGCGGCGACGGGAGGTCCGTTCGTCAGCGCTCGAGGACTATTTTTTCACGTTCCTCCCGTCGCCGCGTACCGCACTGCCGGCCGCTTTCGAGCAGCCTGTTGATCTCGCCCTCCCGTCGCGACCAGCCCTTCGAACCGAGCTCGTTGTCGCTCAAACTCGCCGGAGCACCGCGATGGCTGCGTTTTCGCTCCGCGATCTCGGCTCGATTGGCGTCGCTCGTCACCGCAGGGTGACGAGAACGCAGATATTTCCAACAAGTTGCCAACCCCCAAAGACTCATGCTACGGGGAACCTGAGTTCGTGTGTTCCTTGTCCCCCTGCTGGTCGCGTCACCACCTTAGCCACGCTAACAAGCAGAACGAACAAGGACCGTCAGAACGAACCGTTAGTACGAACTGTCGGAACGAACCGTCAAATATGGACGCCGAACGCTGAAACGGCCTTCAATGTCGATCCTGTGGACAGCATGTGGTTTCGGATGTGGCTCGCCTGTGTACGAGCCCACGTCGTGGGCTACGCTGGGGATAGGTGCCTGTTCCTCCCCAGCTCTTCCCCCAGGTTTTCCCGCCGGAAAGAGGCATGATCGAGTGCTATTAGCGCTCTTTTGCGGCCTGTCCACAGGTGATCATACGACTACTGATATTTTGCTAAAGGAACCTCCGATCGATAGAGACTGTGGAGAACCGAGATGGAGTTGAAGATCAATCGAGCGGCGTTCCTCAAAGGTCTGTATCTCGCGCAGAGCATCGCAGAACGCAAGAGCACCACGCCAGCCGTAGCCAACGTACTCCTCCGCAGTGAGGGCCAAGACGCGATCGTCTGTGCCGCTACGGACCTCCGCACCAGCATGGTCGCGGAGCTCCCTGCCGAGGTCAAAAGCGAAGGTGGTGTGAGCATCGGCGCAAAGCATATCTACGAGATCGTTCGTAACCTCCCAGCCGATATGGTCTTTCTGAGCAAGAGTGAGAACAACTGGGCTGAGATCAAAGCAGGCAAGGCCCGCTACAAGCTCGTCGGGATGTCCGATCGCGATTTTCCACGCCTACCTGACCATCGAGAGGTTGTCTTCTCGGAGGTCTCAGCGCCCGCGTTGGTCGACATGATCGGTAAGACGCTCTTCTCCGTCTCGACCGACAACACACGACATCATCTCTCGGGCATCTATTTCGAATGCGATGGCAAGCGCGCGACGATGGTCTCGACTGATGGTCATCGCCTCAGCAAGATCGAAGCCGATCTTGGGACCGGTCCGACCCTCGACGCGGGCGTGATCATCCCACGTAAAGGCGTGATGGAGATCAAGCGCCTGCTCGAGCCCGTCGACGAGACCTGCGATCTCGGCTTCGCCGACAACAACATCTTCGTTCGCGCCCAAGACGTCGTGCTCAGCGTGGCGCTGGTCGACGCACAGTTCCCGTCCTACAAGCAGGTGATCCCGACCGCCAACGAGAAGGCGATCCGCCTACCACGGGCTGGATTACTCGAGTCGCTCAAGCGCGTCTCCTTGATGTCCTCGGAGCGCTCGTTCGGGATCCGAATGGCGCTCTCGCAAGGACGCCTTCGGATCATGAGTGACAACCCGGATCTGGGTGAGGCGCTTGAAGATCTCGAGGTCGAGTACAACGACGAAGAGCTCACGGTGGGCTTCAACGCGCGCTATTTCATTGATATTTTGAATGAGATCAACAAAGACAACGTGATCCTCGAGTTCAACGGAGAGCTGGATCCAGGGCTTGTACGGCCAGATGACTCTCGCGACTACGTCGGTGTCGTGATGCCGATGCGGATCTGATCCAGATCCATCAGCACGCAGAGGCGAGACAGCCTCATGCAGATCCTCCAGCTCTCAGCGCAGGATTTCCGCAACCTGATGAGCGTCACACTCACGCTCTCGCCTCACTTCAACGTCTTCTGCGGGCCCAACGCGCAGGGCAAGACGAACCTCCTCGAGGCCGCCTATCTTGCGATCTGCCAGCGCTCCTTTCGTGGCGCGCGGGTCAAAGAGATGGTGCGCTTCGGATGTGAACGCGCGCGCGTTGTCGCTCAGACGCGCGCCGAAGGTCTCGATAGCGACGTGCAGGTCGTGCTCGAGGGCGAGCGTCGCCGCGTTACGATCGATGGCAAGGCCCTACGCTCCGTCGCAGGAGGCCTCTCCCGTGGGCTCGCGGCTGTGCTCTTCACACCAGATGACCTCCAGGTGCCCAAAGGTTCCCCCGGCGAGCGCCGACGCCTGCTCGACCGCGCTGTCGCCACCGTCTGGGCCGACTATCCCTCCCTGGTGCGCGACTACACCAAGGCTCTGCGCTCGCGAAACAGGCTGCTACGAGAGCCTCAACCGGGCGTAGAGGCGTTGCTCGACGTCTACGACCGGAGCCTGGCCGGGCTCGGTGCGAAGGTCATGCTGGCGCGTCAGCGCTATCTGCGGTCCCTCTCGCCGCGCTACCATGAGGCATTCGCGCGTATCGTCGGCGCGCAGCTCGAAGCCGGGCTGGTCTACACCAGCGCCCCCCCTCTCGCCGAGGTGCTCCATCATCCCCAGACGGAGCTGGTCGAGCTCATGCGGCGCTACGAGGCCTTGCTTGGTGCCTCGCGTCGTCGAGACCTCGAGCGGCGGGCGACCTCCATTGGCCCTCATGCTGACGACCTCGAGTTGACCATCGATGGGCGCTCAGCGCGTCAGTTTGCCTCCCAAGGCCAGACCCGCGCGCTGATGCTCGCGTTCAAGATTGCTCAGATCTTAGACACTCACGACAAGCTCTCGCAGTTTCCGATCCTGCTCCTCGACGATGTGTCGAGCGAGCTCGACGCAGAAAAGAATGCCTATCTATTCGAATTTATTAAGGAAATATCGTGTCAGGTCTTGCTGACCACCACTCGCGCCGAGCTGGTACCTCTCGTTAATAATCGATTTGATTTCAAAGTGTTAGACGGAACAATCGCCATCTCTCAGTCGTGACCTTTCGCTTTACCGCGACTCTCGCCTGTGCTATGGTGCTTACCCTTGGAATCATTTATGATTCGTGTCCACGTCGCCCATCCCTGACAACGAGCCAGCGATGACCGAGCCTCCGAGTGGCGAGAGCCACGATCCGATCACCGAAGACAAACCGCAACGTATGACGTCGAGCGAGTACAGCGCCTCCTCGATTCAGGTCCTCGAGGGTCTCGAGGCGGTGCGAAAGCGGCCGGGGATGTACATCGGCGACACCGATGATGGAACCGGCCTCCATCACATGGTCTTCGAGGTCGTCGATAACTCGATCGACGAGGCGATGGCCACGTTTGCCGACCGTGTCATCGTGACGATTCACCTTGATGGGTCCGTCACCGTCGAAGACAACGGGCGTGGCATCCCGGTCGGCATCCACCCAAAGAAGGGCGTCTCGGCAGCGGAGGTGATCATGACCACGCTGCACGCCGGTGGAAAGTTCAACGACGACTCCTATCAGGTCTCCGGTGGACTCCACGGCGTCGGCGTCTCGGTCGTCAACGCGCTCTCGACCTGGCTGAAGCTAGACGTGCACCGCGAGGGGCACCGCTGGCGCCAAACCTACAGCCGGGGCTTCGCGGACGCTCCTCTGAGCCAGCTCGAGGCCTCCGCCGACACGGGCACGACGATCCGGTTTTTGCCCGACCCCGAGATCTTCAGCACCACAGAGTTCTCCTACGAGGTGCTGACGCAGCGCCTGCGCGACCTCTCGTTTCTCAACGCCGGCGTGCGGATCGTGCTGATCGATGAGCGCACGGGGCAGCGCCAAGAGTTCCTCTCGGAAGGTGGCGTGGCCTCCTTCGTCGAGTACCTCAACCGCCATCGTGTCGCGATACATCCAGAGGTGATCCATCTCGCAGACGAGCGCGAGGGCATCGGCGTCGAGCTCGCCTTGCAGTGGACTGACGCCTTCCAGGAGAGCACGCTCTGCTTCACCAACAATATCCGTAACGCCGACGGCGGCACCCACCTTACGGGCTTCAAGGCGGCGCTGACGCGCACGATCAACGCCTACGCCGCCGATCAGAAGATCAAAGACTACAAAGGCGGGCTCACCGGCGACGACCTGCGCGAGGGGCTGACGACGGTGATCAGCGTCAAGCACCCCGATCCCAAGTTCAACAGCCAGGTCAAAGAGAAGCTCGTCTCCAGCGAGGTCAAGGGCATCGTCGAGACGATCGTCAACGACCGGCTGGGGCAGTTCCTCGAGGAGAACCCCAAGAGCGCTCGCGCCGTGGTCGACAAGGCGGTGATGGCCTCTCGTGCGCGCGAAGCTGCGCGCAAGGCGCGTGAGCTCGTACAACGGAAGGGCGCTCTCGACTCGAGCTCACTGCCCGGTAAGCTCGCCGATTGCCAGGAGCGCGACCCGGCGGAGGCCGAGATCTTCATCGTCGAGGGCGACTCGGCGGGCGGCTCTGCAAAGCAGGGTCGAGACCGCAAACACCAAGCGATCCTACCCTTGCGGGGCAAGATCCTCAACGTAGAGAAGGCTCGCTTCGACAAGGTGCTGTCCTCCGAGGCGATCGCGACCCTGATCACGGCTCTGGGTTGTGGCGTAGGCGAGGACCACTTTGACATCGAGAAGCTGCGCTATCATCGCATCGTCGTCATGACCGATGCTGACGTCGACGGCTCGCATATCCGCACGCTGCTGTTGACCCTCTTCTATAGGCAGATGCCCGAGCTGGTGCGACGCGGACACCTTTTCATCGCCCAGCCGCCGCTCTACAAGGTCAAGCGCGGCAAGACCGAGACCTACCTCAAAGACGACGCCGAGCTCGATCAGTTCATCATCGACGGCGGGATCGGCACCCTGTTGTTGGTTGACGCCGAGGGTGTCGAGATCAGCGGCGACGAGCTGCGCCGGTTGGTCGCCGAGACGATGCGCTACGAGAAGCACTTCAGCCGCCTCCAAGGACGGGGCGACGTGCGGCTGATCGAGGCGATGACCGTACTCGAGGGGGATCTCTCGGAGACCTTCTTGGCCGCAGACGAGCCCGAGTTCGAGCGCTGCTGCGCCAAGCTCGAAGCGTATATGGCCGCGCGCTACCCCGACGCCGTTCCTCTGACCTTCGAGCGGCATCAAGACCGCTCCGAGGGCCACGCGGTCTACCGTGTGATCTGCGAGTCCACGGTAGACGGCATCCCGGCGCGAACCGTGATCGACTCAGCACTCGTCCAGTCAAACGACTTCGTGCAGCTGCGAGCGCTGAAGCGCCAATTCCGTCAGCGCGGCAAGGCGCCCTATCAGCTCCAGGGCCTATCAGAGCCGCTAGAGCTCCAGCGGCTGACACAGCTCACCGGGCTGGTCGACGAGCGAGGTCGCAAGGGCCTCGCGATCCAGCGCTACAAGGGTCTGGGCGAGATGAACCCCGACCAGCTCTGGGAGACGACGATGAACCCCGAGACGCGCACGTTGCTGCAGGTACGCGTCGATGACATCACCGAGACCGATGACATCTTCACCGTGTTGATGGGAGATCAGGTCGAACCGCGGCGAAACTTCATCGCGAAAAACGCGCTCAACGCCCGCAACCTCGATATTTAGGGGGGCTGGGAGCAGCCCCCCTCGGCCTTACACGGCCACACCTCCGCCCCGGCCTTCGGCCGGTCGCGCCCTGAAGGGTGCTCCAGTGTGCTGGCGTCGCCTGGTCGCGGCCGGCCGAACCGTCCTCGGGACACAGGCGCTCCAATCCTTCCACGGCCACACCTCGGGCTAGCTCGCGCTGTCGACTGTCAGCGTTCGCGCTCGCGTCGTTCGTGAGACCCGCTCCTGCCGCCTCCGGCGACGCGTCTCGACCCGGTAGGCGAGTCGACCCTTGCCGCTACAGCAAGGGATGAGCAGCCGCAGCGGCTGATCGTGGTGTAGCGAGACCATCATTGAAGCCAAACGGGTGCCCATCATTCACCTCATGACGCGGACGCCAAACCTGCGCCGCGTGGGGCCGCGCGGGCGCAAGGTACGCCTTCACCTACATTTGACTACATAATGGGTTGGAGGTCAAACAGCTGGGTTGCTGCCGGCGGAGCCGCGGGCAGCCAGGTGCTCGAGCAAGGCCGCCACGCCATAGCCCGTGCCGCCTTGTGGGACATGAGCCTCGGCTTTGTCGGCATAGGCGGGTCCGGCGATGTCGACATGCAGCCACGAGATGTCGTTGACGAACTCCTGAAGGAAGAGCCCTGCGGTCAGCGCTCCACCCCAACGTTCACCGACGTTCTTGAGATCGGCGATCTTCGACTCGAGCATCGTTCGCAGCTGTTTGGGTAGCGGCAGCTTCCAGGCGTGCTCCCCCGCTCGCCTTGCGGCGCCCAGGAAGTGCTCGATCAGCGCGTTGTCATTGCCCATCACCCCGGCGTGATAGGGGCCGAGGGCGACGACGCACGCGCCGGTGAGGGTCGCCAGATCGATCAGCTCGTCGGGCTGCACCACCTGCTGGGCGTAGGTCAGGGCGTCGGCGAGGGTGAGCCGTCCCTCGGCGTCGGTGTTGTGGATCTCGACGCTCTTGCCGCTCATCCCGACGATGACGTCACCAAGCTTGTAGGCGGAGCCGGAGATCATGTTTTCGGTCGCAGCGACGATGCCGTGGACCTCAGCCTTGATGCCCAGCTGGGAGAGCGCGCTCATCGTACCGAGCACCGCCGCTGCGCCAGCCATGTCGGCCTTCATCTCGAGCATCCCCGCGCTGGGCTTGAGCGAGAGGCCCCCCGAGTCGAATGTGACGCCCTTGCCAACCAGCGCGATCCGTCGTCGCACCGATTTACCCTTCGGGCAGTAGGTCAGGTGAATGAAACGCGGCTCCTCCGCGCTGGCGCGCGAAACAGCGAGATAGAGGCCCATCTTCTGCTTTTCGCACTCCTTGGGCCCCAGCACCTGACACTCGAGCCCCTCGCTCTTGGCGAGCTCGCGAGCGTAGTCCGCCAGCGCGGTCGGCGTGAGCACACCGGCCGGTTCGTTAACCAAGTCGCGCGCTCGATTGACGGCGTTCCCAACGACCTCGGCCTGAGCCAGCGCGAGGTGGGGCTCGGACTGTCCGGCGCCCAGCACGATCGAGACCGACTCGACGTTGGGACGCTTGCGCTGATCGTCGGCTTGGTACCGGTCGAATCGATAGGCTCCGAGATGAAGCCCCTCGAAGAGGAAGCGCGTGGAGCGCTCCGCGGCGGAGCCATCTAGAGGTGGCAAGACCACGGAGACGTCCTTGACCCGGGTGGCGTTGGCGACCTCCATGATGGTGGCCCCGTAGGCGCGGGTGTCCGGCATGTCAAACTCGCCGCGTTTCCCGAGGCCCACCACCAAGAGCCGTCGGGTGCTGAGCGCGCCATGAGTGTGGACCAGCACTCGGCTCCCGCTCTTGCCTTTGAACTCCTCCTCGTCGAGAATCCGCCGCAGATTCCCTGAGAAGGCGCGATCGAGCCCGTCGAGCTCTCGCGTCGCTGAGACCTGATCCTCGAAACAAGCGACGGCCAGCAGGTCAGTCGCCAGCTGGCCGAGCTCTCCCCGATAAAACGACGAACGTACGCGCATTGCCATCGGCCTCGCAGCGTAGGTCTAGAGGCCGACGCTGTCAAAAAGGATTCCATTTACACCCCCAAACGTACCCTTGATTCGCGACCCATCCACACCGCGAGGCTCCAAGTAAAACTTGTATTTCTATTAGGTTAGCAAAATGGGTCCACAGGACTCCCCCTGCTTGTGGGTAGCCAAGAGTCCACAGGAGATTCCCAATTCCTCACGGATCACAACGATCTCTGAGAACACGATCGTTGAGAACACGATCGCTGAGAACACGATCGCTGAGAACACGAAGGACTCGCCGTGCGTCCAGTGGGTAGAGCGAGCAGCGCGACACCAGCCAACGCCGCAGACATCGAGAATCATGATAAAAAGCTAGGGCGCTTTCTCAGAGTTCGGCGAAGAACACGCGGATTATCAACTATTTAGCTATATTGAAATAACAATACATAAATTAAGCAAAATTATGCATAATTTGTTTGACGGAGACTAAATTCAACCATAATATGCGTCAAGACTGCCCACCGGGAGGGTTCAGGACCATGGCTAAAAAGGCCGCCAAGAAGACGACGAAGAAGCCGGCCGCCAAGAAGGCGACGAAGAAGCCGGCCGCCAAGAAGGCGACGAAGAAGCCGGCCGCCAAGAAGGCGACGAGGAAGCCGGCCGCCAAGAAGGCGACGAGGAAGCCAGCCGCCAAGAAGGCGACGAGGAAGCCGGCCGCCAAGAAGGCGACGAGGAAGCCAGCCGCCAAGAAGGCGACGAAGAAGCCGGCCGCCAAGAAGGCGACGAGGAAGCCGGCCGCCAAGAAGGCGACGAAGAAGCCGGCCGCCAAGAAGGCGACGAAGAAGCCGGCCGCCAAGAAGGCGACGAAGAAGCCAGCCGCCAAGAACGCGACGAAGAAGCCGGCCGCCAAGAAGGCGACGAAGAAGCCGGCCGCCAAGAAGGCGACGAGGAAGCCGGCCGCCAAGAAGGCGACGAGGAAGCCGGCCGCCAAGAAGGCGACGAAGAAGCCGGCTGCCAAGAAGGCGACGAAGAAGCCGGCCGCCAAGAAGGCTGCTCCTGCGGCGATCACCACGCCGCCGACGACCTTCACCTTTTAGGGCACCCCTATACATCCCTCGCGTCGCCGGGCACAGCACTGCCGGCCGCTGCTGTCTATACCTCAGATAGCTCCTCGTCGTATCGCCCGTATGGCTCGTTTCTTCGGCTACGAAAGCGGCTCAGCGGCTCAGCGGCTCAGCGGCTCAGCGGCTCAGCGGCTCGGCAGCTCGGTCCCGAATGGGTGGGGAAGCTCTCTAGGCGGCTTCACCGTCTAGACGGCGCTGCAGCGAGCTCCACCCACCAGCCGATCTCGTTCGAGATCCGCTCCCTTCCCGGTGAGCGGCTTGGGTGGTGCTGCGCGCGAGCTGTGTGTATCTCGGCGCTAGGACCTTCAGCTCCCCTGCCATCCCGCGCTCTGCAGAGAGGTTGCAGATCAGCCGAGAGCGTAGTAGGCAGCTGGATGTCCTCACGCGGAAAACCCCATCTTACCTTCAGCCTCGAGGCCCCTCGGGAGCCCAAGCTTCTGCTCGAGCAGCTGGTGGAGGGCGTCCTCAGCGGGGGACTAGCTGGCCCGGGACTAGCGATCGAGCGCCGAGACACCGATCGGCTGGCCTTCGGCAGCCGCATAGGAGGTTGGGCCATCCCCGACCATGGCGAGATCGTGGTGACGAAGACTGGTCAAGGACGCGCTCTCGAGGTCCGCTTATGGTGCTCCGCTGCACGCCGCCGGTCCTTCTCGAAGGCCGCTGTTGTTGGTGGATTAGGCGCTACGATCGCGACCCTCGCCTTTGGCTGGCTGCTGGTCGTCTCGATGCCGAGCGCGGCGGCGTTGGCGATCGCCACCGACATCTTAGACTGGCGAGCGCAGCGGAAGGCGCTACAACAACGAATTGAGACGTTTGTCGCCAATACGGCCTATCTGCGCGCGATCTAGAGCGCTGACCAACGGAGCTCCCGTCGCCGCGCTGGTCTGCGACATCACAGCGGTTGTCGCTCGTCGGTTGCTGGCTCTTACGCCGTGATTCCGCATCCTTCGCGCAGCTCGGTCCGGTAAGCTGATCAGCGCTCTAGAGCGCTGACCAGCTTACCTCCCGTCGCTGCGCTGGTCTGCGACATCACAGCGGTTGTTGCTCGTCGGTTGCTTGCTACCAGCAGGCGCCCTCCTCGCTCCTACGCCGTGAT
>PDPC01000068.1 GCA_002747355.1 Pseudomonadota bacterium | reverse complement strand
GCCGGTGTTGGAGGTCGGCGTCAGCCTCAACCAGCTATAGTGGTTCTGGCCACCTTTGGCCCAGCCGATCAACCATATGCCTTCGAGCGCCTTGACAAAGTGGTTCGAAAGATCAGGGGCGGAGCCGCTGTCTAGGGTCGGGCCGCTGTCCAGGGTCGGGCCGCTGTCCAGGGTCGGGCCGCTGTCCAGGGTCGGGCCGCTGTCCAGGGTCGGGCCGCTGTCTAGGGTCGGGCCGCTGTCGGAAACGGAGCCGTCGCCGCCGCCATCGACAGCACCGTCCGGGGTCACAGCGTCCGTGCCGTTGTCGGCGACGAAATCGCTACCGCCGCCATCCTTGGTCACGCTCAAGTCGTCGCTGCAGCCCGACGTGAGCGCCATCGCGAGTAGGAACGTCAAGAGTATTCGCATCTAACACCTCCTCTAAGGTGGCCTTATTATACCCCAATTGTACCCTTCGCGCCGCAGATGCTATCCTCGAGGAGCGAAGGGTCGCTGCAGATGGAGGTGCCGATGAAGGAAGCGCTGCGTCAGGGGATCTGGCTGTTGGTGGTGACCGCGCTCGTCGCCGCGGGCGGCGCCTGCTCCGATGATGGTGGCGTGACGAGCGCTGACGGTGCCGTCAACGGCGACACCATCAACAACGCCGACGCTGCCATCAACACCGCCGACGCTGCCGTCAACGACGCCGACGCTGCCGTCAACGACGCCGACGCTGCCGTCAACGACGCTGGGGGCGGCGCCGACATGAGCGGTGATCTGCCAGCGCGTGACGGTCCACAAGGCAGCTGTCCGGCCAGTGAACCGCAGGTGGGCACCCCTTGCACCACACCGAAGCTACAATGCGGCTATGGGACGAACGCTGGCTGCGGCGACGTCTACGAGTGCTTCGAGGGAACGTGGGCCTTGGCCTTCGATGGCGCGACCTGCGGCTCGACGACGCTCTGCCCCTCCAGCAAACCGAGCGGCTTCTGCACAAGCGGCGCCCCAAGCTGCCGCTACGGCGCCGAGGTCTGCACCTGCGTCCACGTCTGCGCGGGCGCGCCACCGGCGCCAGGTCAAGAGTTCATCTGGTCTTGCGCCGCTCCTCAAACCGTGGCCTGCCCCAAGAGCGCGCCAAAGAGCGCCTCGCCCTGCTCGGTAGAGGGCCAGGTCTGTACCTACGGCAGCTGCGGACGTGAGGTCGCCACCTGCAAAGCGGGCACCTGGAACGTCAAGAACCTACCGCCTCCTCCCTAGAGCGCTGACCAACTTACCTCCCGTCGCTGCGCTGGTCTGCGAAATCACAGCGGTTGTCGCTCGGCGGTTGCTTGCTACCAGCAGGCGCCCTTCTCGCTCCTACGCCGTGATTCCGCATCCTTCGCGCCGCTCGGTCCGGTAAGCTGATCAGCGCTCTAGGACTTGCTTCCCAGTCGACCCGTCGATCCGTCGATCCGTCGATCCGTCGGTCAGTCGACCTCGACCTTCAGGTGCTTCAAGCTGCAGAAATCGTCGGCGATCGCCCCGCTGGTGTTAGTGTAGGGGCACAGGCAGCTGCCCACACCTTCGCAAGCGTCCAGCACCGGCGTGGACAGATCTGCCATGTCGTTGCCGTCGTTCCAGGAGGGAGCGATCATGGCCCACCAAGAGGTTAGAGACGCCTGCTTTGCGGGATGCACCCCAAGCATAGTCTCGCTGAAGATCAGTCGAACGCTGCCCTTTTGGGGAGGGGGCAGGAAGGTGAACTCGACGGTGTGAGTGGACTTGCCCATCGGCACGTCACGAGCTTGGAATTGGTAGCTGGACTCATGATCACCCCAGCTGGGCACGAGCACCAAGAAGTGCTGTCCAGGTCGCCCCATAATCTTGTCGATCTCAAAGGTGACCGTACCCTGGATGGGCTCGCCGAAACGCACCTTGGCCGGCGGGCCATTCGAATGGACGGGTTGCCCATTGATCACGCCCTTCACGAGCCAGAAATCCACCTTATAGGTGACGCCCAAATCGAACGAGGGTACCCTCAGGTCGCGGATCGCGAACCCTCCGTCAGCAACCGGGGAGCTATCCGAAGCAACCGGGGAGCTATCCGAAGCAACCGGGGAGCTGTCCGAGTCCTGAGCGATGGTCCGCCCGCCGCAGCCAGGCGAGGTGAAGAGACAAAGGAAGGCCAGAGACACCGCGGCTCTCATGGCCCCATCGTAGCCGAACTCTCGAGATCTTGGCAAGAGGGGAGCGTGTCCTTCGCGCGCTCGCGTCAATGAGAAACCAGGCTCAGAACGCTGCACGAGCCCCGTGGGATTGATGCCGTCCAGCGCACGCTCTCAGCGCATCTGGCTGCCCTTGCTGCCGCGGCGATTGTAGAGAGCGTGATCGATGGCCTCAGCGTCGGCCTCGGCTTGGCAGCGCACGCAGCGGCGAACCCCAGGCACGGCCTTGCGCCGCCCTTCGGGGATCGGCTCTTCGCAGTCCTCGCAATGGGTCAAGCTCACGCCCCTGGGCAAGCGTGCCCTCGCGCGGGCAACCTCGCTGTCAACGCTGGCGTCGATCTGCTCCTGTACAGCTCCGTCTCTGGACCATCCACCGGCCATCGTCAGCTCCTTGTCACGACCAACGAGGATAGCGCAGGTGACGGCGCGGTGGTGGTCTCCTCTCCACTCGGAGATGGTGGCGCGCGACGATAACCTCTCAACCTGCTCCGGGCTTGGACGGCTCCGGGCTTCGACGGCTCCGGGCTTCGATGGCTCCGGGCTTGGACGGCTCCGGGCTTGGACTTCCGCCCTTCCTCGGCGAACGCTATCCTCTCGGCTCGAACTCGACACCTCAAAACCCTCGACACCCACGAGCGCCCATGGCTGAGTCAGCAACCATCCTCTTGATTGACGACGATCGTAGCCTGGTGGACGTGCTCAGCATGTCTCTGGCGGACGCGGGCTTCACCGTGCGTACAGCCGCCGACGGACGCGCGGGCTGGGAGACCTTCTGCGCGGCGCCCCCAGATCTGGTGATCCTCGACCTGCTCATGCCCGAGCTCGATGGGCTCCAGGTCTGCAAGCTGATCCGCCGCCACCACACGACGCCAATCATGATGCTAACCTCCCGTGACGAGGAGATGGACAAGGTCCTCGGGCTCGAGATGGGGGCAGATGATTACGTCACCAAGCCCTTCTCTACCCGCGAGCTCATCGCCCGAGTGCGCGCAGCGCTGCGGCGCGCGACGATACGCGCGCCTGGCTCCGACGACAGGCGACAGCGCCGCCGCGGGCCGCTGCACCTCGATCGCGATCGCCGCGAGGTGCGTCTGCATGACACACGCCTCGAGCTCACGGCGACGGAGTTCGAGCTGCTCTGGACCTTGGCCAAGGAGCCAGGGTATGTCCACAGTCGCCAGCGCCTCATCGACCGCGTCTACGGCGAAGATGTCGTGGTCGCTGCTCGTACCATCGACACCTTCGTCAAGCGCCTACGCAAGAAGCTCAGCGAGATTGACCCGAGCTTCACCCCCATCGAGACCGTTCGCGCCATTGGCTACCGCTTTATTTCAGACGACCACGCCGGCAACGTCACGTGAGCGCCTCGACGCCATCGTCGAGTAAACAGTCTCGACTGCGCGTTGGCCTGCGCTTCAAGCTGATCGTGGGCAGCCTGCTGCTGGTCTTCATCCCTCTTGTGGTGGTCTGGAGCGCCGGTCTCGTAGAGGGCATCTCCCACGATCAAGCGGCGACCCAAGTGCGAAGCGCGGGGGTAGCGCTGGCGATGAGACTGCGGGAGGTCGACACCAACGCTCTTGCGTTGAGCACTTGGCACCCTAGGCTCGCCGCCTTCGCCAAAGAGCACCATGTGTTGTTGCGCGTCCTCGATCGTCGCGGCGCGCTCCTCTTCGAGACCGGCGTCGACCACGCTGAACGCTGGTCGACACTCCAGCGGGGCTGGTTTCGCCGCGCTGGCGACTTTTTCTTTGGCCCCCAAGGGCCGCCGGACCTGCGCGCCTACGAGCACGCCCTGCCCTCGCTGAGCTCACGAAGAGAGATCCAGAGCGCCCTTGCGGGAAAAGCCGCCGAGCGTTGGCGCAGAGGCGCCAGCGGCCGCATGGACGTCTTCTATCGTGCTGTCCCCCTGAAGAAAGGGGGGGCGGTCTACTTGGCCCGCGTCTCCCGGCGTACTATCCGCGCGCTCTACGACCTGCGCTACCAGCTGCTCAAGCTCACGCTCCTGCTCGCTGGCCTCGCTGGCCTCGCGGGGCTGCTCGTGGGGTGGCGCTTCGTGCGGCCTCTCTTGAGGCTTCAGCGCACGATCCGCGCTTACCTGCAAACCCCCGCGGAGCTCGATCCCAAGAGGCTCAACCTGCGTCGCGGCGACGAGATCGGTGACCTCTCACGGGACCTCGAGGCTCTCACGCGGGTGCTAAAGCGCCAGCTCGAGCAGACCTCTGCCGTCGTCGGGGACCTGGCCCACGACCTGAAAAACCCCATCGCCACCATCCTCGCGACCTCCGAGCTCCTCGACAGCGCCAAGACCATCGACCCTGACCGCCAGCGCCGCCTTGCGCGAGCTATGCGCGACGCCTCAGCGCATATGACGAGATCTGTAGAGGGGCTCCTTGAGCTCGCTCGCCTCGAAGAGCGCCTCGCCTCCACGATCCACGACGAGCTCGATCTCCGAACCCTCGTGGAAGAGATCTTGACCAGCTACAGCCAGGACCCCGCCAGCGAACACGTACGCTTCCACGCCGAGCTCGGCGCTGGGACGCCGCTTCGTGGTGCCCCCGACGAGCTCCGCCGAATGATCCGCAACCTCTTCGACAACGCTATAGCCTTCTGCGAGAGCCAGGTCGCCGTAGAGCTGAGCACGACCCCCGAGGAGCTCGTTCTCTCGGTCAGCGACGACGGCCCTGGGATCTCCGAGGGCAACCGTGACAAGCTCTTTCGGCGCTTCTTCACCCACCGTCCCGACGACGCACCTCGAGGCACGGGCCTCGGCCTGGCTATCGCCAGGACCATCGCCACCGCCCATGGCGGCGAACTCTCGCTGGCTCACCAAGGCAAGCTCTCCGGCGCCTGCTTCGTCGTGCGCCTACCCCTCTCGGAGCCGCTCAACTGATCCCCTAGAGCGCTGACCAACGAGCCTCCCGTCGCCGCGCTGGTCTGCGAAATCACAGCGGTTGTTGCTCGTCGGTTGCTTGCTACCAGCAGGCGCCCTTCTCGCTCCTACGCTGTGATTCCG
>PDPC01000006.1 GCA_002747355.1 Pseudomonadota bacterium | reverse complement strand
CTCGCTCGTGAGCGGGACCAGCAGCCCACTCGGTCGCATCCGGGCGCGACTCTGGGCATGGACAGAGGCGGGCTGCTCTTCTGAGCAGCCCGCTTTTTTATGGGCCTCTCTCTGGTTCGCCGCTGCCGCACCAGCGCGCCATCACGATCGCCTCGAGTTCTCCCCTTCGCTCGCGGATCGACTTCGCCAGCGCGAGCTGTGCCGTCGCGCGCTGCTCGTTGTGCTCGCTCGCCGATGGGAAGCGCGTCTCGTCCCAGCCGAAGTAGCGCTCCGCCAGCGCGTCTGCGCAGAAGCGCGCCGCGAGCTCGACCGCGATCACCTCGGTGGTCGACGCCACCGCCGCCCACTCGCGCCGCTCGAGCCACTCGGTGGGCTGCGCGCTCTCGGCGTAGCCGCCTAACGCGGCGGCGAAGCGCTCGACGTCGATCGGATCGGGCAGCTCCTCACCCCGTGGGGCGCACCAGCTGCGCAGGGCATCGCCGAGCTCAACCGCCAGCGGCATCCGCGCCAGCGTATCGAGGTCGACCAGGCAGCGCGCCTCACCGCTCGCCGCGTCAAAGAGCAGGTTGGAGATCTTCGGGTCGCCGTGGACCAGCCGCTTTGGCAGACTGTTGGGCAGTGTCAGGTGCTCCGAGGCCGCGAGGATCCGCTCGCCGAGCCTCTCGACGGCAGGGTAGCGACGATGGCCGCGGTGAGCCTCCAGCGCCTCGCGGAGCCCCGCGAGGTGTCGTCGGGTGTCGTGGACGCCGAGGCGCTCGTGGCGCAGGGGCCATTCACAGTCGGCGAGGGCGCGGTGAAAACGACCGAGGAGTCGTCCGGCCTCGGCGCAGCGCGCTGGCGAGTCGGCCGCGAGGATCGTCTCACCCTTGACATGGCTCAGCGCGCGCCAGACCGCGTCGCCTCGCCCCTCGACCAGCCAGGCGGCGTCGGCCCTGGTGCGTACGAGGCGTGGCGTCAGCAGACCTCTACTCGCAAGATGCGCCGTGATCGCCTCGAGATCCTCGTTGACCTCGGCGCCGAAGATCGCGCTCAGACGCTGCACCACCAGCCTCTCGCCGTCTGTCGTCTGCGCGAGATAGGTGCAGTTGATATGTCCCGAGGTCAGCCGCTCGACGGCGCCGTCCAGGTCCCAGGCCTGCCGTACCTCAGAGGGGAGCTCGTGGTCTGTCATGCGAGTACCACTAGCGGAGCTTCTCTTCTTCGACGAAGTCGGCGGGGCGCGGCAGGACCGGCCAGCCTTGGGCCTCGCTGTGGCGGGCGAAGTCGGCGTTGGGGTAGACGCTCCAGGCGCAACGCGCCAGCTGCATCATTGGACCGTCGAGGCTGCCGTTACCGGCGCAGAAGGCGACATGTCGCGAGCCGAGCAGGGTCTGCAGCTTGTCGGCCTTCCCCTGGCCAGCGCAGGGCACGCCATGAGGAAAGCCGCTGATCCGCCCACGCCGATCGATCTCGAAGTCCATCCCAACGATCTCGCTCGCGCCGACGATCCGCGAAAGCGGCAGCAGGAGATCGGTCGGCGTGCCAGAGCAGATCCAGACCGGGTAGCCTTTGTCGTCTCGGAGATGGTAGAGCGACTCCATCACCTCAGAGACCCAATGCCGCGCCGCATGCTCGCGCCACCAGATCTCTACATATTCGGCGAGCTCGCCGCGGGTCAGCCCGGCATAGAAGCGCAGCAGCACCTCGCAGCCGATGGGCGGGTCTTCGCGATAGATCCGCAGGTAGGTCGGCCAGCCCTCGCCGGGGACGTGACCCTCGGCGATCATCCATTGGGTGAAGTCGTCGGCCACGTCGTCAACCCAGAGCGTCCCGTCGGCGTCGTAGACGACAACGCCGTGGCCGTCGTTTGCAGGGATCGCGGCGATGAACTCCAAAAGAAGCGCTGGATCCCGCGCTGTCTTCAGTCCGTAGTCTAGACGTTCGCCCATGGGCCTAGCCTCGCTCTCAAGGTCTCTTCGCTGACGTATCGTCAGGCTTCTTGGCCGCGTCCGGCCTCTTGGCGTCCGGCCTCTTGGCGTCCGGCCTCTTGGCGTCCGGCTTTTTGGCGTCCGGCTTCTTGGCGTCCGGCCTCTTGGCGTCCGGCCTCTTGGCGTCCGGCCTCTTGGCGTCCGGCCTCTTGGCGTCCGGCTTTTTGGCGTCCGGCTTCTTAGCCGCGTCCGGCTTCGTTCCCTTCTTGCCCTTGCCGTCGTCGTCGAGATCGATGTCGAGGTCGTCGAGGTCGTCTTTGCAGTCGGGGTCTTTGGGGTCGCCCTCGCAGATGCCGTCGAGCACTGGCGGGCGCTTTTTCTTGCCTGGCTGTTTCAGCTGGCCAGCGGCGCCCGCTTTGGGAACCTGCGGCTGCTTGATCATCCCGCCTCTGACCACACCTTTGCCCGGCGGCACAGTGAAGGTGCTCACTGGCGCGATGTAGGTCACCACCGCCAGCGCGATCAGGTTCATGATCACGAAGGGGATCGCCGCGCGGTAGAGCCGAAAGATCGGCTGTTTGAAGCGGAAGGAGGCGATGAAGAGGTTCATCCCCACCGGCGGCGTGTTGTAGCCGAGCTCGAGGTTGAGCAGGAAGATGATCGCGAGGTGGATCGGGTGGATGCCGAACTGCGCCGCCAACGGCGCGATCAGCGGCACCACGATCACGATCGCGCTGAAGATGTCGAGCAGGCAGCCGACGATCAGCAAAAAGCCGTTGAGGGCTAGCAAGAAGACCCATTTGCTGGAGATCGCGCTCGAGATGAACGAGACGATCTGTTGCGGGATCTGTCGATCGACGAGGTAGTTGGCCAGCCCAAGGGACGCGCCGAGGATGATCAGGATCGCGCCGCAGAGCACCATGCTCTCTTTGGTGATGCGCGGCAGATCGCGGATCGGGTGGATATCACGGTAGATGAAGACCTCGACGATCAGCACGTAGAGCGCCGCCATCGCCGCGGCCTCGGGCACCTTCAGCACCGCCGTGAGGATCAGCGCCACGAGCCAGACCGGCAACAGCACCTCCGGTAGCGCGCGGAAGAGGGCCTTAGTCGCGGCCTTCGGGTCAAAGGGTGTGCGCGGGATCGCCGGGTTCATCCCGGCCTTCACCGCCAGGATACCGATCACGCCTAGCGCGATCAGGCCCGGCACGATGCCGGCCACGTAGAGCCGCGTGATGTCGACGGCGGCGACGTAGCCGTAGATGATCACCGGGAGGCTGGGGGGAAACACCAGCCCGCGGCTGCCGCTGGTGGTGACCAGGCCGAGGGAAAACTCCCGATCGTAGCCCTCCTTGAGCAGCACCGGTAGGAGCAGCCCGCCGAGCGCCACGATGGTGATGCCAGAGGCGCCCGTAAAGGTGGTGAAGAAGGCGCAGGTCACCAAGGTGACGATCGCCATCCCGCCAGGGATCCAGCCGAAGAGCGCGCGGCTAACGTCGACCAGGCGCCGGGGCGCGCCGCTCTCGGCGAGCAGATAGCCTGCGAAGGTGAACAGCGGGATCGTGATCAGCGTGTCCATCTGGACCAGCTTGCTGATCTCGCCGGTGACATCCGCTGCGGGTCGGCCTCCGAGCATGAAGCCCCCGAGCGCGACACCGGAGATCACGAGGAAGAGCGGGGCGCCGAGCATCGCCAACACACCGAGCACGAGCATCACGACGATCATCGCGACCCCTCCTCATCGCTGGCCCCATCCTTCGGCCTGTCTTCGCCCTTCGCCTCCGCCGCGTGGTCTCTGGTCTTCGCTGCGTCGCCCAACGCCCTGGCCTTCTCGGGGCTGACCACCACCGGCATCTCGCCAGAGACCTGGTCAAACCCCTTCGACGCCTCCTCTTCGTGTTGCTCGCGCACCACGCGGCCCATCTCACGTTGGAGGCGCGGCTCGAACTCGGTCAAGGCCTCTTCGGGCTCGTCCTCGTCGTCTGTTGACGTGTTGTCGTCCTTCGTCTCCAGCGGCGGCACGAGGGTATCGTTGCGATCGTCGATCAGGGTCGCTCTGCCGTCAAAGGTCTCCTCCTCTGGGTCTTCGTCCTCTGGCGCGTTGGGCTCGGCCGCGGAGTCGTAGGCATCGCTCGGGCGATCCTCTGGGACCTCTTGCCGCGGCGGGAGCTCGACTCTTCGACAGTCGAGCGCGTCATCACCATGCTCCTCACCCCCCACCTGCTCCCTTTCACCCTCCTCGGCGTTGCGGACGAGCTCGTCGAGGTAGGCGTCACCCTGGAGATCCTTGGCCTCATCGCCTTCCCAAGCCGTGCCCGTGACGAGGCTGCCGATGTCGCGCAGCAGTCGCAGCACGAAGTGTGTGCCGATCAAGGCGAAGCCGATCGGCAGCAGCACCTGCGAGAGCCATTGGGGAAAAGACCCCTCGGCGAGCTCCTGACGCAGCATCTTGGCGACGCTCCACCCCGTGGGTAGGTTGGCCTTCCACGGGATGTAGTTGGCGACGAAGGTCTCCCAGCCGCCGCGCGTCAGCAGCGTGCAGATCACCACGCCGAACACGCCGATCACGACGCGCAGCAAGAACGCCGAGCGGCCCGAGAGCTTGCGCCCAAAGACGTCGATGTTGAGGTGACGTCCCTCGCTCGTGGCGACAGCGGCGCCGAGCAGGCCGATCAACACCGTGGCGTTTTGGAGCGTGAGGTCTGCCCAGTCGATGGAGGTGCTCCAGACGTTGCGCAAGAGCACCTGCGTCGCCGCCAGCACGACGAGGCCAATGAGGAGGAGCGCGAGGAGCACCTCCTCAACTTTGGCCAGGGCGCGATCAATCGTGGTTAGAAAATGCAAGGCGATACCCTCTCACGGAGACGCGATGCCACGCGCTGCGAGGGTGTCGTCCGAGACCCGGGTGTGGGCGGTCGCTAGCGCAGGCGCAGCACCTTCTTCAAAAGCGCTCGCGGATAGTACCGCGGCACGAAGGAGCGGGCGACTTTTGAGGCGGCCTTGTTGTAGGCGGCGCGATCGTCGGCGTTGAGTGGAATCGTCTTGATTCCCGACGCTTTGAGGGCGGCGAAGGCCTTGGTGTTGTCACGCCGGATCCGCTTGGTCAGCGCCTCGTGGTATTTGCGAGCGTAGGCCACCAGCAGCTTTTGATGCGCTGGTGAGAGCTTGTCGAAGGACGTCTTGGTGATCACCGTCGCGCCGATGCCGATCGCAAGCGGCTCGGCCAAGATGTACTTCACCTTGGTGTGCCACTGCAGCGCCATCGCGCCGAGGGGGGAGTTCATCACGACGTTGATCATCCCGGTGTTCAGCGCCGGGTAGACCTGCGGGAGGCCGAGGGCGCGCGGCTTGATGCCCATCGTGCGCATCATCGCCTTCGAGATCGGATCGTCGCTCCAGGCCCAGACCCGTTGCTTGCGCAGCTGGGCGAGGGTCGTGACCTTCTCTTTGCAGAAGAGGTGGATCTGCCCAACCTCGCTCCAGCCCAGCAGCACGTAGCCGCGCTTGGCGAAGGATTTGTCGAAGTCCTCGACCAGCCCCTTCTTTACCTTGTCGAGGGACGCCGCGGACTTGAACATCCGCGGCATCTGCAGAATCAACGCCTCGCGGTTGATCTGCGAGAGACCCACGGCGGTAAAGGAGCCGCCCTGGAGCTGACCGGTGCGCATCTTGCGTACCACGTCACGCTCATCACCCTGAACCTGCCCAGGGTAGAAGCGCAGCTTCACTGCACCACCGGTTTTTTGGGCGATCTTCTTTTTCATCTTGTTGAACACGCGCATCCAGATCGAGCCCCGAGGCGCCACGGTGGCGATCTTGAGCACGGTCTCGGCTCTCGCCACGGGGGCGAGGAACAGCAGCGCGGCGACGGTCAGGGCAACACTACGCAACATCATCAACCTCATCTTCAGAACAGCTCGCCCTGCCGGGCGAGGGTACGGGCGGCCTTGCGCTTGGCCGCGACATTGGCCAGACGCTGCTCGGGGAGGATCGCCGACGTCGCCGTCAGCACCTCCTCGAGCAAGGACCGAAAGAGCTTCTTGTCTTGCAGCTGCACGGCGAGCGTGCGCGCGTACATCGTCTGGACGAGCAGGAAGCGACGTTTAGTCAGGATCAGGGCGCGCTCGAAGTGCTTTTTCGCCTTCACCGGGTCGCCGCCGAGCATCTTGCCCACGCCTCCATAGAGCCCACCGAGCACGAGGTGGGCACCGGCGTAGTAGTAGCCCTCGTCGAGGGCGACGACTCGCGTCATCAGCGCCTCGAGGTGCGGCAGCTTGGCGATCATCGTCACGTCGTCGCGGCCGATGTTCACCGCCGACGCCAGCGGCATGCCGACCCAGAAGAGCGCGGGGACATCGTCTTTGTCGCAGGTCTTCAGCGCTCTCTTCAGCGCATCCCGACCCTTGGCGAAGGCGGCCGAGAAGCCTGGGCGCCGCTCTTCGAGGGCGCGCAGCGCGTAGCGGTGGGCGCGGCTGTACATCTCTCGGGCGCGGAGCCGGTGCCGATCGACCTCTGGTGTCTCGATCGCGTCGCTGGCGTCGGCGCGAGCCTTCGCCTGCTCCATCCGATCCTCGATCAACACCATCGCGTAGGCTCCGTAGGCGCGCGCGAGCATCAGCAGCAGGTCCTGGTCGTTGGGCGCAGAGACGAGGAAGCCCTCGACGGTCTTGATGTTGGCCGGCAGCGAGCGCTCGACCAGCTCGTAGTCCCACTCCTGCTCGAAGGCCGGGAGCGACTCCTTGAGGATCCCCACCGTTTGTTTGAGGGCGATGCTCTTGAGGCTGCACGCGTAGAGCGGCAAAGCGGCGATGAGCAGCAGCAGCGTCTTCGCGGTGGGACGAACGAGCGAGCGGATCATACGAGCTCCAAGAAGGGTCAAAAGATGGGGCAGTCTGACAAGAGATCCCCCAAAAAGAAAGCGCCACCCGATGGGGTGGCGCTCTAGCAGTCTGTTGACGTAGGAGCACCTCTACACGTTCGGGACCGAGCCGGGTGCTGAGCTGCCGAGCCGATCTCGTAGCCGAAGACACGAGCCATACGAGGGGGACGGCGAACGTTCTGAGGCCTAGACAGCGGCCGGCAGTGCTGGGCCCGGCGACGGGAGGAGTGTGGGATGCTCCTGAGGTATGCTCCTAAGGTATATGAGTGTCGCCGGTGTTCGACCGGCGGAGCGCCTCGCGACGGTGGCGACGGCGCACCAGCTGCACCTTCAGCTTGTCACAGGCTTCGAATACGACGGCGTTCAACTCATGGCCGGAGCTCAGCGAGGTCACCTCGCCTCCGCGTAAGTTCATTGTCAGGGTGACCTTGGCCTCGGGCCCGGACTCGACGACGGCGCGGAGCACCGTGGGTTCGTCGAGAAGCCGCTCGAAGCGCGCCGATCCCTTTTCCAATGCCCGAGTTGCAACCGCGGACTCTGCCTGAGTCAGTCCGCGATAGGTCGTGTCAAGCTGCATCGTTGCTCCTTCATCGCGAAGAGCCGCTCGGCCTCATGCCGAGGGCTGGGGTGCCTCAAGAGCGTCCCTACACCTTCGGGACCGAGCCGGGTGCTGAGCTGCCGCGCCGATTTCGTAGCCGAAGACATCAGCCATACGGGTGGTATGACGAACGTTCTGAGGCCTAGACAGCGGCCGGCGGTGCTGGGCCCGGCGACGGGAGGAATGTGTAGGGGTGCTCCTCATTGTCAAATGCCACATCCCTAGTGGCCGTCGAGCCTCCTTCCTACGCTGGTGGCAACAAGGCGCACGCAGCGTAGCGCCTACTTGGGTAAGAGGAGAAAGAGAGTGGATCCGCGTCGATGGACCAAGAGCAGGACCCGATCTCGAGAGCGCTTGTACACCTGTGTGAAGCGGCGCACGCTGGACATCTTAACCCGATTGGCCTCCAAGATCACGTCTCCTGAACGTAGCCCGGCGCGAGCGGCAGCGCTGCCCGGTGCCACGCGCTCGACGACGATACCGCTGCGGATGCCTCGCGGGACCCGATAGTGGCGTTGTGTCGTCGGAGTCAGCGGGGAGAGCGTCAGCCCGCTCTTGCCGACGCTGGCAGGCGCGCCCGGCGCGCGGCGGGTCGCGCGGGCGAGAGGTGAGGAGCCAAGACGGCCTGTTGATACTGAGATGATCTGTTTCTTGCCGTTGCGCCAGACCTCGAAGCTCAGCCGCTTGCCGCTCGAGGCGGCGACGAGGTTGCGGAGCTTGGCCACCGTCGGGGTCGGAGTGCTGCTGATGGCGGTGACGAAATCACCTCGCCGAAGCCCCGCCTTGGCGGCTGGCCCGCCACGGACCACGTCGGAGATCAGGACACCCTTGGTGTGGGGCAGGCGCATCGCCTTGGCCATCTCGGCGCTGACGCCCTGGATCATGACGCCGATGTAGCCGCGTACGACCTTGCCGGTGGCGCGCAACGACTTGATGATCGGCTTGGCCAGGTTGGTCGGGATCGCGAAGCCGATGCCCTGGTAGCCGCCGCTGCGAGAGAGAATCGCTGTGTTGATGCCGACCAGCTCGCCACGGAGGTTGACCAGCGCGCCGCCGGAGTTGCCCGGGTTGATCGCGGCGTCGGTCTGGATGAAGTCCTCGTAGTCGACGATGCCGACGTTGCCGCGACCCTTGGCCGAGACGATGCCCATGGTGACGGTCTGGCCGATGCCGAAGGGGTTGCCCACCGCCAGGACGATGTCGCCGAGGCGCAGCTTGGCCGAGTCGCCGACCCTGATTGGAGTCAGGCCCGAGGCGCCCTTCAGCTTCAGCACGGCGAGGTCCGACTTGGGATCGGTGCCGAGCACTCTGGCCTCGAAGCTGCGCTTGTCGGCGAGGGTGACCGTCACCTTCTGCGCGTCTTTGACCACGTGGTTGTTGGTCACGACCACGCCGTCGGCGCTGATGATCACGCCCGAGCCCTGGCCGCGCTGCAGGCGATGCTGGGGTGGCGCCCCGCGGCGGCCAAAGAAGTGGTGAAAGAAGGGGTTCATCGAGACCCGCACCTTCCGTGTCGAGGCGATGTTGACCACGCTCGGCAGCACCTTCTGTGCCACGTCGGCGATCCGATGAGGGTTGCTGCCGAGGGCGGCGTAGGCTGGTGAGGCGGAGAATCGCACCGCGTTGGGGTCGCCGCCGAAGGCGACGGCGAGGGCGACGGCGAGGGCGGTGACGCTGAAGAGTAGCGAGAGCCGACCGGCCTTGGCTCGATGTGATCGTAAGATGCGCATGGCGATCTCCTCGTGTTGGGTCACGTCGTGCGCTCGCCCCGCTGCCAAGGGGCGGCGCTTCATCGTTTCCAACCCGCCCCCCTGGGCAGCGATTCCCAGAGGCCGGATTACTACTCGAGGCTGCGTTTGCAGCAGCCGATGTCAAGGGGACGACCTGTGAGCGACATCACATCCAACAAGCCCAGTGCCGCCCGCGTCGCCGCGCTGGTCCCCGCCGCGGGGGCCTCGAGGCGTATGGGCAGAGATAAGCGTCGGCTGCCCCTCGGCGACGGCACCGTGCTCGAGCAGACCCTCGCGCGCCTCGCCGCTGGCGGGCTGGCGCCGATCATCGTCGTCCTCGAGCCGAGCTCGCCGTGTTCGGCGCTGCTCGCGGGCAAGGTCGAGGCGGGAGAGGTCGTCGCCGCCGAGAACCCTCACCCCGAGCGGGGCATGCTCTCGACGATCCGCTGTGGTCTTCAGCGCCTCGCCGAACTCGCCGGCGCCGACGACGCGAGCGCCGAGCGCGAGGATCACGTCTCGATCGCGGCTGTCGCCGTCCAGCCCGGCGATCATCCCTTCGTCCCCCCCGCCGCGGTGAAGGCGCTGCTCGAAGCCTTCGCCGCCGAACGGCCGCCGCTTTTGGTGCCTCGCTACCCGGGCAGCCAGGTCCCCGGACGGAAGCGCGGTCACCCGCTCTTGATCCGCCGCGACCTCTGGGCCGAGGCGGCGGCCTGCGACGACGAGGTGGGCCTGCGGCAGCTCCTACAGCGTCGACAAGACGACCTGCGCGTGCTCGAGCTCGACCTCGCAGGCGCCGACGATGACCTCGATACGCCCGAAGACTACGCGCGGGTGACGGGGGCTGACTGATCGAGAGACCGTCGGAGCCTCCTGACTAGAGGGGCAGTTTGCCTACTACAGCCGCGTACAACGCGAGATACCTGGTATCTCGCTGGAGGGAGTTCATGCGTCGGTCTAGCCCGCGTCGTGTCCTTGTCTCGTTCGCCTGCCTCGGTCTCCTGGGGGGGGATCTCATGTAAGAGCCAAAAAGAAGGGCGCACGAAAGCGCAGGTGGCGATCGCAGAGACCCTAAGTGGCGCGCTCAAGAGAGACGGCCGCAAGAAGGTCGCGGGTAAGAAGACCGGCGGTACCTGGAAGCGCTCGACGCTGATACCCAACACGTCACGGCTGATGATTGGCGACAAGGAGCACCTGCCGCTCGAGGGGATGCAGGCGCGGATCAAGGTCGACGGCTTTTGCGCCCGCGTGGTGCTCGACCTCTACTACCTCAACGATCGCAGCCGATCCTACGAGGGCACGCTGAAGCTGCGCTTGCCCACCGGCGCCTCGCCCTACTTCCTCGCCTTCGGCCAGACGGCCTTCAAGGCCAAGGGCAATGACAAGCCACTGTACTTCGACCAGCAGCGGACCCGCGCGATGGGCGTCACCCCTGGGCGGCTGATGAAGGAGCGCAAAGACAGCTGGACCGGCCCCAAAGAGGCCCGCATGGTGCCCAAGGAGAAGGCCGCCTTCGCCTACCACCAGACCGTGCGGCGTCGCGTCGATCCGGCGCTCCTCGAGTGGTCCGGCGCGGGGGTCTTTTCGGCACCGATAACTCGGACGTCGACCTGCACGTGATCGAGCCCACCGGCGAGGAGTGTTTCTACTCGAACCGCCACACCAAGCTCGGCGGTCAGCTCGCCATTGACGTGACTCGAGGCTACGGCCCCGAGATGTATGTGCTGCGCCAGCCGAAGGCGGGGCGCTATCGCATCCGCGTCAAGTACTTCGCCCGCAACCAAAACCGCGCGAGCGCGCGGACGAAGGTGCAGGCGACGGTCTATCGCCATTGGGGCACGGCGCAGGAGAGGCGGGCGCAGAAGGTCGTGACCCTCGACGAGGGCAAAGAGATGCACGACATCATGACAGTGAAGGTCAACTGACCGACGCGACGACGGCGTCTGGATCGCGGCGGGGCCAGCGTCAGGCGCCAAAGAGCCGCGACGCTACTTGGTCCCCGACCCCTTCGTCTCCGAGCCTCGCGCCTTTCGCTCGGCCGCGTTGGCGGCGCGGAGGGCCTCGAAGGGCTTGGGGCTCGGGATGACGAAGCGTGTGATCGGGAAGAGGTCGGAGACCATGGCGCGGCCGAGATCTCGTTGAGGGACGAAGGCGAGCAGCGCCTCTTTGAGCTTCCGCCTCAGCTCGGTCGAGAGCTTGGGCGAGGCGCAGACGACGTCGAGGGGCAGATCGGCGGTCGTACAGAGGATCTTCAGCGCTGAGCTCGGGATCTTCAGCTTGCGGGCGTTGCGGTAGGCCTCCGAGAAGGTCGCGCCGATATCACATCTGCCGGCGATGAGGTCGCGCAGCACCTGCTCATGAGAGCCCGAGAGCACCGTGGTGCTGAAGTCGCGCTCTGGATCGAGGCCCTTCTGACGGAGGTAGTAGCGCGCCATCAGGTAGCCCGAGGCGGAGCCCCGATCGACGTAGCAGATCCGCGTACCGCGGGCGTCTTTCAGCGCTCGGATCGCGCTATCTGTGCGCACGAGGAGGTAGGCCTGGTAGGTTGACGAGCCCTCGTTGAGCACCGCCGCGAGCATCGGCACCTCGGGGTGAGCGTTGCGCATCCGCACGAACTGCAGCGGCGACATCGAGGCCACGGAGATGTCGCCGGAGACGAGGCGCGGCGCCAGGTCGCCGTAGGTCTTGGTGATGGCGAGCTCGACACGTCGATCGATCGTGCGCTCGAGGTAGCGCAGCAGGTCGCCAAAGTGGCGCTGCTGCTTCAGTGAACCTTTGGCGAAGACCGGCGCCATACCGAAACGCAGCGCCGGCCCCGGGGGACGCTCCCGGTGGGCGAAGATGAAGCGGTAGACCAGCCCGGCGCCGAGGCCGAGGAGCACCGTGGCGATGGCGATCCAGAGCCAGGTGCGTCGGAGGCGCGCCCCGCCGGAGGTGCCCGTGCGAGGTGGTCGCTCGTCGACGGTGAAGACACCGGAGGGTAGCGAGCTGAGATCGGCGACGTGGCTGGAGACGCGATCAACGGTGCTGGTGGCGAAATAGCTGGCGCTGCCACGGCCGGTGGCCGAGGCATGGCTGCCGGCCTCCGAGCCCCTGCCGCGCGAGTGATCGAAGCCGCGCACCACCGGCACTCGGGCGCCCGTAGGCTTGCGCGAGACCTCCCGCAGCTTGGCCGCCCGCGCCTCCATCTCTTGGCCATAGCGCTCGTTGATGTAGCCCGCGAGTATCTCGGCGCCGCCGCGCTCGCCGAGGCCGGTCAGCACGTTGCGGATGGCATGCGCCAGCTCGGCGGCGGTAGCGTAGCGGGCCTCGCGGTCGCGAGCGAGGGCGTACCGCAGCACCTCGGAGAGCGACTCCGGCAGCGAGGGGTTGCGATCACGCGGCGCTGGCAGCGGATCCTCGGTGATCGCCTTCAGCGTCATCAGATCGGTGCTGCGCTGAAAGAGCCGCTCGGCGCAGCAGAGCTCCCAAAAGACGATCCCCAGCGAGAAGATGTCGGTCCGTCTGTCGAGGTCGTCACCGCGGCATTGCTCCGGCGACATATAAGGGAACTTGCCCTTCACGCTGCCAGTGTTGGTTTGGATCGCCGAGTCATGGGCCTTGGCGACGCCGAAGTCGAGGAGCTTGATCGTGCCGCCCTTGGTCAGCATCAGGTTGTGGGGGCTGACGTCTCGATGCACCAACCCCAGCGGCTGGCCCTCTTCGTCGCGCAGCTCGTGTGCGGCGTGGAGGCCGTCGGCGGCCTGGGCGATGATCTCTGCAGCGATCACAGGGGAGAGGGGCTCCTTGTTGCGCCGCGCTTCGCGGGCGAGCAGCCCGATGCTCGGCCCGTCGATGTACTCCATCGCGATGTAGAACTCGCCCGCGCACTCACCAAAGTCGTAGATTTGCACCACGTTGGGGTGGGCGATCAGCGAGGCGTAGCGCGCCTCCTCGAGGAACATCTCGACGAAGGTCTGCTCCTCGGCGAGGTGCGGCAGGATACGCTTGACTACCGCGAGCCGCGACAGCCCGACCCCTGGCGGCAGGGTGCCGGTCTCGCTCGAGTGCTGTCGAGCGAGGAAGATCTCGGCCATCCCACCCTTGGCGATGCGGGCGAGCAGCTCGAATTTTCCTAAGCGTGTGGGACGGGAGTCCATGGTCGCCTAACGAGCCTGGCGCGTTGGACGGCGTCTGTCGAGTTTCTAGTTGTTGTCGGGCGTCGTTGCCGCGTTGGTCGCGTTCGCCGCGTTTGCGTCGATGCGGCGGGTGATCGTGCCGAAGGCGATCAGCGAGAGCGCCGAGACCACAGCGATGCCGACGAAGACGAACCAGATGTAGTGGGCGTGGGCCTTGGCGGCTCGCCAGGCGGCGGCTGTGGTGAACTTAGAGCGCGCTGGGCAGAATACGTCGAGCAGCACCCCCGAGAGGCTGAAGCCGAGGATCGACGAGAGAAAAGAGTGCAGGTGAGAGAAGCCGAGGTAGAGGCCCTCTTCGCCCGTGGGCGCCTGCAGCGAGAAATACTCGAGGTAGCGCGGCGAGATGAAGCACTCGGCGATGCCCTGAAAGGCGATGCCGACGATCATCATGAAGGCCACCGGGTGCATGCCGAAGACCAGCTCGCCGGCGGGCAGCAGGTTGCCGGCGGCCATGCAGAAGGCCGAGATGGGCATGATGAACATGCCGACGGTCATCGAGGTTAGCGCCGTATAGCGGCGCATCAGCTGGGTGATCAGCCCGACGAAGAGCACTACCATCGCCGGGTTGACGTTGGCGTACCAGGAGGGCGAGGCGCCCTCACCAGCCATCCGCAGCACGTATTTGGGCATCGTCGCGTAGAGCTGGTGCTGCACCATCCAAAAGCCGGTGATGATCACCATCAGCAGCACCAAACGGACCTGCTTGCAGGCCGCGAGCAGCGCGCGGCCGACCTCGCCCAGGGTCTTTTGCGGCTTATCCGAGGCGACGCTCTTGTAGAAGACGGCGACGAGCAAAAAGGCCACCGCCGTCATCCCGGCGGCGAAGAGGTTCAGCACCACCAGGCCGCGGTCGCCCATGCTCATCCGCAGCGGCTTGACGATGGTCTTACCGGAGAAGGCGCCGACGTTGACCATCGCGTAGAAGATAGAGTAGCCGCGGGCGCGGGTCTCTTCAGTGGTCTCCTTGGCCACGGTGCCGGTGATCACGCTCTTGATGAACGAGCCGCCGATCATCACCACGACCATCACGGGCAGAAAGAGCCATTTGTAGCCGGTCTGAGAGAGCGCCGTGACGTCGGCCTTCTCGCCGTAGGTCGCGAGCCCCGCGCCCTCGATCAAGGCGGGGAGCAGCCACATGCTGGCGTAGCCCACAGAGAGCAGCGCGAAGGCCAAGAGCAGCGCCCGCTTGAAGCCGATCTTGTCGGCCAACGCGCCGGAGAAGACGGGCAAGAGATAGAGGCCGGCCGAGAAGAGGCCGGCGATCACGCCGGTCTCCATGTCGGAGAAGCCAAGGATCCGCGTCAGGTAGAGCGTGATCGCGACGAAGACACCATACCAGGCCGCTCGCTCGAGGAGCTCGACGACGTTGGCGGTCCAGAAGGCCTTAGAGAAGCTCCACCCACCCTGTCTTGGCGTCGCGTCCATCTAGCGCTCGCTCTCCTCATCGCTCGGGCTCTCGAAGGCGGCTCGGGTCAAGGCGAAGAGGCAGAGCGCGCCGCGGGTCAGCAGGTCGTCGGGGAAGTCGTAGCGCGCGCTATGCATCGGCTTGGCGCCCGCCCCGGCGCCGAGGCCGAAGAGCGCCCCGGGGGCTCGCCCCAAGAACTGGCCGAAGTCTTCGGACCAGGGCAGGGGCTCTTCGAGATGCACCACCGGCAGCTCAGCGAGCTCTGCGGCTTGCTCGACGAGGGCCGTACCGCCCTCGTCGTTGATCGACGCTGCGAAACGCTCCTGATGCTCGATCTCGGCCTCGATCCCCTCGGAGGCGGCCACGCGCTTGACCGTGGTGAAGGCGGCGCGGACCAAGGTCTCGAGGTCTTCGTCGCTAGCGGCCCGCAGCGTGGCGCGGAGCTCTCCCTCGCCGGGCGCGACGCCGTAGGAGGGGCGGCCCATCTCCAGGTGGGTGATCGTGATGAAGGCGTCGCGATGTCCGGGCAGCGCCTCCGCGGCCAGCGGGGTCAGCTCCTGGATCATTCGCGCCAGCGCCAGCGCCGGGCTGCGGCCGAGGTGCGGGGTCGAGGCGTGTGCCGTCTCGCCGCTGGCCTTGACCCACAGCCCCTGGGAGGCCGAGGCGAAGGTGCCGCCGCGCAGCACGACGCTACCCTCGGGGAAGCCCGGTAGGTTATGGAGGGCGAAGGCGCGGTCGGGGCGCAGCTCGTCAAAGCGTGGATCGGCGAGCACCGCACAGGCCCCTTCGCCGGTCTCCTCGGCGGGCTGAAAGAGCAGCACGACCCGGCCAGCGGCGCCGAAGCGCTCGAGCAGCCGCGCCGCGCCGCAGAGCATCGCCATATGCCCGTCGTGGCCGCATTTATGCGACACACCCTCTGCTGTGCTGCGGTAGGACAGGGGCTCGACCTCAGAGATTGGCAGCGCGTCGAGCTCGGCGCGCAGCAGCAGCGTCTGGTCTGAGGTTGGGTTCGAGGGCTCGAACACGGCCGCCAGGCCAGCGCCTCCGAGCCCCTCGATCAGCCTCGCCTGGGTGTGCGTGCGCAGCCAACGGGCGACGCGCGCGGCGGTCGGCCCCTCGTCGCCTGAGAGGCTGGGGTGTTGATGAAGCTCATGGCGCAGGTCAACGAGCCCTGCGCCGATCTCCTGCAGGTGGTGCAGTACGGCGTCTTCGAGGGTGGACATGCAATCTCCCGCTGTCTCGTTCGTCCGTGCAGCCGTCCATGATGGCGCTTGCGCGACACGCGCACAAGGCATGACGAAAATTGAGGCCCGCTTCGCGGGGTTGCCCAGCAGGGGCGCGCGTTCGTCCGTCGTCACCCTCGCCTGCGCAAGATCGCGGGCGAGAAGATGGCGGTGGGCGAGATCCTGTGGCACTCGCTCGAGGACGTCTACGCCGACCAGGATGCTCAGGTCCAGAGGATCTCGACCTGATAGGGTTCGAGCGAGGCATCATGCGTCACGAGGGTGAGCGCCTCGTGTCGGGCCTGAGCGACGAGTGAGTTGGACATGACGCGCACCTAAACGTTGGTCAACCTTGACCAACGGTTAGCAGCGACCGACCGAACGACAAGAGGTCTCCTCCTGCGTTCCCTATCATCCGCGAGGCCCAGATCATGACGGAAATACTCGCCAGCTTCGCGGGTTTGCCCAGCAGGGAGGCTCGCGCTCACGGCGCAGCGTAGTATAGACGGCAGGGCGAGACCGGCTCGCTTGCCTTGACGTCGCCGCCGGTCCAACCTCCTGTGGCGAGATGAACCCCAAGCACGATGGTCACCTCGAAGCGGTGACGAGATGAACCCCAAGCACGATGGTCACCTCTAAGCGCGCGAGCATACGAGCGGTCGCGTCCCGCGTCACACGCTGGCTCTGGGAGCAGCGCTTCCGCTTCCCGCTGACCCCCTTGGGCTTGGGGCTGGGGCTCGGTGCGTGGTGGGTCTACCAGCGCTACGGCGGCGAGGAGCTAGACTTCGTGCTCTACGCGGCGGCGCTGGTGGCGTTCTCGCTGCTTGGGCTGACGGTGCTGATGGTCGCGGTGGCCACGCTCTACCTCTGGCTGCGCTTGCGCGGCAGCCGCGGCGTCGCGGATCTCGACCTCGAGAGCGGGACCTCCGCGGCGACAGGCTTTTCCTTCCCACGGCTGACGATTTGGCCCCTGGTGCAGGTGCGCCTCGAGTGGGCCGATCCGCCGCAGGTCGAGGCCGAGCTGGCCAAGGCTCGCGGGCGTGTGCAGGAGGTCGTGCTGCCGCGGCAGCGCGGCGAGCGCAACGTCGTGCGGCGGCGCTTCGTCGTCACCGATATCTTCGGCCTGGCTCGCCTCGGTCTCCAGCGGCGTGCGCCCCAGCGGGTCCGCGTCCTGCCTGGCCGGGCTCGGGTCTCGGGCCGCGTGATCGCCAGCTTTGTCGGCGGTGAGGGGCTCTCTCATCCCTCCGGGCCGGCGGAGGGCGAGCTCCTCGACATGCGTCGCTACGCCCCCGGCGATCCGCTGCGCCTCGTGCTCTGGAAGGCCTTCGGTCGTACCCGACAGCTGCTCGTGCGGAGCCCGGAGCGGGCGATCGCGCCCAGCCCGAGCGTGATGGCCTACTTCGTCGCCGGCCCCCAGGACGAGTCCAGCGCGGCGACGGCGCGCTTCTTTCTCGAGCAGGGTCTGCTTGGCGATGACTTCACCTTCGGCGCCGACGGGACCCACGACCTCTGCAGCGACGAGGCCGCGGCGCTGACGGCGATCGTGCGCTCGGTCGAGGCGCGGCGCCGTGGCGGCGAGGGGCTCGGGCGCTTCATCGATCACGCCGACAAGCAGCGCCAGCGCACGCTGCTGCTCTTCGTGCCTGCCGCTCCCGGGCCCTGGCTCGAGGCCGTGACCAGGCAGGCAGGCCGGCTGCGCGGCGCCACCGTGGTCTGCGCCGTCGACGATCTGGCGCGTGCGCAGCGGCGGGGGCGGCTCTCCCGGCTCTTTTTCGCCGACGAGCGTCGCGCTACCCGCCGGGCGCAGCGCGCGTTACCGCAGGTGGTCGAGCGGTTGACCGCCGCCGGCGTCGAGGCGCGCGTGCTCCATCGGCCCAGCGGTGAGCTGCTCGCCACCTCGTCGATCCTTGGGGCGGCCGGAGGGGCGCGATGAGCGTCAGGGGCTCGGATAGCTCTGCCGCGCTGTTGGGCGCGTCTACGCTGGACGCGGCGCCTGTCAAGGGCGAGCCGGCGTGGGTCACGTTGATCAAGCTGCCGCTCTACGGTCTGGCGATCACCCTCTACCTGCTGCCGCTCTCGTCGTGGACCGGCATCGGCGCGGCCTGCGGCATGGGCGTGCTCGGCGTGCTGCTGGCCGACTGGGCTCATCGCCGCCGCCTGCGGCTACCACTGGCGCTGATCATCGCGCCCCTGACGCTCCTCGCCGCGGGGCTCTTCGGGGCGCGCTTGCTCGACTCGGAGCTCTGGACCGGGGTCTTCGGCGTCGAGGGCAGCTTCATCGCCTCCGACGTCTTGACCTTCGGCCTCGCGGCGTTGGCGGCGCTTTTTCTCCTGCGGCTGCTCTCCAGCCGCGTGCGCCTGCTCTCCCTGCTCGAGGTCGCCTTCGTCGCGGGCTCAGTGGCCACGGTGCTCGCCGATCACCGAAACCGGATGCTCAACCGGCCGCGCTACTTTTCGGATTGGGCCTGGTCTCTGGGCATCGACCCGACGACGATCCTCGTCGCCGTCGGCGTGGTGGCGATCCTCGCCGCCGCCCTGCTTTTTTTGCGCGACCAGCCGCTCTTGAAGCTGATCAGCTCGCTTCTGCTCCTCGCGGCGCTCGGGCTGTCGTTTTATCTTTGGAGCGACAAGCGCATCGAGGCCAAGGTCGCCGCCGACGCCCTGGGGCTCTCGGGTAAGGGCAAGGGCAAGGGCAAGGGCAAGGGCAAGGGCGGAGGCAACCCTTTCCGCAACAACTACAAGAATCCGCCGCCGCGGCCGGTGGCGATCGCGATCCTGCGCGACGACTACCAGCCCGAAGGTGGGGTGATCTACTTTCGCCAGCGCGTGCTCTCCAAGTACAACGGCGTGCACCTCACGGCCGACGCCAAGCGCGACGTCGACGTCTTCTCGGGTCTCGGCGAGACCACCAAGGTGCAGACCGCCAAGCACCACCAGCACCCAGACCACCACGTGGCGGTGCCGACCACGATGTACCTGCTGGTCGATCACCCGCAGCCCCCCGCGCTGACCAACGGCGTGCGCCTCGAGCAGATCCAAAACCCAAACCCGCAGCAGTTCGTCAGCGCCTACGAGGTGCGCTCCCAGGTGCTCGCCGTCTCGCCCAAGCGGCTGCTCGGGCGACGCTCCATCCCTAGCTCCTGGAGCCCAGCGCTGGCCAGGCACTACACCGAGATCCCCGACGACCCGCGCTACCGGACGCTGGCTGAGATCATCGGCCGCGACCTTGACCCCCGCTACGCCGACGACGACCTGGCCAAGGCCTTCGCGATCAAACGCTACCTCGAGAAGCAGGGCTTCTACACCCGCAAGAGCAAGCACGCCTCGGCCAAGGATCCGGCGGCGTCGTTCCTCTTTGGCAGCCTGCGCGGCTACTGTGTGCACTTCGCCCACGCGGCGGTTTATCTGTTCCGCTCGCTGGGGATCGCCTCGCGGGTCGCCCTGGGCTACGCCGTACAGACGCGCAAGCGCTCCGGCGGCTCGTCGATCCTGATCATGGGCGACCGCGCCCACGCCTGGCCGGAGATCTACCTCGAGGGCATCGGCTGGTTGACCTTCGACATCTACCCTGAGCGCACCGATCTGCCGCCGCAGACGCCGGTAGACTACGACCTCGAGAAGCTCCTCGGCGAGCTGGCGCGTAAAGATCCCACCGGCGGCATCTCGCCGGAGGGCGAGCCCTGGGCCATGCCCTGGCCCGTGCTGATGCGGGCGGTCGGCTGGGCGCTCTTGGCGCTGCTGGCGCTGGGCTACCTGATCAAGGGCACCCGGCGGCTCTTGCCGGCCCTCGCCGGTCGCGCGCGCTACCCGCGCTTCGCCTACATCTCGGCTCTCGACGCCCTCAGCGAGCTCGGCAAGCAGCGCCGCCGTGGCGAGAGCCGCGAGCGCCACGCCGAGCGCCTCGGCGAGGTGGCGCCGAGCCTCGACGCCCTGACCCGGGCGCACCTGGCGCGGGCCTTCGGCTCGCCCACAGCCCCCGACGCCGACGCCTTTCGACTGCTGAGCACGCGGCTGCGCGCCGACCTGCGCCGCACCGTACCCTTTGGCCGTCGCCTGGTCGGCTTGCTCGACCCCTTCAGCTGGATCCGTACCCGATGACGTTCCCGATGATGAGGTACCCCGTGACGACGCACCCCGTGATGAGAGCGAGACGATGAGCGAGACCGAGACCAGCAAGCGGACTCCCGCCCGACCAGGCCCTGCGGCGTCGGCGGCGACGCCCAAGACCCCAACGCCAGCGTTCATGATGGGCGCGGCGACGCCAGCGGTGGTGGGCGCGGCGGCGCCGGAGCCCGCGCAGCCGACCCTCGAGGGTGCGCAGCAGGTGGTCGAGCGGCTGCGGGCGCGGGTCCGCGATCACGTGATGGGCCGCGACGAGGTGATCGATCTGGTGATCGTGGCGATGCTCGCCGACGGTCATATCCTGCTCGAGGACTACCCCGGCTCGGGGAAGACGACCCTGGCCAAAGCCCTCGGCGAGTCGATCGTCCTCGAAGAGCACGACGGCGCGACGCCCTCCACAGCGCCCCCCCGGGAGGACGTGATCGCGGCCTTTCGTCGGGTGCAGTTCACGCCGGATCTGCTGCCCTCGGATATCACCGGCGTGATGGTCTTCGACACCGACACGTCGACCTTCCAGTTTCGTCACGGGCCGGTCTTCGCCCACGTGCTGCTGGTCGACGAGATCAACCGCACCTCGCCGAAGGTGCAGGCGGCGCTGCTCGAGGCGATGGCCGAAAAGCAGGTCACCGTCGACAACGTCAGCCATCGCCTCGACGAGCTCTTCTTCGTGATCGCCACCCAGAACCCGCTCGATGTGGCAGGCACCTACCCGCTGCCCTTGGCGCAGATCGATCGCTTCCTCTTCAAGGTGCGCATGCACCACATCGACCGCGAGGCCGAGCTGGCCGTGCTCGACGCCTGGGGCACGCCGAAGGCGCCGACCGAGCTGCCCAAGGTCTCGCGGGGCGAGGTGATCGCCGCGCGGCAGGCCGTGCGCTCTCTGGTCGGCGTGAGCCAGCAGGTCAAAGAGGCGCTGGTCGACGCGGCCCGCGCGTTGCGCGACGACAAGCGGGTGGTGCAGGGCGTCTCGACCCGCTCGCTGGTGCAGGCGATCCCGGCGATGCAGACCCGGGCGCTGCTCCGCGGTCGCGACTTCGTCGCGCCGGAGGACCTCGAGTACCTGCTGCCGCCGATCCTCTGGCATCGCATCGAGCTGATCCCCGGCGCCGATGACGCCGGCGAGGTGATCCTCAGCGCCGCCGAGGGGCCCCTCGAGCGGCTGGCCAAGACCACCCTGAGGAGAGGTTGAGATGATGAGCCGCCCCTCGATACGCGTCGCCCTGCTGCCGGCCTGCGCGTTGACGCTTGCCGCTGTGGCGCTCTGGACGGCGAGGCCCGAGGCGGCCGTCGATCCCCTCGTGGGCGACGCAGAGGAGCGGGCGCTGCTGGCTACCCTCGACAAGGAGAAGCTGATCCGCGCCCGCGAGCAGGCCGACAAGATCCTGCGCAAGCGGCCGCGCTCGATCATCGGCCGCTACGCCCTGGCGCAGGTCTTTCACGAGGAGGAGGGCAACCTGCCGCGGGCGCTCTACCACCTGCGACAGCTCGACGCGCAGCTGATGAGCCTCTACGGCGACCCGCCAAAGGGCTCCAAGGCCCGCAGCTGGCACCGCAAGGTCTTGATCCGCCTCGAGGCCGTGCTCGGCGAGATGGATCGACGCAAAGAGCAGCTCGCCGCGCTCGCGCGCTACGACGCCCACTACGAGCCGAAGCTCGAGCGGCTGAAGGTCTGGCCGCTGATGAAGCTCCATCGCTTCGACGAGGCGCGAAAGATCGCCGAGAAGGCGACACTCTCGGAGAACCTCAACATCCGCATCGCCGGCTACAACGGGCTGCTCTCGATCGAGTTCGAGCGCGAGAAGCCCGAGCGATGCTTCCGCGTCGCGATGCGCGCGGTCAACGCCACCGCCGAGCGCTCCTGCATCCTCGATATGAACACCGCCGAGGCGGCCTTCGCGGTCTTCCGCTTCTCCGAGGCCGAGCGCCTGGCGCTGAAGTCGATCCAGGCGCCGATCAAGGACTGCCCGAGCTCGGCCCATCCCTACCTGGCCAACCTTTACCTGCTGCGGGCCGACTTCCAGCGGGCCATCGCGGCGGTGAAGCAGGCGCGCAAGCAGGGCGTCTCGCGGCGCCTGCGGCAGCAGTTCGAGATGGGGCTGAACGCCTGGCTGACGCGGCTGCTCTACACCCTCGGCCGCTTCAAAGAGAGCGTCAAGCTCTCCAAGCGCGTGCTGCGGCGTCCCGATCGGGTGGGGATGATCTCCTACTCGAAGGAGCTGATGGAGACGATCTACACCGTCGACCATTACGGGGCGCTGACCGCCTGGGGTCAGCGGCTGCGCGAGCAGGCCTCGGCGCGCTCCGCCCTCGACGCGCTGCCGCTGTGGGCCCGAGCTCAGAAGCTCGAGATCTCGGCCTGGGCCGTGCGGCGCAAGGTCGCGCGGCTGCTCGGCCAGGAGCGGACCCTCCGCAGCCTGCTCCGGCCCTACCTCAAGCCGCTGCCGAGCTGGCAGCTTCTGACCATGGCGGAGATCGCCGGCGCTGGCGTGACCCGGCGCGCGCTGGCGGTGCTGCGCCACAGCGACGAGATGAAGGCGCAGATCGAGCCCTACCTGCTGGCGATCGAGGCCTCGCTGGCGCGTCGCGAGGGCGCGCGTCGCGAGGTGTTGGCCTTGGCGCGGAGAGCTCTGACCTCGTTGCCCAAAGACGAGGCGCTGCTCCGCGGGCACGTTCAGGCGCTGGCGGCGGAGGCGGCGCTGGCGCTCGGCGAGGCCAAGGCGGCGCGCCACTACTTCGATCGCGTGCTCCACCGCTGGCCGACGGCGCTGCGGATCCACGGTGTGCGCCTGCCCGCCCGCATCGAGGCGACCAAGGGCGCCTTGGCGAAGGTCGTGGCCGAGCGGCTGCGCGGCTCGCGGCGCCTGCTCACCAGCGCCGACAAGCAGCTCGGCTTCAAGGTGCTGATCGAGGCGCGCGGCGATGCCATGCGCGTCTGCCTCAACAGCCCGCAAGGACGGCGCTACGCCTGCTCGGTCACCGAGAAGCTAAAGAAGCTCGAAGACGAGGATGCCCGCGTGGTCAAGGTGATCGACGACTTTCATGAAAAGGCCTTCGCGCCGCTGATCGACCTGACGCAGCAGGATATCAACAGCCTCGACGGCAGCGCCGTCCGGGGCAGCGCCGATCAGCTGCTCGAGGACGTCCTGGGGAAGGACAAGTGAGCCGCGCCCTCCTTCACATGCCTGCGCTGATCGCGCTGGTCCTGAGCGTGCCGTTGCGGCCAGCGTTGGCTCAGAGCAAGCCTGCGGGCCCGGGGGGCGGGTCTAAGGCCGCCGAGGCGAAGGCGCCGATCCGCTCCGAGGCCGCCTGCAAGCAGGCCGGCGGGGTGTGGAAAGAAGAAACAGACGGCGTGGGCTGTCTGGTCGGCGGCAAGCGCCAGGGGATCTGGGTCTCGCTGCCCGAGGCGGCGCAGCGCTGGCGCAGGACCTACGTCGATGGGGTCGCCGAGGGGCCCGCCGTGGGCTACTTCTCGAACTGCAAGAAGGCCTTCGAGGGCTCCTACCGGCGAGACAGGCGTCACGGAGGGTGGGTGCTCTATCACCCCAGCGGGTCCAAGGCCGCGGAGGGCTCGTTCAAGAGGGGCAAGCGCAGCGGCGTGTGGTCTTTCTTCCATAAAGATGGGCCGCGGATCCAGCGTGGCCCCTTCGTCGCAGGCAAGCCCCACGGGACCTTCACCGAGTGGTTCGTCAACGGGCAGCGCTGGCAGGTGGTGCGCTACACGCGCGGCGTGCGGCAGGGGAAGCACGTTTCGGCCTGCCGCAAGCGCAAGGGCAAATGGCAGCAGGATTTCGAAAAGCGTACCCAGGGTTGCGAGGTCGCGCGACGGCGCCAGGGGCTCTGGAAGGGCTGGCACGAGAACGGCAAGCTGGCCTGGCGTGCGGTCTATGACGGCGGCGTGCGCGAGGGGACGCTGGTCGAGTACCACCCCACTGGCGAGGTGTTGCGCCAGGGCCTCTACCGCTCGGGTGTCCCCGACGGCGTGCACATCTTCAGCGCCCCAGACGGCAAACCCTATGGAGCCTCGACGATCATCAAAGGCACGGGCAAATGGGTCGAGTACTACCCCAGCGGTCGCAAGCGCCTTGAGGGGGCGTGGGAGAAGGCTCGCTGGAGCGGCCCGTGGACCTACTACTACAAAAACGGCAACCCCAAAGAGAAGGTGATCTACGTCGACGGCCGCGCGCAGGGGCCCTACCGGCGCTTCTACAAGAGCGGCGACAAGATGCTCGTCGGCGCCTACGCCAAGGCGCGGCGGCAGGGCACCTGGACGGCCTACTACCCCAACGGCAAGCAGGTCTGGCAGGGCCGCTATCAGAACGGGCTGCGGACCGGCGTCTGGCGCGAGTGGTACTACACGGGCGATCCCAAGGGAGAGGGCCCCTTCGACGCCGACCACCGCCACGGCGTCTGGACCCACTACAAGCCGGGCAAGAAGCGCTCGGCCAGGGGGCCCTACCGCTTCGGTCAGCGCGACGGTCTCTTCGAGCTCTGGTGGGACTCGGGCAAGCCCTGGCGCAAGGTGACCTACAAGCTCGGGCGCCTACAGGAGGCCTCGCATCAGCGATGCGTCGCCAGCGGCGGCAAGCCCGTGATCGACACGAAGCGCCGTTTCACCGGCTGTCGGCGCTGCTACCCCAAGAGCGACGGTAGCGTCGGCCACTCGCGGGTCGGCGAGTGGGCTTGGTGGCACGCCAACGGCAAGCTCGAGCGGCGGGGCGCCTACCACCGAGGCAAGCGGCACGGCAGCTGGACCTTTTATTACGACGCCGGCAGCAAGATGCTGCGTGGCAGCTACCAGCACGGCAAGGAGCACGGGTGGTGGATCGGCTGGTTTCGCGACCGCAAGAAGCGCTTCGAGGGGCGCTACGACGCTGGCGCCAAGACCGGCCGCTGGACGACCTTCTACGGCAGCGGGCAGCGCGCGTCACAGGGGCGCTACGTCAAAGGCAAGCGAGAGGGACGCTGGACCTATTGGCATGAGAATCTGAGGAAAAAGGACGAAGGTTCCTTCACCGGTGGCAAGCACAGCGGGACGTGGCGCAGCTTCTACCCCGACGGCAAGAAGCGCAGCGAGGGTGCTTTTGGTGCGGATGGCAAACGCGAAGGTCGCTGGACCTGGTGGCGACCGGACGGCACCTCATGGATGAGCCGTCGCTACCGAGCGGGTCGCGAGATCGCGCCCCAAGACTAAACGCAATTTGAAAAATTGCAACAATATCAATTGGTTATAAAGGCTTCGGGGCCCCAATAATGACGAGGCTCGCGACAGCCTTGGGGGGGGGAGACGCCGCGAGCCTCGAGTCCCTTGCGGAACTGGGAGTATCTTGCAGAGCAGAGCGTCGCTACGCAAGAGTAAAAGGCCACCCTTTCTAATCCTAAATCAGGTCTTTACCTCAGGTTTGCGATGGACTAGAGCCCTTCATCACCGTTGAAGCGCCTAAGAGCACCCCTACAAATCCCTCCCGTCGCCGGCCACCGCGCTGCCGGCCGCTTTCTAGAGCGCTGATCAGCTTACCGAACCGAGCTGCGCGAAGGATGCGGAATCACGGCGTAGGAGCGAGGAGGGCGCCTGCTGGTAGCAAGCAACCGACGAGCAACAACCGCCGTGATTTCGCAG
>PDPC01000067.1 GCA_002747355.1 Pseudomonadota bacterium | reverse complement strand
ACCCGTTGGCGTGATGGTGGGGTGGGCGCTCTTGACTGGCGAGGACGCGAGCAGCTGCGCGCGGAGGTCTGGCAGCGCCGCTGGACGGCCGCGCTCGTCGCGCAGGCGGAGGGTCAGGGTCGTCTTCTCACCCGCGGCGAGGGGCTTTTGCGGGGCCTCGAGGGAGGCCTTCACCGTGAGCAGGCGCACCGTCAGCGAGGAGACCTCTCCACTGCTGTGGAGGCGGTAGCGGATGGTATGGGCGCCGGGCTTGGCCAGGCGGACGATCGCGGCCTTTTGGAACGGGCCACCGTCGACGGAGGCCTCATAGCCGATAGCAGCAGGGAGGCTGAGGCGCAGCAGGCCGACAGCTTCGAAGCTGCCATCCTTACGCGCCTCGAGGCGGCGCGAGGTCGAGAGCGGCATGATCCGCCAGCGCCGGACCGTCGAGGGGCGACCTTCGAGGCGCCAGCGGTCGATCGCCGAGACGCGGGCGTAGTAATCGCCGGCGGCGAGGTCCTGCCCGCGAAAGCGGGTGATGCCTTCGCCGACCACCGCGATCGCGATCGGGAAGCGGAACGCCTTATCGCGGGCGAGCTCGACACGGTAGCGCCTGGCCCCCTTGACCCGCTTCCACCGCGCCTCGAAGCGCCCCTTAGTCCCAGCCGGGATCGCAACCAGCCCATCACCACGCGCAGCCCACCGCGGCCGCGCCGGCAGCGGTCGTGGCCTAGCTGGTCTTCGTCCCCGAAGGACGCGGGTGCCAAAGTTCTCCGGGACCGTAACCTGGGTACCCTTGGCGCTAACCTTCGCCTTGCCGTTGTGCACTGAAATAATTGATGCTTTTTTCCTGGTAACCTCCACCTGGGAGCGGCGAGAGCGGAGCTCGATGAGGGCGGAGGGGGTTCGGATACGGAGCGATCGCGTGGCGTCGAGCTTGGCGAGGCCGCCAACGACGGTGCCTTCTTCGACTTTGAGCTGCGTCTTGATACGGCGCCGCGCCCGGGTGGAGCGGGCGGTGGCGCCGTAGATCACGAGCAGGGCGCGCTCGCGCATGCGCAGCTGGGAGGCGTCCTCGAAGCGGATCCCAGCGGCGGAGGATCTACCGGTGCTGACTTTGTAGAGCCGCCAGAGGCCCATGTCGCGCTTGGCGCGGCGCCAGTCGACCGCGTAAGGGGCGCGGGCGCGGACGTCACGGCGCAGCCAGCCGATGCGTGCGTCGGGGTTTTGGGCTGAGAGCGGGAGGCGCAGCGCTTGACCCTCTTTGAGCAGATGGGGTAGCGGGCCGAGGCGATTATAGCGGTGAATTATCGAGTATTTTTCGCCTTTGCCGAAGAACTTGAGCGCGATGCTCCAGCAGGAGTCGCCGCGCTCGACACGGTAGATGCGGAACGTGGGTTTGGCCTGGCTCGCCGAAGGGGCGAGGAGGAAGAGCGCGATGGCGGCGATGGTGGCGTGCTTGAGCGCTTCCCCGCAGAGTCGGGACCGAGGCGGGTGCTGAGCCGCCGAGCCGGTTTCGGAGCCGAAGAAACGAGCCATGCAGGCGTTACGGCGAGCTTTCTGAGGCCTAGAAAGCGGCTGGCAGCGCAGTACCCGGCGACGGGAGGGCTTTGTCGTGCTCTTAAGGAGGGTCATCGGGAGCCTCCTTTGGCGCGGGAGGGCTTGGGGGCGATCTTCTCGAGCACCTCGAAGACGACGCGGCGATTGTTGGCGCGACCCTTGCGGGTGCGGTTCTTGGCGACTGGCTTGGTCGGGCCATAGCCCTTGGCGATGAGGCGGTGGGCGGCGACGCCACGGGAGATCAGGAATGTCCGCACACGGCGGGCGCGGCGTTCGGAGAGGTCGACGTTCATCTCTTTGTCGCCGCGGTTGTCGGTGTGACCTTCGACGCGGAGCTTGCGAATGGTCCAGTAGGCGCGAAGGGCCGCGGCGACCTCGCGGAGGATCGGCCGCGAGCGGCCCTCGAGCACGTCGCTGCCGGAGCGGAAGAAGATTTTGGCGTTGAGGAGCTTGAGCTGCTTGCCGCTGAGAACGACACGCGATTTGCCCTTGTCGGGGCAGCCGTCGTCGTCGTCGACGCCGTTGACGACCTCTGGCTTCAGGGGGCAGCGGTCTTGTACGTCGGGGACGCCGTCTCTGTCGTTGTCGGGATCGGGGCAGCCGTCTTCGTCTTCGAAGGCGTCGCGGTCTTCCGGTTTGGCTGGACAGCGGTCACGGCTATTCGGGATACCGTCTCCGTCACGGTCGGGATCCGCCTTGGCGAGAGCGTCGAACCGCACCGCGTCGAACCGCACCGCGTCGAACCGCACCGAGGTTAGGGGCGGGGGCTTGTGTCCGATGGGATCGGAGGTCGTTTTCTGGCGTGATGTCGAGCGCGTAGAAGGTGAGGCTGGGGGGGCCTTTGCGGTGATGAGCCAGCCGATAGAGAGCAGCACGCGAAGGTCTGCGGCGCCGAGGCCTTCTGTGATACCCGAGCCGGCGGCGAAGGTCGCCATGAGGCCGCGCCACCCACGCCAGCGGAGGAATCCGTTGAGTTCGATGGGGCTCTTGCGCAGCGAGACTGTCGGATCGTTGTCGTTGAGGGTGCCGAAGCCGAGGGCAAGGCTGAACTCGGCGCCCGCCGAGAGGCCGGCGAGGCCAAGCTGCTGCTCGAGGCCTAGGCCGAGGTGCAGCTCGTCGTCGATGGCCAGGTCTTCGAGCCGTCTCTGAGACCGAAACCGATAGGCGACATTGAACGCCACGTGAAGCCCGATGGTGTGCCGAAAGTCGACCACGAGCCGCGGGAGGAACGTCACGACGCCCTCACCCTTTAACGTGTTGCGATCTCCGGTCGGTACCGTAACCTCGGTGACTGCGGCGAAGCCGAAGCCGGCACTCTCCCAGAGATGGCCCTTGAGTGAGATGCGGAGGTCGCCGATTCCCGTACCTGTGGGCGTCCCGCTGGCCGATGTGTAGTTGTCGGCTGTTTGTCGGAGGTAGACTGGCAACGCTGCCGCACACTCGAGACGGGACCAGAGGCCAAATGCCAGCGCCGCTTCAGCTCCAACACGGTGCTGAATCAGACGGGCGATGGTGCGATCGTTCAGTTGTGCGATCGCAGGGTCATTCGCGTAGTGAAGAGAAAGCCCAGCCCACACACCCAGATGTGGCAACGCTCGCGACGTGTGAAGCGATAACAGCGCATTCGGCCCAACAGCGGCTTCAAAGGGCGCCGCATCCTGTGACTGTCCAGCTGCTGGCAACGCAAACAGCAAGATCCCCAAAGCAAGCCCAATACGCACAACGCCAAGCATCAGCAAACCTCTACTAAAACCGCAGCATTACACTCACTGCACCGCATGGCAACCCACCTCACAATTCGCACCCAGGTTACGAGACCCAGACCCACACCCCTTACGAGACCCACACCCAGGTTACGACTGTCTTGGCGCGAGCGAGACCCACCCAGGTTACGACTGTCTTGTCTTGGCGCGAGTCGCGACGCAAGGTAGGCGAGAGGGTGGGCTGAAGGCCGAGGGAGAAGCAGGCTGAAACCCGCCCTTATGAGGCGGGGCGGCGGCTCTTGGTGCTACTCCCTCTTGGTGCTAACGCACGGAGCTGAGGGCAAGGTTGTGGAGAGGGCTGGGGCTACTGGTGTCAACTGGGCGTTGGCGGTGCACAGAAGACTCTTGCCGTGTGACGCAGCTTGTAGGTACCATGAGGAAACACGACTGTGCGGTCGCCGTCTTTCCACCGGATTCGGGCTTCGTAATAGGCCTGCTGGAACGCTTGGTGATCTTGCAGAACAGCGATTCGGCGCCACTTGTCACTGCAGGCGACCCTCGGGTTGATCTTGCCTTTTCGTTTCCGTGGTTTGGTCTTCGGCGCGTCCGTGGGGGATTGAGTCTTGATTGCGTTGGCTCCGAGGAATCGCTTGCTTTCGCTCGCGCGTTTGGCGCGGTGGGTTGCCTCTGTGAACGTCAGAAGGCCTTTGACGTTGGCGACAAAGCGCTCGGGCTCTACGCTCGGAGGAGGTGTGAACGTCAGCGACGCAGTTTCTGGCATGATCCCATTTGAGCTGAAGTAGAGGGTTGGTCGAGTCGCGGTCCAGGTTGTTTTGAGCAGCATGTCTTCAGGACGGGAGATCAGGCCGGGCCAGGCCTCGCTAGCACCGACAAGCCCTGCTTGAACGGGGTTTTGAAGCGTGTAGACCACTTTCGCAAGCAGGTCATTGTCATCGGTGAGCTCGACCGCGCTGTAGGGGCCTGAAGCCCAAAAGGCTTCTTCGCGGTCGTAGTGAAGGTTCAGACACTTTGCCACGAACTCATGAAGCCAGTGCGCAAACTTCGGAAGTGTTCCGTTTATGTCTGTGATTACAAGGTGATAGTGGTTTGCCATCACACAGACTGCGTGCACTAAGATGCCGAACTTCTTGGCGGCATATGCCAGGCAGTAGAGAAAAACCTGCATGACGATCGCTGATGGCGTCAGCAGGAATCTCCGCTGGGTGCAGCGCCGAGTTAGCAGATAGGTGCGGCCTTCAACAATCTTGCGTGCTTTGCTCATACTCCCCATTATAAGCAGTTTTCGTGCCACGCAGACGCACCTGCATCCTTTTGTTTTTATAGGACTCCTGTTTTTTCGGGCGCACGAAATGGCCGCATACCGGTTGCCACCTGGGACGGTATCCGGCCGCGCGCTTACACGCAGCCTACAGCAACGCGGTGCATATCGTACCCGTCTGTACCGTACCCAGGTTACGAGATAGTACCCAGGTTACGAGATAGTACCCAGGTTACGGGAAAGAGGGCAGGCGCGAGCAAGAGCGCTGCGAGCCGGCGCTTCGTCGACATGACTGCCAAGCAGCTCTCGCAGTGGCTGAGGCGAGACCTCGCGGATCACAAGATCGTCGCTGGGATGATCGATGGGATCATCGTCGCCAAGCACACGGTCGTCGTTGGCCTGGAGATCGACGAAACGGGCAAGAAGCACGCCCTGGGGCCCTGGATCGGCGAAACGGAGAACGCCGTCGTTTGCGGCGAACTACTCGACACCCTCATCGAGCGCGACCCGCTGTCGCCTTACCTCTTCGTGATCGACGGCAGGAAAGCCTTGCGAAAAGCGATCCTCAGCCGGTTTGGTGAGAGGTCGCTCATGCAGCGTTGCCAGAAGCACAAGCGCGAGAGCATCCTTGGCCAGCTACCCAAGAGCCTGCACACCAGCGTCAGCAGGGCGCTCTCC
>PDPC01000228.1 GCA_002747355.1 Pseudomonadota bacterium | reverse complement strand
GGCTGGCGGTCAGCGTCTCGGCCTATCGCGGGGACACCACCGGCAACCGCCCGAAACCGGACATGGAAGGTATCAGCGCCCCCTTGACTCTGCTGGGCGCGGACCTGCGTTACGGGCGCGGCCCCCTGCGTGTGCGCGCCAGCTATCTGCACGGGCATCTGGAAAACGCCGCCGCGATCAGCCGCAAGAACCGCCGTTTGTCCACCAATCTGGGCGTGGCCCGGACCCCGGTGGCCGAGGGGGCCCGCTCCTTCGGCGCGGAGGCGGGTTACGACATCCTGCCCCATCTGGGTGGCCCGGCGCACCAGGCCTTGTTGCCTTTTGTGCGCTACGAGCAAGTCGACACCATGCACGATGTGGCCAACGGCTTCTTTGCCGATCCGCGCTTCGACCGCCGTGTCACCACGCTGGGCTTCAACTGGTTCCCCCGGTCCACCGTGGCCATCAAGGGGGACTACTCGGTCCGATCCTTCGGGGCGGACCGCTATCGTAAGGAAAAGACTTTCGGCCTGTCCCTGGGCCTGATCTTCTGACCTTTCGCCCCTGATCGGGAATGACCCGGAAACTTTGACAAGGAGAAATGACGATGAATCGCAAAAACTTGGCTCTTCTGATACTGCTGGCGGGCCTGCTGGCCTTTGTCGGTTGTTCCAGTGACGACGACCCCGTCACCCCGGAACGTGACAATTACGATTTCACGAGCATCCTGGCCGACTACACGGCCAACGTGGTGGTCGCCACCTACGCCGAGATGGCCACCGACTGCGCCTCCCTGCTGGCCGCGGTGGAAGCGGTCGAGAACGATCCGACCCAGGCCCACGTCGACTCCGCTTGCGCCGCCTGGGTCGCGGCCCGCGCGCCCTGGGAAGCCAGCGAGGCCTTTCTTTTCGGGCCGGCCGGTTTCATGAACCTGGATCCTTCCGTGGACAGTTGGCCGCTGGACCACCAGCAGCTGGATGACGTGCTGGCCAGCGATTTCGAGCTGACGCCCGAGTTCGTGGCCGATGGTCTGGGCCCCGCCCTGCGCGGCTACCACAC
>PDPC01000227.1 GCA_002747355.1 Pseudomonadota bacterium | reverse complement strand
AACTTACCTCCCGTCGCTGCGCTGGTCTGCGAAATCACGGCGGTTGTTGCTCGTCGGTTGCTTGCTACCAGCAGGCCCTCCTCGCTCCTACGCCGTGATTCCGCATCCTTCGCGCAGCTCGGTCCGGTAAGCTGATCAGCGCTCTAGCAGCCTGGTTGACCTGGCGGAGAACCGGACGTCTACTTGGTCTTCTTGCGCCGCAAGACGTCTACCTATTGACGTCTACTTGGTCTTCTTGCGCCGCCGCTTGCTCTTGCGGCGCCTCGTGCGCGTGGCCTTCTTGGCCGCCTTGCCGCGACGCTTGGCCTTCTTGGCGCGACGCGTCTCGCCCTTCTTCGCGGGCGCGGCCGTGGGTGGAGGTGTGACCTTCGGCGCTGGCTTGGCCGCGCCGGGGGCCTTGTCGAGGATCGTGAACTCGACGCGGCGGTTCTTGCCGCGGCCACGGCGGGTGCGGTTGCTGGCGATCGGCTTGTCCGGACCGTAGCCGATGGCGAAGAGCCGCGCCGGCTCGATGCCTTTGCCGATCAGGAAGGTCCGCACGGCCTCGGCGCGCTTCTGCGAGAGGCGCTTGTTCTTGCGCTTGTTGCCGCGGCTGTCGGTGTGGCCCTCAATCCGTATGCCCTTGACCTGCGGGTTGGCCTTCAGCGTCAGCGCGACCTGGTTGAGGATGCTGTAGGAGCGGCGCTTGATCCTCGACCGCCCGGTGGCGAAGTAGACCTTCTTGATGATGACGATCTTATTCTCTTTGATGATGACCTGCGCGCGGCCCTTGTCGGGGCAGCCGTCGCCATCTCTGTAGCCGTTGATCGTCTCTTTCTTGTCTGGGCACTTATCCCGCGAGTCCGGGATGCCGTCGTTGTCGTTGTCCGGGTCTGGGCAGCCGTCGTTGTCCTTGAACGTGTCGAAGTCCTCTGGCTGGTTTTTGCAGTCGTCGAACTGATCTGGGATGCCGTCACCGTCGTTGTCCGGGTCGGGGCAGCCGTCTTTGTCCTGGAAGCCGTCTTTGTCTTCCTTCTGCTTCGGACACTTGTCTTGGGAG
>PDPC01000024.1 GCA_002747355.1 Pseudomonadota bacterium | reverse complement strand
GAGGAGGGCGCCTGCTTTTAGCAAGCAACCGACGAGCAACAACCGCTGTGATGTCGCAGACCAGCGCAGCGACGGGAGGTAAGTTGGTCAGCGCTCTAGGGCTCGGAAAGCTCGCCAGACCACCCGTATGGCTCGTTTCGTCGGCTTCGAAAGCGGCTCCGGCACCTCAGCACCTCAAGCACCTGGCTCGGTCCCGAATGGGTGGGGGGCGCTCAGGTTGGCTCAAATCAGCCCCGGTTTTCTGGGGCTGGCTGGATCGCGCCGAGGACCGCGCCACCTGGGCCTTGGAAGTGGAGGAACGTGCCCACGCATTCGACGCTCATCGGCGGCACAAGGATCGTTCCGCCGTTGGCTTCGATCGCCTTTTGGCAGGCCTCGATCGAGTCGACGGCGAGGTAGGCGCTCCAATGCGGCGGAACCTCGGCGGGGATAGCCTCGTTGTTGGACATGTCCATCATGCCGCCGGCCAACGCCGACGTCGCGGTCTTCCAGAGCGTGTAGGCGTGACCGTCCGGCATCGGCGTCTCTTCGGCCACAAGGCCGAGAACTTCGCCATAAAAAGCCTTGGCCAATCCGCTGTCGCGGCTCATCAGCTCGTGCCAATGGAACTGCCCGTGGACGCGGGAGTTGTAGGGCGCGGGTTCGTCTCCGGACGCTTCGTCTCCGGATGCTTCAAAGAGGGCGAGCATGGCGCCTTCGCCGTCTTTGACGACCGTCCACTTGCCAATGCTCGGGATCTCCTTCTCGGGCAGAAGGATCTCGCCTTGGCCGAGACGATTGAATCGGCTCAGCGCCTCCGACCAGCTCGCCACGCCGAAATAATAAAGCCAATGCGCTGGCGCGCCGTTCTGTTTCGCCATCTCGGGCAGCGCCATCATGCCAGCGACAGCCTTCTCGCCGGCCTTGGCGAGGAGGTAGACGCCGCCCTCCGGCATGGGTTTCGAGTCGTACTGCCAACCGAAGACCTCGGCGTAGAACGCCTTCGATTTCTCGAGGTCGGCGCTCATCAGCTCGTTCCAGACCGGCGTCCCAAAGCGTTCTGCTCTTGTCATCCCTGCTGCTCCAATTGCGGCGAGGCCGCGCAAGATCAAGGCGTCCGCGGAGCCTTTGCGACCCGACCGCCACCCATCAACGTAAACCGTGACGACAATGTAGATGATCGGTCGGCGAAGCTCAACGGATTGTTTGGTGCGGATCGCTCGCAACACGCAGCTTTTCATTCAACATGATCAAGATGAGACGGGCGCCTGCGACACGATCGATCCCTTCGGCGGCAGCTATGATGTCGAGTGGTTGAAAGACGCGCTCGCCCGCCGCGCCTGGGAGAACATCGAGGAGATCGAAGACCTCGGCGGGATGGCGAAGGCGATCGAGGCCGGGATCCCAAGGCGACGGTCGGCGAGATCTCATGGGCGATCGAAAAGGTCGTCGGGCGGCACGGCGCGACCGTGGAGACGGTGGCCGGTGTCTGCGCCGCCGAGCTCAAGGGCGCAGGAGCCTCTGAGGTGGTTCAAGAAAAGGCGCCTCGCCGCGCGTAATCCGAGGCGGCGGCCGGAACGATGTCGCGGCGAACCTGCGGGCGTCGGGCCGCGACCGGGGCTACCGGATCGCGGCGGCAGGTCTGCTTCCAGATCGGCTTCGAACGCCTTATCCAGCGCTGGTTTTCATGGTGGTTAGATCCCCGCCTTTGGATCGCGCCCGTTTGGCTTGACAGGAAGGTCAAGGCGCGCCTATATGCCTATAGATAAAGCGATATATCGATATTGTGTGATGCAGCGAGATGCACGAAGCGGAGGGCCAGTTGGCAGACAAAGACAGCATCCGCATCAGCCGTCGAACCCTACTCAAAGGCGCTGGCGTTGCCACGGGAGCCGCGGCGGCTGCCGCCGTGACCGCCGCCCCGAGCGAAGCGCAGGCCTTCAAGCTCCTAGACCCGAAGCAAGGGCAGCCGGCCGAGCGCGTCGTCCCAGGCTTCTGTGAGATCTGCTTTTGGAAGTGCGGGCTCCAGGCCCATGTGCGGGGCAATCGCGTGATGCACCTCACCGGTCACCCCGATTATCCCAACGCCAAGGGCAAGCTCTGCGGGCGCGGTAACGCTGGGCCGGCGTTCATCAGTGACCCCGATCGACTGAAGTACCCGATGGTCCGGGTGGGCAAGCGCGGTGAGGGCTGCTTCGAGCGCGTGGGCTGGAAGACCGCCTACGAGCGAATCGCCCAGGCCTTCTTGAAGATCAAGGCCGAGCACGGGCCCGAGGCGCTCGCGGCCTTCTACCATGGCACCTCGGGCACGATGCTGCGGAACATGATGGCGGCCCTCGGGACCCCCAACTACGCCGCGCCGGCCTACGCTCAATGCAAAGGTCCGCGAGACGTTGGCTTCAAGCTAACCTTCGGCGTGCCGATGTCGAGCCCCGAGCCCCTCGACTTCGAGCACACCCAATGCATGGTCTTTTTTGGCTCGCACCTCGGTGAGAACGCCCACAACGGCCAGGTGCAGGCCTTCGTCCAGGCCCGCGTGCGGGGGGCCAAGCTGGTGGTTCTCGATCCGCGGCTCTCGACGGTCGCCTCCAAGTCCGATATCTGGCTGCCGGTTGTGCCGGGCTCCGACACCGCCGTGATTTTGGCTTGGATCCGGCTGCTGATCGAGGACGACGCCTACGACAAGACCTTCGTCGAGCATCAATGCGTCGGCTTCGACGAGCTCAGAAAGCACGTCGCTCGCGCGACCCCAACGTGGGCTGCGAGGTACGCTGGGGTGCCGGCGGAGGACATCATCGCCGCCTACAAGCTGATGGCGCAGGCCAAGCCAGCGGTGATCGTGCACCCCGGCCGGCATGTGGCCTGGTACGGCGAGCAGGACACGCAGCGTGCACGGGCGCAGGCGACGCTCGCGGCGCTCCTCGGCTCGTTCTGGGCGAAGGGCGGCATCTACAAGCCCGCTGCGCCGAAGCTCGGCGACTGGCCGACGCCGAACTACCCCGACTTCCCAAAGAACGTCGACCAAGCTGCGGATCGCTATCCCTTCGCCAAGGAGTGCACCACCAACGGCATCCGCGACGCCACGCGCCTCGGCATGCCCTACCCGATCAAGGGCTGGCTGGTGCATGGCAGCAACCTGATGCAGAGCCTGCCGAATAAGCACCACACGCGAGAGGCGATCGAGCGCCTCGATTTCCTCGCCGTGATCGATGTGCTGCCGACGGAGATCACCGACTGGGCCGACGTGCTGCTCCCCGAGGATATGTACCTCGAGCGCACCGACGACCTCACGGTGGGGCGCTGCAAGGACAAGCCCTATATCGGGCTGCGCATCCCCGCCGTGAAGTCGCCCCACGACACGCGCCCCGGTTGGCGGATCGCCAAGGAGCTCGGTACGGCCCTCGGTGTTGGCGACTTCTTCGCCTTCAACGACTTTGACGAGTACCTGAGCGCGCGGCTGAAGGGCACGGGGATCGAGCTCGGAGAGCTGAAGAAGAGGGGTATTGCGTTTCCCAAGACCAAGATCGCGCCCTATCTCGATAGAGCAGCCCACTACCAATGGCATACCCCTTCTGGGAAGGTTGAGCTCTTCTCACAACAGATGGCTGATAAGGGCTTCTCGCCCCTGCCAACCTTTTGGGAGCAGCCCAAGCCGCAGAAGGGCTGGCTGCGCCTGCTTTACGGGCGCAGCCCGCTGCATACCTTCGGCCGCACGCAGAACAACTCGATCCTCAACGACCTGGACCCGGGCAACTGCGTCTGGATGAACCCCGAGTGTGCCGCGGCGATGAAGATCGAGCACGGCGACCAGGTGATGGTCGAAAACCCCCATGGCGACAAGACCGGTCCGATGCCGGCCAACGTCACCGAGCGGATGCCGAGGCGCAGCCTCTACATGATCCACGGCTTCGGCAACCAATCGAAGAAGCTCAAGCTCGCCTACAACAAGGGTGGCAGCGACACCGAGGTGATCGACACCTACGCGGTCGACCCGATCTCCGGCTCGACGGGGATGCGTGTGCAGTGGGTGCGAGTGCGTAAGGTGACCAAAGACGAGGAGCTCTACCCATGCGCTATGGGATGATGATCGAGCTCGATGCGTGCATCGGCTGCCAGGCTTGCGTGGCGGCCTGCAAGGAGCGTTGGGATAGCGGCCCTGGGGCCCGGCGAGACTGGGTCAAAGAATACGTACGCGGCAGCCGTGAGAAGCGCACCCTGGAGCTGACCTTCTTTCCCGGGCTCTGCAACCAATGCGAGGGGCATCCCTGCACAGCGGAGTGCCCCACCGGCGCGACCTTCGCCAACCAAAACGGCGTGGTGATGGTCGACCACGACCTCTGCATCGGCTGCGGTAACTGCGTCTCGATGTGCCCCTACGACGCGCGCACGGTGGATAACGAAAAGCAGGTCGTCGAGAAGTGCAACCTCTGCGCGCCTTATGTCGCGCGGGGCGAGCCGCCCGCTTGCGTGCAGACCTGCCTTGCCGAGTGCCGTCACTTCGGTGACCTCGACGATCCCAAGAGCGCGGCGTCGAAGCTGATCGCCGCGCGTGACGCCAAGCCACTGACCAGCGCCGAGGTCAAGATCGGGCCCAACGTCTACTACGCTCCCGAAGAGAAGCGGCAGCATATTTTGGCTCAGAAGGGCGTGATCGAGAAACCCGAGAAGACGGCGCTCTCATCGCTCTGGCAGGGGGCCTCGCGGCCGATGGCGCGCTACGCCGTGCCGCCCCTGTTGGCGCTGACGGGCCTCGGCGGGTTGATGATCAACCTGCGTATGCGCAAGGAGCGCGCCAAGACGCAGGCCGCTGCCGACGCGGGTGATCGAAGTGCCCGGGCGCAGCTGCATGAGCGGCACCAAGAGAAGCTGCTGCGCCATAGCCGGGGGATGCGCTTTTTGCATTGGTTTAACGCGCTCTCGTGGATGCTCTTGCTGCTCACCGGGACGGCGCTGATGACGGGGCCTTCCTTTGCGCTCTTCGGCGACGGCTTCGCCAAGGCTGTGGCGGGGCTCTTCGGCGGCGCGGCCTCGCTGCTCCGCTTCCACGTCGTCTGGGGGCTGCTCTGGGCGGCGATGATCGTGCCCTTCTTCCTTCTCTTCAAGCGCGGCGGTATCGAGGCGATCCGCGAGGTGCTGATCACCAGAGACGATCTCCGCTGGATGATGATCAAGCCGCTGAAGATGCTCGGCCTGACCCAAAAGCCCTTGCCTCCCCAGGATAAATACAACGCGGGTCAGAAGATGTTCGCTATCAGCGCCCTCGCCGGGACCGG
>PDPC01000226.1 GCA_002747355.1 Pseudomonadota bacterium | reverse complement strand
GATCTGCTTGATGCGATGGACGATCTGGTAGAGCGAGATGAGAAATCGCTTGAGCCCCTGGTTTTCGGCTCGATTCAACTCCTCGCGCACCGCGCCCGAGAAGCCGCCCTGCTCGAACAGCTGACGGAGCCCCCGGAAGAAGAGCGTGATCCGCTCCCACATGCGGCGAGCGAAGTCGGCGATGCCTCCCACGTTGCGGCGGAAGGCCACCACGAAGCCGGCAACCACCGCGCCAAGCACGGCGACGATGAGAATCGCTGGGAGCAAGGTGGCGAGGATGCCGCCGATGGTGATTCCCAGCGCCTTGAAGCCGATGGCCAACAGCGCGGTGGCAGCCTTGGCCGCGATGACGCCTCCGACAAGCATCAAGAAGCCGCCAACGGCAGTGACCAGCCCGGCGAAGATCCTCTTGATGGGAGCCGGGATGGCCTGGAACGCCCGCAAGATGGCGTTGAGCACGTTCACGAGTAGGCGAACGATGGGCTTGAACACCTGGGCGAAGGGCTCACCCAGAACGACAGCGAAGGTCTGCAGCGTCCCCTTGAGCAGGGTCTTCTGCCCCTCGAAGGTATCGAGGAGCTGCTCTCGGAAGCGTCCGGCGGTCCCCTCGGCACCCTGCATCTCGCTGCGCAGCGCTTCGATGGCCTCGGCGCCACGCAACGTCACCTCACGACCGTCGCGCATGGTGGTGAAGCTGGCGTTCATGACCGCGTTGAAGGCGAGTAGTCCTCTCGCGCCGAAGGCCTGCACCACGCGACGGTTGCGCTCCTGCTCGCTCATGTCCCGAGTCGCCGAGGCGAACTCGTTCATGATGTCGACCATGGAGCGCATCTGGCCCGACGTCTGGTCGAAGACCTGGACGCCAGCACCGAGGATGGCTTGCTGGGCTCGTGAGTCCGATCCCACACGCCGGGTGGCTTCTCGGAAGGCGGTGGCTGCACTCGAGGCGTCGATGTTCCGGTTTCGCAGGAGCCCCATGGTGATCAGCACGTCGTTGAGGCCCTGGTTGAACACTGCGCCCGTGGCAGCCGCCTTGGCCAGGCCCGCCTCGAAGTC
>PDPC01000023.1 GCA_002747355.1 Pseudomonadota bacterium | reverse complement strand
GAGAAGGGCGCCTGCTGGTAGCACGCAACCGACGAGCAACAACCGCTGTGATTTCGCAGACCAGCGCGGCGACGGGAGGTAAGTTGGTCAGCGCTCTAGCGGCGCTTCTTACGCTTCTTACGCTTCTTGCGCTTTTTGCCCTTGCGCGCGAGACGCTCGAGCGGATCCAGCCCCTCTTTGAGGTACCCGTTGGCCTCGCCAAAGGTCTTGGTGATCGTCGCGGCGTCTTTGCACTCGGTCATCTTGGCGATGACCTCGGCGGCCTGCGCCAGCTTCTTACGGCCCTTGGCCAGCGCGGGGCGAACCTTGCTGCCCTTGTGCTTGAGCACCTTGCGGCTGCTCATCAGCTCGTTGATGCGAGCCGTCATCCGCTCGTAGGCGGCGATCGGGTCAAGGACCTCGCGAAGGGGCTTCATCGCCGCCTTCATCTTCTCGACATCGCCCTTACCCTTGGCGGCGGTGTCGAAGGGCCCCTTCTGCGCCTTGTGCCGCTTGACGATAACGTCCTTGCAAACGGCATACTTCGAAGAGAACGAGGTGACTTGCGTCTCGCTCAACTTCCACTTCTTCATCACGTCTTCTTTGCTCGCTTTGCAGCCACCCGCGGTGATCGCCACCACGCCTAGCAGCCACGCGAACCGAGAGAGTTTCATCGTGTTTTCTCCTTCTGCGATGGATTCGCTTCGAGTGAGTAGACCGTATTTTCGTGGTCCTGAGTACTTGTTTTTTTCGTCTACGACGAGCAGCGTCCTCGTCGCCTCTGAGACAAACTGGCGGGGTCCTACGGCATCCGGTGGCGAGCCTTCCCTTGGAGGGAGAAAAAGCTCACTCGAGGCTCTTGGCCTAGCGATCTGTCGCTTGGCACCTTCGCCGAAGCATCGCGCACTATGGCATAGCGACGAGAGCGGCGCGACCCTCCGAGACCAGCGAGCGCCGCGCTGCGTCTGGCGTGATCCGGCCGCGCTGCGTCTGGCGTGATCCGAACGAATCGGCTAGTTTCTCGAGATGTCCGCGATCGGCGCGAGCTTACGCATCGCCTTTGAGAGCTTCGCTTACCGCGTGCGCAAGCGGGAGGCAAACAACCTCGCCGTAACCGGCTCGATGATGTTCGCCTTCGGCCTGCCCTGGATCGAGTTCGTCTTCCGTGGTGGCTTCGCGCTGTTGCTCAATATGTACATCTACCTGATCAACGACGTCTGCGACATCCGCGTCGACCTCGCCTCGCCAGGCAAAGATCAGGACAAGACGAGCTACATGGCGTCCCACCGTGGCGCGGCCTGGGGGGCGGTGATCGCAGAGGGCGCGCTGCTCGCTGGTGCGGCGATGCTCCATTATTGGCTCTACAAGACCTGGCTGCTACCGATCGCCTTCGTGGCCAACACCGTGATCATCTACGCCTACTCCCAGTGGCTCAAGCGCGTACCCTTCGTCGACGTCCTGATCATGGCCGTCGCCGGAGCGAGCACCACGATGGTTGGCGTGCCGAGCACCACCCTGGGTTGGAAGCTGCTCGGCGTCCTCGCGATCCTCTGCGCGGGCTACCAGGTGATCCAGGTGATCCGCGACGTGCAGGTCGACACCGCGCAGAAGGTCCGCACCACCGCCGTGCTCCTCGGCGCAGCCCGCGCCGCCTGGCTCTTTCGCCTGCTCGTGGTCGGTGCCACCGTCTACGGCGTCCTCGCCCTCGGCAGCTGGCCAGCGCTTATGCTCCTTATCGGCGTCGTCTTCCCCCTCGACGTCGCCCGCGCCGAGCGCGCCTGGGACTACGCCCGGCTGCTCTTTGGCAGCGTCTGGTTGGTGCTTCTGGTGCAGGTGTTTCTGAAGCAACTCACCTGAGCCATTCGGGACTGAGCCGAGTGCTGAGCTGCCGAGCCGCTTTCGTAGCCGAAGACATGAGCCCTACAGGTGGTATGGCGAACGTCCTGAGGCCTAGCAGTGCCGTGCCCGGCGACGGCAGGAGTGTGCGGGGGTGCTCCTAGCCTAGAGTTCTGATCTGCTTACCGGACCGAGCTGCGCGAAGGATGCGGCATCACAGCGTAGGAGCGAGAAGGGCGCCTGCTGGTAGCACGCAACCGACGAGCGACAACCGCTGTGATGTCGCAGGCCAGCGCGGCGACGGGAGGGAAGCGGGTCAGCGCTCTAGAACTGGTAGCTGTTGTAGACGCGAAGCTTCGCTGGCAGCGCCACCCCGCCGCTCGACACGACTCGGATGAAGCCCACCCGGTCGCCCTTCACCGGATAGCGCTCGACGTTGCAGTCCGGTGCGCAGCGAAGGCTGCGCATGTAGTGGAAGCGCAGCACGAGCTCGTCACCCTTCACCCCCTCAAGCCGAAGCTCGTTGAGCTTCTGTCCGACCAGCTTGCCCTCGCCACGAACGACATAGCTCGTAGGCTCGACGACCTCGAACGCACGGTAGCGCAGGCCTTCGAAGGACTTCCTGAACTTCAGCACCTTCTTGTCGTTTTCGAGCTTCCAGCGCACCTGCTCGAAGATCGCGTGGCTCACACCATAGCGCTCGAGGTAGGCTTGAAAGGGCGCTCGCTCGTACCGCCGCGCCTTCTGGTATTGAAACCAGTTAGCGTCGCCGTGGTGAAAGGGTCGATAGGCGAACCCGCCAACGATCGGCAGCTTCGTCGTCGCCGCGAGGTACTCGCCCAGCTCGTAGCGTTCGACCAGCACGCGGCCCTTCGGCTTGGCCTTCTCAACCAGCCAGCGTCGGATCATGGGGAAGCTCTCGGGCACACCCTGATTCTGAAGCTTTAGCTGTCGCGCGCCGAGGATCACGTTGATCGGGTGACGTGGCGCGGGCATCTCCTGCTCGACCATCTGATAGGGGCCGATACCCGGCAGAAAGTACGCCACAGCGCGGACCACTCGCGGCGAGAAGAGCAAGATCGCCACGAAGAGCAGCGCCCTGCTCCGCGGCGAGAGCTCGCGTAATCGCGCTCGTGAGAAGACGTCAGCGAGCAGCACGGCAGCAGGCACGCAAGCGGCGAGAAGAGCGGGGCCAATAAAGCGATAAGGCTGCGCAGTGCTACCACCTGGTAGGTAGCGGCCGAAGTAGGCGATCAGAACGCCGCCGATCACCACCACGGCGATCGGCAGCGCCCGTGGGTCGGTCCTCCCATCGGCTGCATCACTCGCGGGTTTGCGCCAACGCCAGAGCCCGATCAATCCTGCGGTGATCGCCAAGAAGCGGACGGTAGTCTGCACTGAAGGCCCGGTAGCGGCCTTGGACATCTGGAGCTCGAGCCAGTCCAGAAAGAGATAGTCCGGCGTGGGGCGCAAGAAGATATGCGAGCCTTCGACATAACGCCAAAAAGGCAACGATGGCAGCAGCCAGACCGAGGCCGCCGCGACCGCGAAGATGGTGCAGAGCGCCGCCACGCCGTGTGCGGCGATCCCCCTCCCTTGCCGCACGGCGCGCAGATAGAGGATACCGGCCGTAGGCGCGACAACGACAACCCCTAGAGGATGGAGAAGCGCCACGAGGGCGCAGAGCAGGGCGCCGCCACCGAGCCAACGCCAGAGCTTCTCGCCCCTCCCAACCCTTGAACCGATGGCCGCGTTTTCATCCGCTTTCGATCTGCCGACCACCAAAAAGAGCCGATAGAGCACGCCAATCGCGATCACCGACAGCGGCATACTCAGAGCCCAGGAGATCATCCCGCAATACCAGGACCAATGGATGAAGGAGTCGAAGTGCCAGGCCAGCACCCAGAGCAGGCCGAGGATCAGCCCCTCCTTATCTGAGAGCCGATAGATCCATCCAGCGACTAAGGCCAAGATCGGCAGGACCGCAACGGACAAGAAGATGAAGAGGTTGAACGCCACCGCCACGGGTACGCCGAGCTTGCCCGCGCCGATCACCCACAGCTGCAGCGCGCGCACGCTCATGTCTTCGATCGCACCGGCGGGGTATCCCGCGAGGTGACTCGGATCCCAGCTCCAGAGGGCGCCGCTCTCGGCGAAGGCCTGCTGGGCGCGGTTGACCTGATAGAAGTGCAACGCGTAGTCGATGTCGAGCAGCGGCTGCCCTGAGGCGAGCTCATGCAGCGGCATGAAGAGCGCCAGCAACGCGAAGTGCATCAACCCGAGCAGCAGCCAGAGCGCTAGGTAGCGCCTCGTCGGCGAGCGACGCTTCGCCGAAGGCGCGGAGGTCGAGCCTTGCGCAGGTGTGTCGGTGGCGCGATCGCTCATGGTTGAAACTCGATCGTCAGCTCGCTGGCTAGCTTGGGCACACCGACCACGCGGATAAAGGTCGCCTTGCTGTCGGGCAACGGCACCTGCTCGAGGCGGCACCTCGGTCGGCAGGTCAGGTTCTCGATATAGTGGAAGCGTAGGTCGACGCTCTGCGTCCCCTTCCCGGGTGTGACATCGCGGAGGTAGATCCGGTCGAGATCGGCGCGCACGCGACCCGAGCCACGGGCAAGGTAGGTTCCACCGTGGGTCGCGCGGTAAATCCGATAGCCACCGATGTTTTTGATATAGCGCATCGAGCGCCTATTCGCCTCGACCATCGGAAAAAAGGGGATATGCATCACCACATAGCGGATGTTGTAGCGCTTCAGATAGTCGAAGTAGGCCTGACCCCAAAAGCGTGGGTCATTATTGCCCTTGGGCCGAAAGAGATAGGCGTTCTCGAAGATCATGCGCCTGTCGGGGAACCCTCCGATGATGTGCAGGTCTGTCGCCCAGCCGAGGTACTCACCTAGCGGCCAGGGCTCCACGAGCACCCGCCCCTGCTTGGCGCAGTGCGTCTTGAGGTAGGTCGCGATCTGCCAGTAAACCGGGAGCACCGGGCCATAGCGCATCTTGATCACCGGATCTTTGACCTCGGGGCGACCGCGCTTCCAGGGCGGCGGATCGAGGTCCATCTCCTTTTCGCGCAGGCTGGGGATCAGCTCTGGCGCCGAAGCGTAGATCTGGCGCCCGACCTGCGGCAGCAGCAGCACCGCGGCGAGCACAGCGTAGGGCAGCAGCCGGGGCTGGCGGAGCCTCTTCAGCGTCGGCAGGTGTAGAAACTGCGCATAGAAGGGCGCCCCGATCACCACCGCGGAGACCGCGAGGGCGACGATGAAGCGGTAAGGCTCGGTCAGGCCAACCAGCGGCATGTAGGTCGAGATGTAGGTCAGGAAGAAACACCAGCCGAGCAGGAAGGCCGCTGGCCGGGTGCGACGGTCTCCCTCTTTACGCCAGCGCCAGAGCACGAAGACCGCGCCGGCGATGGCCAGAGTTCGGATCGTCGTGGTGTTGGTGGTCGGCGCCGGCCGGAAGGGCAGCACCTCGACGACATCTTCAATGAA
>PDPC01000225.1 GCA_002747355.1 Pseudomonadota bacterium | reverse complement strand
CTGCGCGCCGAGGGGGTGCAGGCCCTTTGACATGGTCCTTGGAAGGACGCCCCCTGGGGGCGGTACTTGTGAGCCGTCTGCGCTACCTGGGGGATGTGGTGATGACCACCCCCGTGCTGGAGGTGCTGCGCAGGGGAGACCCGGACCTCAAGCTGGGGTATCTGGCCGAATATTCCCATGGCCGCATCCTGGCCGACCATCCGCTGGTGGACCGGCTGCACCTTCTGGGAACCCGGCGCCGGGGCGCCGATGCCCGGCGTCGGGGTCGGACGTCCGGGGGCTGGACGTCCGGGGGTTTGGGCTTTCGGGATATCCTGCGGGAACTGCGCGCCGAAAGATACGATCTGGCGGTGGACCTTTTCTTCAACCCCCGCAGCAGTTGGTTGTTGCGTTTGGCCGGCGCGCGGTACCGCATCGGAGGGACCACGGGCAGCCGGCGCCACCTCTTCACCCATACCGTCCGCCCCGCTGTTTTTCCGCCCGAAGAGCAACAGGCGCTGGCCTGCGCGCCGGGCGGGCTGGGGGAACACCTGGGCCGCCTGGCCCCCTTGCGCCATGAACAGAGCGGGCGCTCTTTTTTGGATTACCTGCGGGAGCATTTCTCCGGCCGGATCCTGAAACCGCGCCTGCCGCGGCCAAGCAATCAGGAAGGGACGGCCCCGGCCGGGCTTACGGATCCGTACATCCTGCTGGCTCCCGGGGCCACCTGGCCCAGCAAGGAATGGCCCCAAGAGCAATGGCGGGAGCTGGCCCGGACCCTGCCCACGGAATTGGGACTACCCGTCCTCGTGCTGCAGCCCCCCGGCCGCCAGGATGATTTCCAGCCCCTGGGCAACGAGGCCCGTCTCCTGCCGGTCATGGACCTGCCCGAGGTGACGCGCGTGCTGGCCGGGGCCGCGCTGCTGATTTCCGTCGATGGCGGTATCATGCATACGGCGGTGGGGTTGGGGACACCGACGGTGGCGCTCTTCGGCCCGACGGATCCCGCTCTCTGGTTTCCCTATGAAAAGGCGGGCCCTTACCGTGTGCTGGCCACCCGCCCGCCCTGCGCGCCCTGTTC
>PDPC01000223.1 GCA_002747355.1 Pseudomonadota bacterium | reverse complement strand
AGGGCACGAGGAAGGGTGCCATGCCCCGGGGCTGAAGGACCCGGCCACCGCTCTGAGGGTAGGCCACCACCTGCTGCTTTCCCACGGGCGGGCGGTGCCGATGATCCGCCGGGAGGTGCCGAACGCGGAGGTTGGCATCGTGCTGATCCATAGCCCGGCCCATCCCCTGACAGACAGCGCGGCGGATCGGGATGCGGCCCGTTGGTTCGATGGCTTCTTCAACCGCTGGTTTGCCGATCCGGTTTTTTTGGGGCGGTATCCCGCCGACGCGGTGGCCGATCGGGTGGCACGGGGGCATCTGCCCGCGGAGGGCATGCCCTTTGTGCGGGACGGGGACCTGGCCACCATCAGCGCGCCCATGGATTTTCTGGGCTTGAACTACTACAGCCGCAACGTTTTGCGAAAGAATGAAGACGGCGAGCCGGAGGTCCGGCCCATGGCTCCGCCCGAGGAACTGACGGACATGGGGTGGGAGGTCTATCCCGCAGGTCTTTATGAGGCCCTGATCCACATTGACCGGACTTACGGACCCCGGAAAATTTATATCACGGAGAACGGCTGCGCCTACGATGTGCCCGCCGACGCGGACGGCCACATCGCAGACGGGCAACGTATCGATTTTCTGGCGGAGCACTTCGCGGCGGCGTGGCGGGCCTTGCGGGAGGGTGTGCCCCTGGCGGGGTACTTCGTGTGGTCACTGCTGGATAATTTCGAGTGGGGGCTGGGTAAGGCCAAGAAGTTCGGGCTCATCGCCGTGGATGATGAGACGCAGGCGCGGCGACCGAAGGCTAGCGCGGAGTGGTATCGGGATTTTCTCGGGCGGTCGGGATCTTAGGAAAAATTCGCGAATCTTCCAGAGCCGCTTTCAGGATCAGTGTCGCTGCGCCCACGGCCACCGAACGGGGGCCGAGACTGCTGACGTGGATCTCCGCCGCAGCCACCGAATCGACCAGCGTGCGGGTGCGGATGGTCTCGCGCACGGGCTCCAGGAGCAGGTCGCCAAGCCGGGTCAGTTCGCCGCCGAAAATCACCGCCGCCGGATTCAGCAGATTGAGCATGCCGGCGACGGCG
>PDPC01000051.1 GCA_002747355.1 Pseudomonadota bacterium | reverse complement strand
GAAGGGCGCCTGCTGGTAGCAAGCAACCGACGAGCGACAACCGCTGTGATTTCGCAGACCAGCGCGGCGATGGGAGGTAAGTTGGTCAGCGCTCTAGGGCTATTGATCTCGCCTCCCGCCGCGAGGTAGGGCCCACTCGCGGTTGTTCTGAGCTGAAAGAAGGTGGCTGACGGGCTACCCGCGACTCGCGCTGCGAGGTCGCGAGGTGAGGATCGGCAGCTCGAGGGTGAAGACCGTACCCTCGCCGAGGGCGCTGTTCACCCGGACCTCGCCGCCGTGGGCCTTGACCACGGTCTGCACGATCGCCAGGCCGAGCCCCGTCCCGCCGCTCTTGCCGCAGGTGGTGAAGAAGCGATCGAAGATCCTGGCTTGGTTGGCCTCGCTGATGCCGCTGCCCTCATCGGTGACCTGCAGCAAGGCCCGGTGGCTGTCGAGGGCTGCCGCCGCGACCCGAACCGCGCCGTCGGCTTCGCTGTGGCGCAGGGCGTTCTCGATCAGCGCGCGCAGCGATGAGGCGATATGGGAGCGGTGAGCGTTGACCATCAGCGCGGCCTCGGGGAGCTCATAGCCGAGGGCCGGCTCGGCGAAGCCATCGACCACCTCCAGCACCAGCTCGCGGAGGTCGAAGACCTCGCGATGCTCCAGCGTGGCCTCGATGCGCGAGAGCTGAAGCAGCCGCGAGACCAGCCGATCGAGGCGTTGCACGTCGGCGAGGATGTTGCCCAAGAAACGTTGCCGGGTAGCGTCGTCCATCTCCGGGGCGTCCGCCAGCAGCTCCGCGGCGCCGCGCATCGAGGCCAGCGGCGTCTTGAACTCGTGGGAGATGTTAGCCGCGAACTCCGAGATGTAGCGCGCCCGGCCGTCGAGCTTGGCTAAGAGCGCGGCGAAGGAGCGCGAGAGCTCGCCGATCTCGTCTCGACGCTCGAGGCGCAGGGTCTCGTCGCGGGCTCCCGAGGCCAGCCGCGTCGCGGCGCGGGAGAGGCGCGCTAACGGCCGGGAGATCGTCGTCGCGAGGAAGAGCGACATCAGCGCGGTCAGCCCGAGCGCGACGGCGAGCACCTGCAGCAAGGTGGTGCGCAGCCGGTACATCGCCTCGAGCACGGGGATCGTCGAGCGCGTGATGTACACGACGCCCTCGACCCGCCGGTCGACCATGATGGGCATCGCGAGGAAAAGAAAGACGCGCTTGATGCGCCGATGGTAGCGCGTCGCCGTGCCGAGCTGGCCTTTGCGCGCGGCGCGGATCTCGCGGCGCCCGTAGACCGGGCCCGGGTTGGTCGAGGGGCGATGAGGCGGGTGTATCCGCCGCGGCTGATAGCTGCCCCAGAACGTGGGGACGTCTTCGGGGCCCTCCGGCGGCCCCTTGGCGTGGGAGTCGGCGACGACGCGGCCGCGCTTGTCGAGGAGCCGCACGCGCATCCGGGTGCGCTTGGCCATCAGCTCCAGCGATGGGGCCATCGCCTCGAAGGCGGGGCGGCGCGCGCCAGGTCGTGCCGACGACGATCGAGCAGGTCGTGCCGACGACGATCGAGCAGGTCGTGCCGACGACGATCGAGCAGGTCGTGATGACGACGATCGAGTGGTTGGAGGGACCTGCGCTGGTGGCGGGACGCTCTTTTCGAGCAAGGTCCGCAACGTCTCGGCGACGTGGCGCATATCGGCCTCGAGCGCCTTTAGCCCCTCCTGCTCGAAGGTCCGCGCCCAGTGGATCCCGACCACCGGCACGCCGACGGCGATCAGGTTGATCACCAGCAGCCGGGTGCGGATGCGCACCAGCTGGGCGTGGATCCACCGCAGGGCGCGCCACACCTCAGGCCTCGCGGCCCTTGTAGCCGAGGCCGAAGACGGTCTCGATCGGGTCATGGTCCAGCGGCTTGAACTTGGCGCGGATCCGCCGCACGTAGGTGTCGATGGTGCGCTCGGTGATGTGGTGGTCCGTCGAGTAGACCTCGTTGACCAGCATCGCGCGGGTCGCCACGCGGCCGGGGCGGCGCAGCAGGGCGTGGAGCACTGAAAACTCGTTGACCGTCAGCTGCACCGCCTCGCCGCCGCAGCTGACCTCGTGACGTTCGACGTCGAGAAGAACCGGCCCGACCTCGAGGGGCGGCGTCGTGCCCTCCTCTCGCGGCCTGGCGTTGCCGAGGTGATGGCGGCGCAGCACGGCGCGCACCCGCGCGATGAGCTCGCGGGGAGAGAAGGGCTTGGCGAGGTAGTCGTCGCCGCCGAGCTCGAGGCCGACGATGCGGTCAATCTCGTCGCCTTTAGAGCTGAGGAAGATCACCGGCAGCTGGCTCTCTCTGCGCAGCGCTCGGCAGACCTCGAGGCCGTCCATCTCGGGCATCAGGATATCGAGTACCAGCAGGTCGATGTCGCCGCGTTGGGCGCGAGCGAGCCCGTCGGCGCCGTTGGGGGCGACATGCACAGTGTAGCCCTCGCGCTCGAGGGCGTACTGCACCACCTCGCGGATGTGGGCGTCATCGTCGACTACCAGGATCGTCGCCATCGTCACCTCGGGGCGGTATCATAGCGCAAGCTCGGTTGCGGAACGGGGGTTCATCCTGCTCTGCGAGACGGGGTTCATCCTGCTCTGCGAGACGGGGTTCATCCTGCTCTGCGAGACGGGGGTTCATCCTGCTCTGCGAGACGGGGTTCATCCTGCTCTGCTGACGAGGCCGCGCCGGTGTCGGCGGGAGGCGAGGGCGATGAAGAGCACGCCAAGGGCGAGGAGGGCCCACTCGTGGGGTTCGGGGGTGGAGTGGAAGCTCGGTGTGCCGTCGTCGAGGCGCTTGACCTTGCGCTGCCAGACGCGGCCGGAGGTGCGGCGTTGGTAGTCGGCGTCTTTCTCGGTGACGAGGAAGGCGGTGTACTCGCTGGCGACGCGGTGGCGTCGGGAGAGGGCGACGATCTGGCGGCGCAGGGCCTCGGTCTCGCCGAAGAGCCTGATCTGTTGGTAGAGCCGGTCGATGCGAGCCGCGGCCCAGAGCGCGCGGGGGCCGGGGGCGGTGGCGTTCGGGGGGCGGGCCTGCTGCCGTGGGGCGCCCTCTTGGTCGGCCAGACGGTGGCCGAGGGGCAGCTGCAAGGTCTGCCCCGCGAGGCGCACCTCGAGCTTGCTGGCGCTGGCGGGTACGCGGGCGGCCACCAGCAGGTGGTCACTATCGACGCGCAAGAGCTCGAGCTCGCCGCCGACGGCGCGCGGGGCCGGGGTTGATGAGTGAAGAGCGAGCTGCCTGAGCGGGCCGAGCTGCGCGACCGTGGCGGCGTCGTCGATCACGAGCAGCTTGCCACCGCTGACCCGGCAGAGGTCGCGGAGCGGATCCGCGGTCGCTGCCTGGCGATCGAGGAGCACGACGGAGACGGCGACGCTCCGACGATCACCCCGATGGTCGTAGGTCTCGCGCACCAGCTGCTCGAGCTCCGCCTGGTGTCCCGCTGTGGCGCCATCGGTGATGAGCACGAGGTGTTTCGCGCCGGCACGTCGCGCGGCCTCGAAGACCGGGAAGAAGGCGCTGCCTCGCCCAGCGGTGAGCGCAGCCACGGCTTGGCGAAGCTCCCCCCGTCGCGCGTCGTCGACCCTCGACAAGCGCGCGCTCTGGCCTTTGCTGCGGGGCAGCAGGTCGAAGGGGTGGAGTGAGACCTCGGCGCCGTCGGGGAGCGAGGCCAGGAGGGTGTGAGCGACGCGCTTGGCCACCGGCAGGTGCTTGGTCATGCTCGCGGAGCGATCGATCAGCAGGCCGAGGCGGGGCAGGGCGCCTTTGGCGCGCCGGGGGAGCTCGGCGACCACATAGCGGTGGCCGCGCCCGTCGAGCTCGCTGGCCTGCGCTAGGCTCGCTTGCTCACGAACCTGATAGTCGAGCACGATGTCCTCGGCGAAACGCCGCGCTCGGGCTAGGGCCGGCAGACGGTAGCCCGAGCCGTGTCGCTGCAGCCGCCCTGGGTGACCGCGCAGCCGTGCGGAGCGCAGCGCCCCAGCCCCGTAGAGCGCAAGGGAGAGCCGTAAGACATCTACCGGGGCTTTCTGCAGGCGTAGGCGGTAGCTCCCATCGGCGTGGCGTTTCAGCGGCTGGACGAAGCTCAGCTGCACGCGGGTGCGTCGCTTGGCCGGCACGGGGAAGATGCGGATCCGAAAGAGGTTGCCGCGCAGCCGCTCGACCAGCGCCGGATCGCGCTTCTGGTTGACGATGCCCTGGTAAACCTCGCGAGCCTTCTGGCGCTCGAGCACCCGCGCCGGGCGGCGCACGCCATTGACCCAGAGGGCCAGGTCGTCGAGCGTCGCGGCAGCCGGGACGCGGTAATAAAAGTAGGCCTCGGACGCTCGCGTCGTCGGGTTTTCGAACTCCTGGGTCAGCGTCGTCCGCGCGAGCGGATGCTGAACGCGCACCTGCAGGTCGTAGCGCACGACCTTCAGCGCCCGGCTACCGACGTAGAGCCCGACGCGCTGCGCCTGCGCGGTCGCCGGAGCAGCGATGACTACGATGAGTGTGAATAGACTGAGTGGAAATATATTCAGTGGATTGCGATCGCCCTGTGGCCGCGTGCGTCGTGCCATCAATCTGCTCCTCATCGATCTCGTCTCCGATTCTCTCGAACTCCTCGAACTCCTCGAACTGCTCATGGACCTGCACCTCGTCTGTGTCGGGCTACAGCCGACCACTCAGCAGGTGACCGTTTAGCAGTCGAAAGGAGAACGGCGCTCGGCCCTCGACGAACCACCAGGGCCGGATCTGTCCTTGACGCTCGCGTAGCGCGATGCGCCAGAGGTCGAGGCGCCGATCGGTCAGCCGCTGGTAGGCCTCGTTGATCGCGCGCCGTCGGCTGAGGTCGCGCTCCCTGGCGAAGGCCTCCGGCAGCCGCGCCAGCTGAGGCTCGAGGCTGGCGATCGCGCGCATCCGCTCGGTGGAGAAGGCCGGCGCCTTGACCACCTTCGTCAGCTTCTGGGCCAGGACGCGCCACCGGCGAGCGCTCTTTAAGGTGCTCATGGTGGCCATGATGATCGGCAGCAGCAGCGTCGCGGCGACGAGCGCCGTGGTCCGTTTGCGCCCGATCCGCGCGGCGAGCTGTCGCGTCGTGCGGACGGCGTGGACCACAGAGACGCTGCCCGCGAGGTAGGGGCAGAGCCCACATAACCCGATGCCGAAGAGGACCACGACCACCGACAGCGGCAGGAGCGGCAGAAAGAGCACGGCGAGGTAGACCCAGATCAGGGCCGAGAGGAGGGAGGCGCCGAGCAGGGTCGCCAGCGCCAAGGTCGAGCGCGGCGCGACGACCTCCTTGGTGCCCTGCTTGCCGCGACGCTTCACCGGTAGCCAGAGCAGCTGTGCCAGCGGTGGCAGCGTCGTCAGCAGCACCAGCGCCACGCCCCAGGGGCCAAGCGCGACGACCT
>PDPC01000050.1 GCA_002747355.1 Pseudomonadota bacterium | reverse complement strand
GGTTGCTTGCTACCAGCAGGCGCCCTCCTCGCTCCTACGCCGTGATTTCCGCATCCTTCGCGCAGCTCGGTCCGGTAAGCTGATCAGCGCTCTAGCAGCGAGGGCGGCGGGTTGCGTAGGCCCGTCGCCGCCGCGCCTTTACATCCTTGGCGATCGCGCCCCGCGAGGCCCGGAGGCCCCGCTGAGCGTGCCGGTGACAGCGAAAACGTCGGCCCTCGCCTGATGGTAACGGGCTCGCAGATCGACCAGCTTGCGTGCGGCCTTGGCCGCCGAGCGCTCGCGGAGGTTGACCACCAGCAGCGTGCTCGAGCCGAGGCGCAGGCGGTCGCGCTCGGCCTGCTCGAGCCGCCGCGCCAGGCGGAGCTCTTGCTCGGCGATGGTCACCTGCTGGTGCGCCGCTTGCAGCGCAGAGACGGCGTCACGCACCTGCGCCTCCACCCGGTCGCGCAGCTGTCTGCGCACCTCGCTGAGCCGCTTCGAGGCGGCTTGCGCTTGCGTCAGGCGCCCGCGGGCGTTACGCAGCAGCAGCGGCATCCGCAGCGAGAGCCCGAGCTTTAGCTCCGTGCGCTCGTCGAGGTAGGGCTCGGCCCCGATGTCGACGCCGCCGCTGGCCGAGAGCGTGAGCTTGGGGAGCCGCTGGTTCTTGGCGAGGCGCCGGTCGACGTCGATCTGGCTGCGCCGCGCCCGCAGCGCCCCAAACTCGGGCCGCCGCTCGAGCGCCTTGGAGAGGAGCGCTTTGACCTTCGCGCTGGGAGCGGCGGTCGGGGGGAAACCCGCCGGCAAGGACTCCAGCCCAACCCGGCGTGTCTTACCTCGGCTGTCGCGCAAGAAGAGCGAGAGCTTGAACGTCGCCTTCTCGAAGCGGCGGCGCGCCTTGATCACGCCGCCTCGCCGCGAGAGGATCGCCCGTTGGTTGTCGAGGCGGTCGATCGCTGGCAACGCCCCGCGACGGACGCCCTCGGCCACCTGTTTGTCGCGGACGAGGGCCAGCTCGAGCAACGCTTGGTCGACGCGCAGCCTATGTCCGGCGGCGACCCAGCGCCAGAAGGCCCGGGCTGCCTTTCTGGAGAGCTCGAGTCGCGTACCGAGGACGGCAAAGCGCGCGCCTCGCTGTTTGGCCTCGACGCGGGCGATCTTGGCGCGGCGCTTGTCGATCGGCCCTCCGTTGAGCAAGGGCAGGGCGACCCCGAGCCGCGCGATGCCGCCACGGGAGGTCACGCGATCGCCGTCGTAGCTCGGGAACTTGCCACCCGACAGTGACCACTCTCCGAAGACCGAGAGGCCCCACAGGGCCGTCGGCTGGCGCATGCCGATCACGACCTCACGGGTGTTGTAGTCGTAGCGCTTCCACTGCCCTTTTCCTGTGAGGACCGGGTCGAAGCCACCGCGGGCGGCCTGCAGCGCGCCGCCGGCCTCGAGGACCTTCAGCCTCGCCTGGGCGAGCTTGGGGTGCAGAGCACGCACCGAGCGCAGCACCTCGGCGAGGGTCAAGGGCGAGGCCTTGCCCGCAGCGCGTTTCACCGTTGGGATGGCGACCGCCCTCTCCAGCGCCGGCCTCGTCGAGGCTGAACGACTCAGCGGGCCCCTGGGCGCAGCCGCCGCCTTCGGGGGCGGGTCCCCAGGGCTCGCGCCAGCGAGGGAGGCGCCGAGGAGACTCCCCAAGAAGAAGACGAACGACACGTCGCGACGGAGGCGAAGGCGACTCATTTCTTCTTCTCCTTGCCCTCGTCGTCGCTGGATCCGGATTTGCTGGCCTTCTGCTGGGCTGCGCCGACCTCCGGGGGCTTCTTGGTTCGCGGCGGGAAGCCGTTGAGCTGGCGCCAGAGCTCGTAACCCAAGGTCACCTGCTCGAGCAGGATCCAAGCGTTGACGCGGGCGCCCTGTCGCAGGTAGCGGCGCCCAGGCCAGGCCTCTCCGTTGGGCCTGACGACCACACGGAACTTGCCGTCATCGTTGGCGGCGGCGTCGATGAACGCCACCGTGCCGCCGAAGGTCCCCACCGAGACGGCGGGCCAGCCCGAGAACTGCACCGCGGGCCAGCCCTCGAACTGCAGCCGCACCTGGCGCCCCGGGGTCACTAGAGGCGCGTCGTTGCCGTCGATCCAGATCTCCACGGCGCGGGCCCCGGCGGAGGGCACCAAGATGGCCAGAGGGACGCCAGGTTTGACAAACTCGCCGCCGCGGGCGATCACCCGAACGATGGTACCAGCCCGCGGGGCCTCGACGCGCATCGCCGACTGGCGGGTGAGCCGCACGCTGACCTTGGCGTAGTCGGCCTGGGCCTTCGCCGCTCCAGCGCGGAGCTTCTGTGCCTCGGCCCGAGCTTTGGCGATCTTGGCGTCGAGATCCGCGCCGCCCTTCTCCCGGTTGGCCTTCTGGGCGAGGACATCGCTCTGCAGCTCGGCGACCTTGGCTTTGGCCTTGAACACGTTGGCTTTGGCCTTCGCGTAGGAGAGCTCGGCGAGCTCGACCCGCCGTCGAGAGGTCAGCCCGCGGCTCTCCAGCGCCTTCTGGCGGCCGAGGTTCAGCTTGCTGGTCAGCTGGGTCGCCTTCGCTGCTCGCTCGACCTGATGGGCGGCGCGCAGCTTGTTCTTCGCCATCCTGATCTTCGCCGCGGCGGCCTTCAGCGAGAGCTTTCGCGCCGACGTCAGGGCCTGCACCTGGCTGTCGAGGGCCTCGATAGAGATCTCTTTGGCCTTCAGGCGGGCCTTCACAGCTTCGCGCTCGGCTCGCAGCCGGTCGAGGATCGCCGGATCGTTGTCAGCGAGGTCGACCAGCGCTTGGCCCGCGCTTACCTCTGTGCCCTCTTGCACCAGCCAGCGCACGATGCGCCCGCCGATGGGGGCTTGCACAACCTGCTGGCGCTCCACTGGCGAGTAGGCGATGACCCGACCTTCGCCGCGGGAGGACTGTTGCCAGGGCAGCACCGCCAACCCCATGAAGGTGATCACCAGGCCGGAGAGCAGGACCTTGGCCGAGAGCCGAACCCAAGGTGAGGTGCGGACCCTGGACATCGCCGAGGATGCCCGGAGGGAGGAGATGGGGGCGCTCATGGCTGCACCTCGAGCTTCCGCGCCCTTGAACGCATCACCCGATCGCAGCGCTTGGCGACCCTGCGGTTCCCCGTCGCGACGATCACCGTCCACGGCGCGTTGGGCGCGAAGAGCGCGTCGAGGAGGCGCTCCCGCGACTCGGCCTCGATGCCGTCGAGGAGCCCGTCAATCAGCATCAGCCGCGGACGCGCGACGAGCGCTCGCGCGACCAAGAGCTCGACACGTTCATTGGCAGACAGCGGGGAGCCGCCGGTGGTGACGGTGGTGTCGAGCCCACCGAGGCGCCCCACGACCTCGACCAGCCCAACAGCGCCGAGCGCCAGCTCCAGGGTGTCCCGCTTGGCCGTCGGCCGGTCGAGGCGGAGGTTGTCCTCGATGGTCCCCTCGACCAGCTCAGTCTCGCGGAGCAGGGCCACCCGGTCACGCCAGGCGCGCTTGTCGAGCGCCGCGAGGTCGCGCCCATCGCAGAGGACCTGCCCGCTCGCGGGCGTCCGAGCGCCCCAGAGCGTGTCGAGCAGCGTGCTCTTGCCGCTGCCGCCGGGGCCGACCAGCGCCAAGTGCTCGCCGGGCTTGACGATCAAGTCGATATCCTCGAGCACGACGCCGCCGACCCGCCGGGTGAGCGTGACGTTGCGCAGGGCGACACCGACCGGGCCGTCGAGCCGCGGAGGGGGCTCACCTTCGCTCTGCTCGAGGGGCAGGTCGATCAGCTGCCCGAGCTTGTCGACGGCGGCCGACAGGTCGTAGAAGGTCTCGAGGTGCTTGCCGAACTTGGCGATGCTCGCCACCACCGCGGTGACGATCAGCTCCGCGGCGACGAGCTGGCCCAAGGTCAGCTGTCCCTTCAACACGAGGTAGCCGCCGAGGCCGAGGAGCGCCGCCGATGCCACCGCCTGCAAGAGCAGCGCGCCCCCGAGCTGTCGCATGTAGAGGCGGAAGTGATCCCCCCGAGCGTCGAGGTAGGCGCGGGCGAGGGCGTCGGCGCGATGGGCGGCGGCGCGGCCACCACGACGGGATCCAAAGGTGTAAGGGTGGCGCGCCAGCTCTTCCAGCCACGCGGCGACCTGATACTTGGCCTTGGACTCGTAGAGCGCCGTCCTCACCGTGCCGCTGCCGAGGCCAATGGTGATGCTCAGCAGCGCGATCAGCAAGAACACGTCGAAGGCAAGCAGCAGCGGGTGGTAGAAGGCGAGCACGATCAGCCCGATCCCCGCAGTGAGCATCAGCTCGAGGCCGTCCAAGAGCAGCCCGGAGGCGGCCTTCTGGATCGTCACCACGTCAAAAAAACGGTTGACCATCTCGGGTTGATAGGTCTGGTCGCGGGCGCTGGCCGAGACCCGCGGCAGCCGGGCCGAGAGGTCGGCGACGACCCGGACGAAGAGTCGGCGCTGGACGAGCTCTACGACCCAGGTCTGGATCAAGCGCAGCCCCGCGACCGCGGTCAACATGCCAAAGAGCAACACCGCGATCACGACCAGGGGCTGGACCAGCGATCCGAAGGCGATGGTGTTGACCAGCGACTGGGCCGTCAGCGGCGTCGCCAGGGCGAAGAGGCCCGCGATCAGCGCGTAGACGGCGACGATGAAGATCGCGTGGCCCTCGAGGCGAAGGAGCCGCCAGAGGCGCCCGATGGCCTGACGGGTCTTCGACTCGCCGGGGTCGCTTGCCGAGCGCAGACACTCGAGCGGCATCGCGTTGTCGAGGGCGACCCACGGCCGCGCCTGGTCGTCGGCGAGCAGCTCGCCGAGGTCGTCCGCGGCGAGGCGACCGCCGCTGGCGCCATGCTCGACCAGCTCCAACACGTCGGCGCGCTTACCGTAGCGGTCGCCGACGACGATCCAGCGACAGGCGCCGCCGTCTTGGGGCGCGAGGGTCACCAGCGGCGACTCGCGCTTGGCCTGCCGGATCGCCTCCCGAGGCGAGAGAACCATCGACGTCGCCGCGAGGCCGAGCTGCTCGGCGGCCTGCGCCAGCTGCTCCTGCCAGCTGGCTCCCGACGCGCGAGGGACCCGCGCCGCGCGAGCCAGCTCGCTCTGGGTGTGGCGGAGTCCGAGCAGACCCGCGGCGGCCTCGAGCAACGAATGAAACGGCACGTCGGGCTCGAAGGCTCGAGCCCCGCTACTGGATGTGGTCATGCGCTTCCCGCAAACGCCAGGTCGATAGACCGAGTGTCGAAGCGGCACCCGCGCCCGGGTGCAGCGGTCGATAGGGTAGAACCGTCTACCGTTGGTTCAAACAGAAAGTGCGACGACGAGTCGATGGGGCCGAAGGGTTGGCCAGCGGCCGGGTGCTGAGCTGCCGAGCGGGTGGTCTGGCGGGCTTTCTGAGGCCTAGAAAGCGGCCGGCAGTGCTGTGCCCGGCGACGGGAGGCATGTGTA
>PDPC01000224.1 GCA_002747355.1 Pseudomonadota bacterium | reverse complement strand
CGAAAACGGCCCTGCTTGGCCGAGCAGGTAAGACGTGGCGAGGAGCTCGCGATGGGCCAGTGCCGGCAGCAGCCAGTAGGCGTTGACCCCGAGGGTCGCGACGATCAGCGCGCCGACCTGCAGGTGCGTGGTGCGGCGGAGCCTACGAAACTCGCGCAGGTAGAGATAGATCAGCGGCCCAACCAAGATCGCGAAGGCCCAGACGTGGATCAGGTGTGCCAGCGGCAAGAGCACAATCAGGAGCCAAAAGTGACGTGTCTTGCCCTCTTGCGCCGAGGTCTCGATGAAGCGCCAGAACAGGGAGACCACCAGCACGCTCACCAACGCTGCGGCGACGTAGGAGATCATCCCCGCGGTTGAAAAAAAGCGTGTCGCGGTGTCGATGAAGTAATAGGGCGTACTCAGCCCAAAGGCGACCAGCTGAGCTCGTCGCCCTCCTCCCCAGAGCCTGCTACAGGCCCAAAAAAGCAAGGGAAAGAAGAGCGCGACCAGAAAGGGGAAGAGATTGAACGCCACGGCCAGGCGGAGCCCCGCCCGATTCAGCGCGTAACTGAAGAGGAAGTGCGCCTTGTTGTCGACATCGAAGATCACGCCCATAGGGTGGCCGGCGAGAAAGCGCGGCTCGTAGGCGTAGGCGCGGCCGCGATGCGTCAGCGCCGAGGTGAGGCGAATCGTCTGATGAAAATGCGTCTGATAGTCAGCCCCGCCAAAGGGGCGTCCGGAGAAGACCACCGACGGCGGCACGACGTACCACACCACCAGCAGATGCAGGACATAGAGCATGGCGAGGATCTTGAGGAAGGCTCGCCGCTCGAGCTCGGGCTCTCGAACACTCACCATCGGCGCACGCTACCCGATCTTCCGTCTCGATGCCACGCACCGCTGCCCCTTATCCGTTGGATTCTGTAGACAGCGAAGAGGACCACCCCTTTTGCATCGCCCGGCCCGGGCGGCCCCGCAAACCCCTTCCCAGGTTACGGCCAGTCCGTCCGAAACCCGGCCACGCCCCAAGACCCGCCCCCCCACCAAAACCGTTCCCAACCCTTCCCAGGTTACGGCCAGTCCGTCCGAAACCCGGCCACGCCC
>PDPC01000005.1 GCA_002747355.1 Pseudomonadota bacterium | reverse complement strand
GGGCAGCCACGCGCTATCTCCTCGCGGCCAAGAGCGCTGGCCGGGTGGTCTCGATCTCCTCGGTGGTCGCCGAGCGGGGTAACGCTGGCCAGACGGCCTACGCCGCAGCCAAGGCCGGTCTGCTCGGGCTGACCCGCTCACTGGCACAGGAGCTGGCCAGCCGTGGCGTGACGGTCAACGCCATAACGCCGGGCTTCATCGAGAGCGCGATGACCGCCGAGCTGCTCGCCGGCGACGGACGAGCGGCGCTGGAAGAGCAGATTCCCCTCGGCCGCGTCGGCCTGCCCACAGACGTCGCCGCCGCCGTACGCTTTTTGGTCAGCGAGGCCGCCGGCTACATCACCGGAGAGGTGTTGCGTGTCAATGGCGGCCTGTATATGTAAGTCTACATCGTACGCGATATCCGCCGCAGCTGGCGGCGCCGGAGACGCCCAATGGCCGAGCTATCACCGACCGCAGAGCGTGTAATCGAGACCATCAGCTCGCAGCTCGAGCTGCCCGCCGAGCGGGTGACCCTCGACGCCCAGTTCCAAGAAGACCTCAAGGCCGACTCGCTGGCCGTGGCGCAGCTGATCCTCGCCTTCGAGGAGACCTTCGGCATCTCGGTGCCTGACGACGAGGCCGAGAAGATCGGCAGCGTCTCCGACGCCGTGACCTTCATCGAAGGACAGCTCGCCAAAGCCGGCTAGCGCGATGGTGCGTCGGGTCGTGATCACGGGGGTCGGCCTGCTAACGCCGCTGGGCGTAGGTAAGCAGGCGAGCTGGGACGCGCTCTGCGCAGGGACCTCGGTGGCGCGTCCGATCACGCGTTTCGCCACCACCGATCTCTCCACGCGCTTCGCCTGTCAGCTGCCGGAGGGCTACGAGCCTCGGGAATACCTCGACGGCCGGCTGGTACGCAGCACCGATCCCTTCGTCCAGCAGGCGCTCGTGGCGGCGCAGCTCGCCCTCCTCGACGCGGGCCTCGAGGTGCCAAACGACGAGCTCGAGGCCGAGCGCTGGGGTGTCTACGTCGGCTCCGGCCTCGGCGGCGTCGAGGCCTTTGAGACCGCCAGCCGCGCGCTGGTCGAGCGCGGCCCGCGGCGCGTCTCACCCTACTTCGTGCCCTCGACCATCGCCAACCTCGCCGCTGGGCAGATCGCCATCGCTCACGGCCTGCTCGGGCCCAGCTTCGCCCACGTCTCGGCCTGCGCGAGCGGGGCCCACGCCCTCGGCGACGCGCTGCATACCATCCGCCGAGACGAGGCCGACGTGATGCTCGCTGGCGCGAGCGAGGCCGCGGTGACGCCCCTCTCTCTGGCCGGCTTCGGCGCGATGAAGGCGCTCTCCCGCCGCAACGACGCCCCCGAGCGCGCGAGCCGGCCCTTCGCTCACGATCGCGACGGCTTCGTGCTCGGCGAAGGGGCGGGTGTGCTGGTGCTCGAGGAGCTCGAGCGGGCGCGCCGTCGCGGGGCGCAGCTCTACGCCGAGGTCTTGGGCTTCGGCGCGACCAGCGACGCCCATCACATCACCCAGCCGGCGCCGGAGGGGCGAGGGGCGGCGCGCTGCATCTCGAATGCGTTGCGCAGCGCGCGGATCGCCGCGGCCGACGTCGACCACGTCAACGCTCACGGCACCTCGACGCCCTTCGGCGACGTCGCCGAGACGCAGGCAATCAAGACAGCCTTGGGCCCGCGCGCGGCGGAGATCCCGATCACCGCCAACAAGTCGATGCTCGGTCATCTCCTCGGCGCGGGTGGCGCGGTGGAAGCTGCCTTTACGGCGCTGAGCCTCGCCGAGCAGCTCGTGCCGCCCACGATCAACCTCGAAGAGCGCGATCCGGCCTGCGATCTCGACTATGTTCCGCAGCACGGGCGTGAGCTGCCGCTGCGTATGGCGCTCTGCAATAGCTTTGGCTTTGGCGGCACCAACGCCTGCTTGGTGTTGAGCCGCCTCTCTACCTGAGTAACGAGGTCTCCCGCGATGAAGTGCCCATTCTGTGGCAGCCAGCAAAACCGCGTGATCGACTCGCGGCTGTCCAAAGACGGCCACGTGATCCGGCGGCGCCGCGAGTGTGACGGCTGCGGCAGCCGCTTTACGACCTACGAGCGGGTGGAGGAGATCATGCCGATGGTGATCAAAAAGGACGGCAACCGCGTGTCCTACGATCGCCAGAAGGTGCTCTCGGGGCTGCGGAAGGCCTGCGAGAAGCGCCCGGTGCCGGCGAGCGTGGTGGAGACGATGGTCGACGAGCTCGAGCGCGAGCTGCAGGACGTCGGCGAGAAAGAGGTGCTCTCGAGCTACATTGGCGAGCGCCTGATGGAGCGCCTCCGCGAGGTCGACGCCGTGGCCTATGTGCGTTTCGCCTCGGTCTATCGCTCCTTCCGCGACGTCAACGAGTTCTTCGACGAGCTGAAGCACCTGCTGGCCAAGCGCGAGAACATCGAGGTCGACGCCGTGGCGAGCGCCGATCGCGAGGTCTCGCCTTGAGCCGAGCCGTGGAGCAGGAGCGCGACGAGCGCTTCATGCGGCAGGCGCTGCGGTTGGCCGCTCGCGGGCGAGGCCGCACCAGCCCCAACCCGATGGTCGGGGCGGTGGTGGTCAAGCGCGGCCGCGTGATCGGCGAGGGCTTCCATCGCTGTGCGGGGACGCCTCACGCCGAGATCAACGCCCTCGCCGCCGCGGGCGCTCGCGCCGCCGGGGCCGACCTCTACGTCAATCTGGAGCCCTGCGATCACCACGGCCGCACGCCGCCCTGCACCGAGGCGCTGATCGCCGCGGGTCTGCGTCGCGTGGTGGTGGGCATCGTCGATCCGAACCCGCTGGTTAACGGCGTCGGCCTGGCCAAGCTGCGTCGCGCAGGCATCGAGGTCGTCACCGGCGTCCTCGCCGACGACTGCGCTCGGCTCAACGAGGCCTTCTCCTTGTTCATACAGCGGCGGCGGCCCCACATCACCTTGAAGAGCGCGATCACCCTCGACGGCCGCGTGGCCGCGCGCAGCGGTCACGCGCGCTGGGTCTCAGGCCCCGGAGCGCGGAAGGCGAGCCATAAGCTTCGCAACGAGCTCGACGCGATCATCGTCGGCAGCGGCACGGCCCTCGCCGATGACCCGCAGCTCGACTGTCGTGAGGTCCGCGGCGGTCGTGACCCGATCCGTGTCGTCTTCGACAGCCAGCTCGCGCTCTCGCCAGAGGCGCGGATGGTCGCCCTGGTGGAGCGCTCAAGCGCGCCGACGTGGGTGATCTGTGGCAAGCGCGCCTCCGCGGCGAAGGCCCGGGCCCTCGAGTCCAAGGGCGTCCGCGTCTTCCGCGTCGGGACGGAGAGGGGGCACGTTCGTGTCGCCCAGGCGCTGACGGCGCTGGCCGCCGAGGGCGTGGTGAGCGCGCTCCTCGAGGGCGGGCCGACGCTCTCAGGGGCGTTCTGGCGGGCGCGCTGCGTCGATCGGGTGATCGCCTTCGTCGCACCCAAGCTGCTCGCCGATCCGCAGGCGCTGCCGATGATCGCCGCGGGGCCGGCTGAGACGATGGCCGACGCTGTCGCCCTCGAGGACGTCTCGGTCGGACGCAGGGGCGCAGATATCATGATCAGCGGGCGTGTCGCCTGGAACGACGGGGAGCGGACCTAATGTTCACCGGGCTGATTCAAGACCTGGGCTGGGTTGAGAGCGTCACCGTCAGCGGTGACGGGGCGTCGATCGGGCTAGCGACGAGGCTCGCGCCGAAGCTTCGCGACGGCGACAGCCTCGCGGTCAACGGGGTCTGCCTCACCGTCGGCCCCCTCGCCGGCGAGCATGTCGAGGCGATCGCCGTGCCGGAGACGCTCTCTCGCTCGACCCTCGGCGGCCTACGTCGCGGCGATCGGGTCAACCTCGAGCCCTCCTTGGCCGCCGGTGATCCGATGGGCGGCCACATCGTGCAGGGCCACGTCGATGGCGTGGGCACGCTGGTCGAGCGGACCCAGCGAGGGCTCTCCTGGGAGCTGACGGTCGCTGCCGAGCCGCAGGTGTTGCGCTACGTCGTGGAGAAGGGCTCGATCGCCATCGACGGCGTGAGCCTGACCGTCGCCGCGCTGGAGGCCGAGCGCTTCCGCGTCGCGATCGTGCCCCACACCTGGGACGCCACGGCGCTGCCAAAGCGTGCGGTGGGCGCGCGGGTCAACCTGGAGGTCGACATCCTCGCGAAATACGTCGAGAAGATGCTGACCGCCCGCGGCGTCGCTGCGCCCGGTACGCTCTCGGTGGAGCGGCTCCGGGAGCTGGGCTACTGAGCGAGAGGACGGTGTATTGGGCTTGCGACAGCCACCTGCCCGCGTAATGTTCCTCCCCAAACGGAAACGAAGCGAAAACGAGCATGAGCGATAACGCCCTCACCGTCGACGAAGCGCTGGCGCAGATCCGGGCCGGCAAACAGATCATCCTCGTTGACGACGAAGACCGTGAAAACGAAGGCGATCTCTGCATGGCCGCCTCGGCTTGCGCGGCCGACGACATCAACTTCATGGCGCGCTTCGGCCGCGGGCTGATCTGCTTGACCATGACCCGCGATCGGATGGAGCGCCTCGGTCTGCCGAAGATGGCCGAACGCAACCAGTCGCGCTTCGGCACCAACTTCCACGTCAGCATCGAGGCTCGCGAGGGTGTGACCACAGGCATCTCCGCCGGCGATCGCGCTCGGACCATCGCCGCCGCTGTGGCTCCAGACGCCAGCCCCCGCGACATCGTCTCTCCGGGCCATATGTTCCCGATCTGCGCGATGGAGGGGGGCGTGCTGATGCGTGCCGGTCAGACCGAGGGCTCCGTCGACCTAGCGCGCCTTGCCGGGCTTGAGCCCGCGGGTGTGATCTGCGAGATCATGCGCGACGACGGAACCATGGCGCGGCGCCCCGACCTCGAGACCTTCGCCGCCGAGCATGGCCTGGGCATCCTCACCATCGCTCAGCTGATCGAGCATCGGCTGCAGCGCGAATCACAGATCAAGAAGCTCGCTCAGACGCGGATCGTGCCCCATGGCCTCGACACGGAGTTCGAGCTGGTGGTCTTCGAGTCGCCGGTGACGTCGGCGCAGCATGTGGCGCTGATGCTCGGCGATCTGCAGCAGCGCGACGACGTGCTGGTGCGGATGCATCGGGCCAACGCCCTGACCGACGTCCTCGGCGTCGGCCCGAGCAACGGCAAGGTGCGCAAGGCGCTGCGTCACATCGCAAGGGAGGGCGCCGGCGTGCTGGTCTATGTGCTGCCCGAGATCGTCGATCTCGCCGCGCAGGTCCAAGAGATCGACCTGGGCCGGCCCGCGCCTGAGCCCGCCGTAGCGCGCCCGCCGGAGCTGCGCGAGTTCGGCCTCGGGGCCCAGGTGCTGGTCTCCCTCGGCCTCTCGCGGATCCGGCTGCTCACCGACAACCCCAGGCGCATCGTCGGTCTCTCGGGCTTCGGCCTCGAGGTCGTTGAGCGCGTCTCGTTCAAAGACCTCGACGTGCCGTACAAGGAGCTCGATTGATGCCCAACGTGATTGAAGGACACCTCTCGGCGGCTGGGCTGAAGCTCGCCGTCGTCGTCAGCCGCTTCAACAGCATCATCACCGATCGCCTGGTCGAGGGCGCTCTCGACGCGATCGCCCGCACAGGCGGCGACACCGACGAGGTGACGATCTACCGCACCCCCGGCGGCTACGAGATCCCCGCCGCGGTCAAGCGCGTGGCGCAGGCCGGCGGGGTGGACGCGATCATCGCCCTCGGCGCGGTGATCCGCGGCGCGACGCCGCACTTCGAGTATATCGCCGCCGAGGTGACCAAGGGCCTGGCGGCGGTGCAGCTCGAGGTCGGGATCCCGATCGCTTATGGCGTGATCACGCCCGACACGCTGGAGCAGGCGATTGAGCGAGCGGGCTCAAAGGCGGGCAACAAGGGCTTCGAGGCGGCGATGGCCGCGATCGAGATGGCCAACCTCTTTGCGCAGATCGAGCCGGCGGGCTAGCGACTCGCGCTGGCTCGACAGGAGTAGACCATGGGTGCCCGACGAGAGGGCCGCGTCGCCGCGATGCATGTGCTCTATCAGCTCGATACGGCGCGTGACTTCAATGAGGTCGAGCTAGCGCTCGCGCGCTATTTCATGCACCAACCCACCGACGAAGAGGTCATAGAGCCCGCGCCGCTGCCCGAGGACGTGCGTGACTTTGCCTCTGAGCTCTGCTGCGGTGTGGTCGAGCATCGAGAGACGATCGACGAGGCACTCGAGCGCGCCTCGACCAACTGGCGCGTGGAGCGGATGAGCCGCGTCGATCGCAACGTGCTGCGTGTGGCCGCCTACGAGCTGATGTTCTGCCCCGAGGTCCCCGGCCGCGTGGCGATCAACGAGGCCCTCGAGCTGGGCAAGAGCTACGGCACGACCGACTCTCGCCCCTTCATCAACGGCGTGCTCGACAAGCTGCGCCGCTCTCTGCCGGTGAGCTGAGGGCCTCGGCTCGATCGACGGCGAGAGGTTGCACCTCGCGACCGCGCCGGTGCGGCGCAGGCGAGGATGCTATACTGAGCGCTCACAACCAGTCGAGGACACCATGACTCCAATCCAGAGGTTGAAGCGCGCCAGTTTTGGTGGCGCTCTCGCGTCCGTTATCCTCGCCATCGGCGCCTGTGGGGGCTCTGTCGCAAACGGTGGGGCGGGGGACAGCGATGGTGTGCACCTCGACGGCGGGGGCAGCACCTACGGGGACACGGGGTTCTCACCGTCGGATCTGATGCGCGACGACAGCGGCAAGCCGCAACACAGCTGGCCGACCTGCGCCTCCGCGACGGGGGAGGCCAAGCTCACCAGCGGCGGAGTCGACATCATCTGGTTCGTCGACACCTCCGGATCAATGGGCCAGGAGACGGCCTGGGTCCAGCAGAACCTCAACGACTTCGCCTCGTATATCGGCTCGCAGAACCTCGACTATCGCGTGATCCTGATTGGAGCGTCATCGATCTGCGTTACGCCGCCGCTTGGTGGTAAGAGCTGCACTGACGGTCCGCGCTACCGCCACGTGAAAGAGGTTGTGGGCAGCAAGAACGGGCTCTCGAAGATCATCAGCACCTATCCGAAGTGGCGGGATTTCTTACGCGCCGACACCACCAAGAACTTCGTCGCCGTCACCGACGACAACAGCCGCAAGAGCGCGGCCTGGTTCAACACCGAGATCGCGAAGCTCAAACAGCCTGGCTTTCCGGACGGCTTCATCTTCCACAGCATCGTCGCCTACGGCAGCGTGCCCAAGAAGGGCTGCTCCACCGGCGCTCGCATTGGCCAGGTCTATCTCGATCTGACGGCGCAGACCAGCGGCGTGAAGTTTCCAGTCTGTAATTCGGATTGGAAGTCGATCTTCGATAAGCTGGCCAAGAGCGTCGCCCAGACGGCAAAGGCGCCCTGCAGCTACCTGATCCCCGATCCGCCCGCTGGCAAGACCTTCAACCCTAACCTAGTCCTCGTCTGGCGCGCCGATCCTGGTCAGGAGAGGGTGATCCCGCAGGTCGCCAACAAGGCCGCCTGCGGCCAGAGCGGCTGGTACTACGACGACGAGGCGAACCCGAAAAACGTGATCCTCTGTCCCGAGACCTGCAAGGCTGTCGAGGGTGGCAAGATCGAGATTGAGTTTGGCTGCACCTCTGGCATCGACTGATCAGGGCGGCGTCGACGAATCCGTCGACGTCGACTGATGCCGGTTGATCTGAGCATGGGCCCGCCTCTACCGCTTCTTGGCCCCGCGCTTCTTGGCCCCGCGCTTCTTGGCCCCGCCCTTCTCGGCCCCGCCCTTCTTGGTCGTCGGCTTGCGCCCAACCGACGTCTTGGTCGTCGGCTTCCTGGTCGTCGGTTTCCTGGTGGTGACCTGCTTCGAGCTGGTGGGCTTGCGGCGCTTCGCCGCGGCCTTCTTTGCGCCGCCCGCGCCCGCCGTCCTGGGGTGGCGGCGACCACCCAGATCCTCTGCGGTCACGCGCCGCGTCTCGCCCTCGAGCCCGAAGGTGTTGCGTAGCTCGTTGATCTCACGCTGGGTCAGCGCGCGGTATCTCCCGGGAGGCAGCTCGTCGGCGCGGATGCCGGCGAACTCGACGCGGATCAGCTTCAGGACCTCGCGCTCGATCGCCTCAAGCATCTTGTGGATCTGATGGTTGATCCCCTGCTTGATCGTCATCTCGATCCAGGTATGCAATCCGGTGCTGGCGAGCAGTGAGGCCTCGCAGGTCGCGCGGCGACCGTTGTCGAGCTGGATGCCCTCACGCAGCTTCTCGAGCTCGGCGATGCTCATCGCTCCCTTCACCTTTACATGATAGGTGCGAGGGATCTCGTGGCGTGGGTGGAGCAGCTGCTCGGCGAGCAGGCCGTCGTTGGTCAAGAGCAGCACGCCGGAGGTCGCCCAGTCGAGTCGTCCCACCGGGTAGAGGCGCACGTTGGGGATAGGCACCAGGTCGAGCACGGTCTGCCGGCCCTCCGGGTCGTGGGTCGACGAGATCGTGTTCGGTGGCTTGTGGAGCACCAACCAGACGTGGTCTTGCTGCAGTACACGGCGCCCCTCGACCATCACCCGGTCGGCCCGCGGGTCGACCTGCGTGCCGAGCTCACGCACCACCCGGCCGTTGACCGAGACCTTGCCGGCGACGATCAGCTGCTCTGACTTGCGTCGCGAGGCCACGCCCGCCTGCGCCAGGAAGCGCTGCAATCGCATCGTATCGCTCATGAGGTGCTCGTCTTCTCAGCGCTTGGGCTGGGCTCGGCTGCATCCGGCGCGTCTAGTGCGCCCTGCGTCTCAGTCTTCGCGGCTTTTGGTTTGCTCGGCGGTCTCGGATCCTGGCCGCGGTCGAGCACGCTGCTCGCGCTGTCTATTGCGTCATCGAGGGCTGAGAGCAGCCGCTCCTCCTCGGCCTCCAGCTCTGCTTTGGTCGGCCCCTGTTGCTCGGGGGCTTCTGCGGCCTCACCGCCCTCGCTCGCGCCGCTGGAGGCTGCTTCGCCTTCTCCGCTCGCTTCACCTGCCCCGCTCGAATCACCTCTGCTGCGCTTCGCCGCTGCGGCCTCCTTCGCCTCGGCGGTAGCCTTCGCCGTCTCGCGCTCCATCTGGGCGATGCGCTCAGCCTGTCGGCGCTCTTTCTCAGCGGCCAACGCCTCCCGACGCTTGCCCGCGGCGATCCGCGCCTCGGCCAGCGCGCCGAGCTCTTCGGGGCGAAGCGGCCCCTCGATCGGATCGCTGCCGAGCTCCTCGGGCGTCTCGTAGGCTGGCTCCTCGCCGAAGCGCCCCTCGACCTCGGCCTCATGCTCGTCGCTGAGCTCGGCGAACTCCTTCAGCGTCGGCAGCTCCTTGAGGCTGCCGAGGTGGAAGAACTCGAGGAAGAACCTGCTCGTGCCGTAGAGCAGGGGACGGCCCACGTCTTCGCGCTTGCCGACGATGCGGATCAGGTCGCGCTCGAGCAGCACGCGCAGCGTCCCGCCGCAGTCGACGCCGCGGATCTGCTCGATCTCGGGGCGGGTCACCGGCTGCTGATAGGCCACGATCGCCAGGGTCTCCATCATCGGTCGCGTCATCCGCTGCGGGCGGCCGGCGAGCAGCCGCTTGACCCAGCGGGAGGCGTCTGGATGGGTCCGGAATTGGTAGCCGCCGCCGACCTCGACCAGCTGCACGCCGCGCTCCTGATAGGCCTCTTTGAGCTCGTCGAGCAGCTCCTCGAGCTGCTTCTTCGGGCTGCTGGTGACCTCTTGAAGCTGCTTGAGCGTCACGGGCTTCTCCGTGGCGAAGACTAGGCTCTCGAGGATCTCTTTCAGCTCCATAGCGTGCTATCCATCGGCGACGTGCCTCTTAGCCGTAGGGGACCTACGCCCGCGTCCAGTTGACGGCATCAGAGATAGTCGCCGTCGTGATCCTCTACGGTGGCCAGCGCCTCCGTTCGGGTCAGGTAGAGATCGCCGTCATGCTGGTGCTGCAAGACGCGCAGCATGCCCAGGCGCGTCATCTCCAGCAGGGCGAGGAAGGTGACGACGATCTCATGGCGCAGCTGCTCGGCCGTCCCCTCGATGGGGAAGCAGTCGGAGAAGTGTACGGTTCTCGTCGCCTTCAGCTGGTCGACCAGGTTGTTGATGCGATCGCTGATCGAGATGCGGTCGACGGAGACCTCGTAGCTCAGCTTGACCTTGGTTCGTGAGAGCACCGCCGAGAGCGCCGATAGGAGCTCGAAGGTGCCGACCTCTGCCAGCGGGCGGTCTTTGGGGCCGACCTCTTCTGTGGGTGTGCCGCGGGGGAAGACCTGTCGTCCGAGCATCGGCCGCTCGCTGAGCTGCTCGGCGGCGTCTTTGTAGCGCTGAAACTCCAGCAGCCGCCGGATCAACGCCTGCCGCGGATCGAGCCCGTCCTCGTCGAGCTCCTCCTCATCGTCGAGCTCGTGCTCGTTTTTGGGTAGGAGCTCGCACGATTTGATATGCGCCAGGGTCGCCGCCATCACCAGGTACTCACCAGCGATGTCGAGGTTCAGCGCGCGCATCATGTCGAGGTACTCGAGGTATTTCTCGGTGACGAAGGCGATCGGGATCTCGAGGATCGGCAGCTCGTGACGCTTGACGAGATGCAGGAGCAGGTCGAGCGGGCCCTCGAACTCGGGGAGCTGGACCTGGTAAAGCTGATCGTCGTCGGGGGCGGGCATGCTGCAGGGTCTGGGCTCTGGGCCTCGTCCTTGTCAAAGGGGCCAGCGAAAGACAGATGGCGGACTCTAGTGGATTCGAGGGCCCGGATCCACCTCCGCCAGGAGATCTACGGCCGCCCCACCACGTGGTTAGCCGCTATGGCTGCTGATCTTGCGGGCGCGTGGGTGGAACTGGTCGTAAGCCTTGGCGATATGGGCCCGACTGACGTGGGTGTAGATCTCGGTCGTGGAGATGTCGGCGTGGCCAAGCATCGCCTGCACCGCGCGCAGGTCAGCGCCACCTTCGAGCAAGTGGGTCGCGAAGGAGTGCCGCAGTTGATGCGGCGAGATCGGCTTGTTGATGCCCACGGCGACCGCATAACAGCGGAGCATCTTCCAAAAACCTTGTCGTGTCATGGGCTTGCCGCGATTCGTTAGAAACAGGGAGCTTGAGCGGAGCTTGTCGTAGCGTGGGCGCACGGCGGCGAGGTAGTCGCGTACGGTCTCGATCGCGCTCTGGCCGAGAGGCACCAGCCGTTCTTTGCGCCCCTTGCCCATCGTCGTCAGAAAGCCACGTTCGAGGTTCACGGCGCTCGAGGGCAGCCCGCAGAGCTCGCTCACGCGGAGGCCGCTGGCGTAGAGCACCTCGAGCATCGCCGCGTCACGGAGCCCTCGCGGCTTCGCGCGGTCTGGGGCGGCGAGCAGCGCCTCGATCTCCTTCACGGTCAGCACCTCCGGGAGTCGGCGGCCGATCTTCGGCATCTCGACGCCGGCTGTCGGATCGGCGTCGAGGGCGCGCTCACGGCAGAGCTGCTTGAAGAGGCCACGGAGCACGACCAGGGCGCGGGCCTGGGTGCGGACGGCGAGGTTCGCGGTGGAGAGCCCTACGAGATAGTCGATAATCACGCCGCCATCGATCGCGGAGACCTCAACGATCTCAAGGCGGTCGCAGAAGGCGCGGAATCTCGAGAGGTCGTGGGCGTAAGACCTGATGGTGTTGTCGGCCAGGTTTCGCTCGACACGGATGTGGTCTAAGAAAAGGTCGATCGCGGCGGCTAGCTCCATAGCCTAGTCTTAACACACGGCCATCTGTAGGCAAAAACTTACATACCCATACAAACAGGGCGTTGATTGGATGGTTGTCGAGTCAGTTCGCTGGCCAAATCTGGCGCAACGGGTAAGCTTCTCTCATGATCGCGGGAGGTGTCCGCGGAGCACCCGCCCCGTCCGGCTTCGTAAGAGAGAGAGACGTGACCGAAGTTTTTCTGCCCATCCTCGCCCTTGGCGACATGCTCGATCCCGCGACGCGGATGAAGGTGCGCACGGCGATCGTGATGCTGATCGCCTTCGTGCTCTCGATCGCCGTCCACGAGTTTGGCCACGCCTTCATCGCCGATCGCCTCGGCGACAGCACCCCACGCTACCAGGGCCGCGTGACGCTCAACCCGATCGCCCACGCCGATCCCATCGGCACCATCGCGCTGCCGCTGATCGGCATCTTCCTCGGCGGGATGGTGATCGGCTGGGGCAAGCCAGTGATGGTCAACCCCACAGCCTTCACGCGGCGGCTGCGGATGAAGACCGCCCACATGATCGTCGCCTTCGCCGGCCCGTTGATGAATGTGCTGATGGCGTTCGCGATCACGGTGTTGCTGGCGATCCTGGTCAAGACAGGCGTGCTCAAGGGGCACGCGGAGCTGGCCAACGGCATCGCCCAGGTGATCTACCTCAACTGGCTGCTCTTCTTTTTCAACCTGATCCCTGTGCCGCCTCTCGACGGTGGCGCCGTGCTGGCTGGGCTGCTGCCCGACAAGGCGCAGAACGTCGTCGACTTCCTCAATCAGTACGGGTTCATCATCTTGATCGGCTTGCTCCTCTCGGGCGTCCTCAGCGTGCTGATGACGCCGGCAGGGTGGCTCGCTCACATCAGCTTTCAGGTCGCGGGTTTGCTCCCCTGACGATCCGTCCCCTGACGATCCGTCCCCTGACGATCCGTCCCCTGACGATCCGTCCCCTGACGATCCGTCCCCTGACGATCCGTCTGCTGACCTGATCACTTCATCGCCAGAGGTTGCATCGCGTCGCCAGGGCTGCTGTGCTTCCTCCATGAGCCGACCATCCTCGTCGTCGCCCGTTCCTGAGCCGCTCCCGCTGACCCCCGCGCTACAGCGCTATGCCTGGGGTGACCCCAGCTTCATCGCCGAGACCCTGGGCCTACCGGTCGAGCCGATCGCGGAGGCTTGGTATGGCGCTCACCCTCTGGCGCCGGCGACCGTCGACGGTGTGGCGCTCGACACCCTGATCGCGGACGCTGGCGCGGAGGTGCTCGGCGAGGCGATCGCCGCGAAGAGCGATAGGCTGCCTTATCTGCTCAAGCTCCTCGCCGCGGGTAAGCCGCTCTCGATCCAGGTCCACCCAACCAAGCCGCAAGCCGAGGAGGGCTATGCGCGGGAAGAACAGGCGGGCGTCGACCGCGCCGCGAAGCATCGTTGCTATCGCGACGATAACCATAAGCCCGAAGTGCTGGTCGCGCTACGCGAGGTCTGGGCGCTCTGTGGCTTTCGCGAGGCCGACGACATCGCGGCGCAGCTCGAGGGCCTGCCCGAGCTCACGCCCCTGCTGCCACCCTACGATGGCACGACGGCTGGCCTGCGATCTTTGCTAGAGCGCTATTTCTCCCTCGACGAGGCTGATCTCGCTGCTGCGCTGAGCGCCCTGGTCAGGCGACTCTCGGCGCTCCACGAACGCGAACCCTTCGCGCCTGATCACCCGAGCTACTGGGCGTTGGAAGCGCATCGAACCCTCGGGCGAGAGACCCCAGACCGGGGCCTGCTCTTCGTCTATCTGCTCGCGCTGCTGCGCATCGAGGTTGGGCAGGCGATCTTCTTGCCCGCCGGCGTACCCCACGCCTACCTCCGCGGCGCTGGCGTCGAGCTGATGGCCAGCTCCGATAACGTGCTGCGGGCGGGGTTGACGCCCAAGCACGTCGCTCCGGCGGAGCTGATGCGCGTGATGCGCTTCGACGCCGTGGCGCCGCCGCTGCTCGAGGCGATCGAAAGTGAGAGCGGGGAAGCGCACTACACCATCCCCGCAGCCGAGCTCGCGATATCGCATATCACACTAACCTCGAAGGGCGCACCTCACCTCCACCAGGCCATCGGTCCACAGACGCTGCTGGCGCTCCCCGATGGCGCGACGACCGTCACCGTGAGCTGGGCCGGTGGAACACGCACCCTCGATCGCGGGCAGGCTTGCCTGCTCCCCGCCGGCTGCGAGGTTAGCCTCTCGGCCGACGGCGACGCAGCGCTCTACTGCGCCGGCGTCCCAGCCTCGGCCTGCGGCGTCACGCTCGAAGAGCCGAGCTTTCGCGGGCGGCAGCCGACGCGCCTGGCCTTTGGCACCAGCGGCCTCCGCGGGCTGGTCGAAGACATCACCGACCTCGAGGCCTATATCAACACGCGAGGTTTCCTCGACGTCTTGATCGCTCGCGGTGAGGCCGTGCCCGGGACGCCGGTAGCTCTCGGCGGGGACCTGCGGCCAAGCACCCACAGCCCAGATCGCAGCATCAAGCGCGCCGTGGCGCGGGCGATCCTCGACGCCGGCATGCGGGTGGTCAACTGTGGCGCCTTGCCCACCCCGGCGCTGACCCTCTATGGCCTCGAGCAGGGCTGGCCGAGCGTGATGGTCACTGGGAGCCATATCCCCTTCGATCGCAACGGGATCAAGTTCAACAAGCCCGCCGGTGAGGTGCTCAAGAGCGATGAGGCGCCAATCCTCGCCCAGGTGGCGCGGGTGCGTGAGAGAGAGTACGGGCTAGGCGCCGAGGCGTCGATCTTCGATGACGGCGGCTGGCTGCGGCCCGAGGCCGCGCCGACGTTGCCGGCGGCGACGGAGGAGGCGCGAGAGCGCTACCGTCGTCGTTATCTCGATAGCTTCCCCGAGGGCGCTCTGGCGGGGCTGCGCCTGGGCTTTTACGAGCACTCGGCCGTGGGTCGCGAGCTGGTGGTCGAGATCCTGCGAGACCTCGGCGCGGAGGTGGTCCCCTTTGGTCGCTCCACCTCCTTCGTGGCGATCGACACCGAGGCGATCGCCGCGGAGCGCCTGGAGGAGCTCCAGCGCTGGGCCGACCAGCTCACCGCCGAGCACGGGAAGCTCGACGCCTTGCTGTCGACCGACGGTGATAGCGACCGACCGATGCTGCTCGGCCTCGACGATCGCGGGAGGGTCCACTTCTTCGGTGGGGACGTCCTCGGGGCGGTGGTGGCGCGGACCCTCGGGGTCGACGCGGTCGCCGTGCCGATCAGCGCCAACGACCTGATCGACCAGCTCTTCGCTACAAAGGAAGGCGTCGCCTTTGCGCATACCCGCATCGGCTCGCCGTGGGTTATCGCCGCGATGCAAGCGCTGAGAGGCGAGCGTCGCGTGGGATGGGAGGCCAACGGTGGCTTCCTCATAGGATCCCCCATCGCCCTAGAGCGCGGCACGCTGAGGCCCCTACCTACGCGAGACGCGGTGTTGCCCCTCTGCGCCGCGCTCTGGGCCGCCCGGCGCGAGGGCGTGTCGCTGGTCGAGCTCTTTGCCCAGCTCCCGGCGCGGGCCTCCCGCGCCGGGCTCCTCGACGAGGTGCCAACGAAGGAGAGCCAGGCGCTCCTCGCCACCTTCGCGCCCCGCGCGCCGCTGAGGCAGCTGAGCCTGCGTCAACTCTTCTATGACGAAAGCGGGGAGGCGGAGCGCTGGGTCGACGACCAGGGAGGCTCCCACATAGTCGAAGCTGGCCGCCGCGCTGACTACGCGGCGTTGAGACAGGGGTTGGCGCGGCACTTTAGCCCGGAGCGCGGTTTCGGCGCCCTCCGCTCGATCGATCGACTCGATGGTCTTCGGCTACGCTTCGATAACGGTGATGTCGCTCACGTGCGCCCATCGGGCAACGCGCCACAGCTGCGGATCTACGCCGTCGCCGACAGCCCAGAGCGGGCCGAGGCGATCGTCGCTATGGGCCTCGCCGAGCCCGACGGGATCTTACGCGGCCTGGTCGCCGCAGCCCAGGAGCGCGCCTACGTAGAGGCGATATTGCGCAATATCGCGCACTGCGAGCAGCTCTTTTCCGAGGATGGCGCCTCCGCGGCGGTGATCGGCATGGTCGCGGGATCGGAGGCAGCGCAGGCCTTCTGGCAGCGGCAGCTCGATCAGGCTCGCGCGAGCTTCTGTGCGCGCCGCGCGATCTCCTTTTACGAGGACCTCCCCGTAAACCAAGCGTTTGGTCTGCTCTTGCTCTGGCAGCGATTACGCGAAGAGCTCGAGGCTGGGGAGGGCGCGCTGGTGGCGTTCGTCTTCGGCGAGGGGACGCGCGCGACGCCGCTTACCGAGGCCGAAGGCGGTCAGAAGCCGGCGATCGCCTCTTTCGCCACGATGCAGGAGGCCGGCGGCCGACGAGCGCTCTCGACGGTGGAGCTGGCGCTTCGGACCTTCGCGCCGGTGGAGGCGTTCCTGCGTCGTTCGGGCTTCGACGGCATGGTCGTGAAGTGGGGCGACGAGGTGCAGATCCCAACGCGCGACCTCTCGGGGAGAGATGAGCTCTTCGCCGACGCGGACGTCGTCCGCTTCGTCTCGTTGCGCCAAATGACAGAGGATACGGCGGCGAATAAGGATTGGGTCGGCGTTGACGAGGTCGGGCACGTCACGGCGTTCATCCCGCGGAGACCCCTCGGCGAGATGGTCGCGCTGGCCGAGCGAGGCCTGCTGCAGCGTCAGGGCGATAAGCTCTATGGTGGGGTCAACCTCGGCTCCATCGCGCTGTCGCGGCTGCTCTGCGAGGAGCTCCTCGAGGAGTTCGGCGCCGAGGTCAACGATCCAGCCGCGAACCGCAAGAAGCGGCCTGATCTCGATCCGCAGCTCTTTACGGCGCTGACCATCGCAGCGATCCCAGCGCGGGACGCCAGAGAAGAGGCGTGGGCGCAGGCCCTCGACGAGAGCGCGTCGATGCGGAAGCTCGACACCAACATGCCCGAGGTCCTCCCGCGGCTTCGGGCAGCGTTAGACCGTTTCGAGCGGCGCCATGGGAGGCCTGTGAAGATGGTGGCGCTCGACTTTCAGGGCCAGTACTGGGCGGATATCGGGCAGCATAGACAGATGCGCTCTCTCTATATGGCGCTTCGAGAGCAGACGCCGGAGGGAGAGATCGCCAGGTCGCTCGCCGGCTTGGTAGACAGCGAGTTCGACGCCCGGGGCAATATCATCGCTGGCGGTAGCCGGATAGGTGAGGGCGCCGACGTTCGCGGATCATTGCTGATCGACGCCGTGGTCGAATCTGGAGAGGTGGTCGACTCGGTGCTGATTGGAAGTCGCTGCGAGCGCCTCGTGGCGCGAGAGGCCTTCGACCTCTACAGCAGCGTGGCCGATCTGGAGCTTGGGCCAGGGGCCGGTAGCTATAAGATCATAAGCGCGAAGCAGCAGCGGGTGGCCGAGGGGGAACGCCTGACGACGGTGTTTTTGCCAGATAAGGAGTACCAGCTTCGCGTCCACGAAGAGACGGACCTGCGCGATCGCGCGGCTAGCTATGACAAGGCCATCTTGGGTAACGCGCTGGCCTTCAACGAGGCGCACCAAAAGGTCTTGGCCGCGGATCCGGAAGCCCTGGAGGATCGGCGCGCGCGGGCGCGAAAGAGCGTGGAGGAACGTGGAAGGCGAGGCCGTTAGTCGTGACCATCCGCCGCGGTGTGCGCGTCTTCGGCGGCGCGAGCGGCGGCGCGAGCGGCGGCGGCGCGCCTCTCGCTGCCCCAGAGCGAGGCGCCAAGGATCGTCGAGAGTATGGAGGCGGCGACCCAGAAGTACTTTACACGAGTAAAGTCGTAGATGGTCTTACCTGAGGCGTCGACGCCCTGGCCGGCTTTGATCAGCGTGCCGGAGACCCAGTCCTGAATGCCCGCGCCGACGTAGGAGAAGCCACCGATCACGCCGAGGGCGGCGCCAGCGGCGCGCTTGGAGCATATGTCCATGGCGGTCAGGCCGCCAAGGAAGACCAGCAGACAGCCGATGGCGAAGCCTGCCGCGCCCATGGCGACGCGGTCGATCCAGGGGCTCTGAGGTGGACCAAAATAGAGCGCTAGCTGCGCCGCGACGAGCAAGACGCCTGCTGCGACGGTGGCTGGGGTGCGTCGAGCGGCGAAGAAGCGGTCTGAGATCCAACCCGAGGAGAGGGAGCCAAGAGACCCGACTATCGGAAAGAGGCCGACGACGAAGCCCGCTTCGATATTGCCATAACCCTTCTCGAGCTGGAGATAGAGCATAGCCCAGTTGTTTACCGCATAGCGGGCGACATACATCAGGGCGCTCCCCAGGCCTAGGATCCAGACATGGGGGTTCGTTAACACCTCGCGCTGCAGCTCGCCCACCGGCACGCTCATCTCATGCGCTGATGGCGCGCGGTCGTTCATATGCTCGGCGATCGGCGGCAGACCGAAGGCGCGAGGGCGATCGGCCATGGTGAAGCGCAAGACCAGGGCGACGAGGAGGCCGTTGATCCCGGGGCCGAGGAAGCCCCAGCGCCAGCCGAGGGCAGCGACGAGGAGCGCTGTCCCCGCGAAGGTGATCCCCTCGCCGATGTTATGGGAGATACACCATATGGCGTAACGCGTGCCGCGCTCACGGTCGGAGAACCAGTTGGCGATGGCGACCCCTGAGCTGGGCGCGCCCATCGCCTGGAGGTAGCCGTTGGCGGCCCAGAGCGCGACGAAGACCGGCAATGAGCTGTTGACGCCAAAGGCGAGGTTCAGCAGCGCGGACCCCGCCATGCCAGTGACCATAAAGCGTCGTAGGTGGACGTGGTCGGCGAGAAAGCCGTTGAGCAGCTTCCCCACGGCGTAGCCGACGAGCAACGCCATTCCGATGGCGCCCATCTGCGCCGTGTCGAGGGCGCCGCTCTCGAGGAGCGGCTTCTTGGTCACCGAGAGCGGCAGGCGGCAGGTGTAGTAGAAGCCATAGCCGAAGGTCACCGAGAGGAACATCGACCAGCGCCAGCGTCGATAGAGCCGCGCGACCTCGTGCTCGTCCTTGAGTCGCGGGGCCGCCGGGGCGGGACGGTAGAAGCTGCGCAGCCAGGTTAACAAGGTCGTGTCTTTAGAGGTTAGAGGTGGAGGAGGTCGAGACCGAGGCTCCCGTCGTCAAGCGAAAGAGCGAAGCGGCGAAAGCAGGCAGATGTGAAGCGGGTGGCACGCGATCCTCCATAAAAAGGAACGGCAGTGTACCTTGCTTTCGACCGCGCGCGCGATTCTCACCAGAGGTGGGCTAAAAGATGTTAGAAAACAAGGGGTTGTGGCGAAAACGGGGATGTCGTCGATCGTCGAGGGGGAGGGCGGGGTGTTTCGCGGATGTTGGCCAAATCCGAGCGAAAAAAAAAGGCCGGCCGCAGACGCGACCGGCCTTGATAGCGGGGACAGGATTTGAACCTGCGACCTTCGGGTTATGAGCCCGACGAGCTACCGGACTGCTCCACCCCGCAGCAACCGAGAGGACTTGTAGCGGGCCATCTTCAAGTTGTCAAGGCCGGCTGGCGGAATCGTTGACGACAACTGTCCGCGATGCTAGCTACCTAAAACGAAAGGGGTTTCATATTTGGGCGAACGTTTCGCAGCAGACCTCGACCTGCGCCGCGAGCTCGATGTGGCGAGCGAGGCGGCCAAGCAGGCCGGGCTAGCGATCATGCCGTTTTTCGGCGGCGACGTGGTCGTGGAGCACAAACAGGGGGACGAGCCTGTCACCGCGGCGGATCGAGCCTCGGAGAAGGCCGTGCTGGCCCGTCTGGAGCGAGCTTTTCCGGACGACGGGATCCTCTCCGAGGAGCAGAACGACCACGAGAGCTGGGTTGGGTATCGTCGCTGCTGGGTCGTCGATCCCCTCGACGGCACGCGGGATTTCGTCGCTGGCCGCGAGGGCTTCTCGGTGATGATCGGGCTGATGATCGAGCATCGACCGGTGCTCGGGGTCGTCTACCAGCCCGTGGCTAAGACGCTCTACCGAGCCGCCCGAGGCGTGGGAGCGGAGTGGGTCGACGCGGCCGGGCAAAGAGGCTCGCTGCAGCCAACGGCTCGTGTACCGCCCGAGCGTCTGCGACTGGTGGCGAGCCGTTCGCACCCGAGTCAGCGTGTCGCCGACGCCAAGGAGCACCTTGGTATCGATGACGAGCTCAAGATCGGCAGCGTCGGGGTGAAGGTCGGGCTCATCGCACGAGGCGAGCGTGAGCTCTACCTGAATCCTGATGGAAACTGCAAACTCTGGGATACGTGTGCACCAGAGGCGATCATCGTCGAAGCCGGCGGAAAGATGACGGATTTTTCCGGCGCTCCGCTCGTTTACGATGACGTCGAGCGGCTACGCTTCGACAGAGGCATCATCGCCAGCAACGGCGCTTGCCACAACCTCGTCGTCTCTCGTCTCGCGCCGGTCTTTGGGGTGGGAGCCTGAAGCTGAGAGGACGCTGCGAGATGGCGGGCGGCTATCGGAAGCGGGCGGCTATCCGAAGCGGGCGGCTATTCGAAGCGGGAGATGGCGGGCGGGCAGCTATCCGAAGCGGGCGGCTATTCGAAGCGGGAGATGGCGGGCGGGCGGCTATCCGAAGCGGGCGGTTATCCGAAGCGGGCGACTATGGATGACAGAACCCAGAGACGTCGCTGCTGTCGACCACGATCTGCCCCGATCCTGCGCTGAGATCGAGCTTTCCACTCCAGACAAGCTGTTCCCCTGCGTTGTCATCGAGCACCTCACGGCGTAGCTCGATGGAAACGGAGGCGCCCGTTACCTTCTCGAGGGTCATGTCAAAGTCAAACACACACAGGCAGTTGCAGCGCATGCCGGCCTTTCCGCCTTCCGGCCCGTCCGTTTCCCGCAGGATATAGACGCCGTTGACCATCGTTGCTTTGAGTGTTCGATCACCACAGCAGTTGAGCAGGACCCGGTTGTCCCGGAGCTGGAGCTGGCCGCTCGCCGCGTTATGGCTCCATGCAAGGACCTCGGCCTTGCAGTAGTCGGCGGGCGTCGGGGGCAGCGGCATCGGCAAGGGAGCGGGTGTGTCCCCAGGTTTCGCGCTCGCGAACCCACCACACTCGCTCACAGCGGCCTTGAAGGGGAGGGGCGTTGGCGTCTGACCCTTGTCACAGAAGGGCGTGGGCGACGGGTCGATGGTCTCGCGCCCGGCGCCGACCGACAGATCGAGTGTTCCGTCGAAAAGTACTCGTGGTTTCGGGTTGGTCGCGTCCGTGACCACGCGCTCGATTCGAACCCTCAGCGGCCCGAGGACAGCCGGGATCACCGCCTCGAAGTCGTACACGCACTCACATAGGCATCGGCCGCTGCCGCCTTGCGGGGCATCGGTCTGGCGCACGACGATCACGCCGTTCTCCTCGCTGACCGTCTGCGAGTGGTCTCCACAGCAGTTCAGGACCGCTCTCTTATCAACCAGAGTTAACTGTTGCTTGGCGTTATCGTATCGCCAGTCGAGGACCTCGGCGTCGCAGTAGCGGCTCGGCGAACTTGAGCTTGTGGCCGAAGCGCTGAAGCCACCACACTCGCTGACACGAAAGGTCGCGCCGGACAGTCTGCCTGGTCCAGCTTGATCGCTGTCGCCGCAGCCGATGAGACCGACGACCAATACAAATGGGGTGAGAACTCCAACTACAGCGCGGAGTCGAGCAGAGCGATAGTGATTCAAGAGGTTATGCGACATTGTCGTGCTCCTACCAATGGGTTGTTGCTCGATGTATACGCAAGAGGGATGCCAGCACCCCTCAGCGATCGATTGTTGGATTATGCTTAAATTCCAAATTGGTCGACGATAGGTGCTGTAGGAAGGCCTTCTAGGTGTGTATCATAGGGTTTTCTTATGCGACGCGGCGTTAACAATAAGATACGCTTTCGGCTTTGGTTGAAGCCTCTTCGGACCGTGTGGGCGACGAGGCGCGTCGCGAGAGAAGGTGGCAACCGTCGCGACAGCAGCGCAAAGGAGGCGGTTTCTACGAGCGATAGGGCTCAAGCTGACCTCGGGCGGTGTTGTTGACCAGCAAGCCGATCTCCCTTCCCGCGAGGGGCCGATCTCTCTTTCCGCGAGGGCTGGCTCCGTGAGCAGATCGGGGCTCCTGAGGTCGAAGATCAGCGGCTCGATCCGTCATCCTGTGGCGGCAGCGAGCGGCCCCGCTCGGGCGGGCTGTTGGTCGTCGTCGATGTCGACCAGCGGCAGGCCAGGCCGCGCCGAGCGAGGTCCTCGGCGAACGCCGCACCGAGCCCTCGCGCCCCGCCGGTGATCGTCACCCAAGGCCCGGAGTGCCTCGGTAGCTCTCCGTGTCATCGCGTCGCTCTTGCGTCGTCATCGCTCAATGCTAGCGTCATCGCTGAGATGACCCCGATGTCTTCCCCGGCCGCCGAGCGGAACGCGGATCCCATCGCCGATGTGCTTCAGCGCTCGCTGCCCGACTCTGGGCGCGTGCTGGAGATCGCCAGCGGTGGCGGTTACCACGCCGTCCGCTTCGCCGCGCGCTTTTCGCAGCTCGTCTGGCAACCCACGGATCGGTCGCCAGAGGCGCTGCGGAGCATCGAGGCCCGGCGCGTCGAGGCCAAGCTCGACAACCTCCTGCCGCCCCTCGAGCTCGATGTCGAGCAGCCCTGGCCGGCGGAGGCCACCGCCGACGCGATGGTCTGCATCAACATGCTGCATGTCGCGCCTTGGTCTGCGGGGGAGGCGCTCTTCGCTGGCGCTCGCGAGCGGCTGCCTTCGAACGGCCCGCTTTTGGTTTATGGCCCCTTCAACGTTGGAGGGGGCTACACCTCCGAAGGCAACCGCGCCTTTGACGCCGACCTTCGTGGTTGCGATCCCCGCCTTGGGCTTCGCGACGTCGAAGAGGTGGAGCGCGCTGCCGCGGCCCATGAGCTGAGCATCGCGGGCCGGGTCCCGATGCCGGCCAACAACCTGTCATTGCTCTTCCGACGTAACGAAAGGCGATAGCGATGAGTGACTGGACGCTCGAAAAGAACGAGTTCAAGCCCCGCAAAGGGCCCGTGCTGCTGGTGGTGATGGACGGCGTGGGCATCGGCCGCGAGGATGAGGGCAACGCTGTGCACCTGGCCCGGACCCCCGTGCTCGATGGGCTCTGGCGCGATCATCCGACCACTCAGCTCGCCGCCCATGGGCTGGCGGTCGGGCTCCCCTCGGACGCCGATATGGGCAACTCCGAGGTCGGCCACAACGCCCTCGGCGCGGGCCGCGTCTTCGACCAGGGCGCCAAGCTCGTCGACAACGCGATCGAAGATGGCTCACTCTACGCCGGTGAGGTCTGGCAGTCGATCGTCTCTCGCTGCAGGGAAGAGAGCTCGAGGAAGCTGCACTTCATCGGCCTGCTCTCCGACGGAAACGTCCACAGCCACATCGACCAGCTGGCCTTGATGCTCCGTCGCGCCGCGGCCGATGGCGTCGAGCAGGTCTGTGTGCATCCTCTCCTCGACGGTCGCGACGTCGGGCCCCAGACCAGCCAGGTCTACATCGAGCAGCTCGAGGGCCTGCTGAGCGAGCTCAGTCAGGATGGGCGCGACTATCGCATCGCCTCCGGCGGCGGCCGCATGCTGGTCACGATGGACCGCTACGAGGCCGACTGGGCGATCGTCGAGCGCGGCTGGAAGGCCCACGTGCTCGGCCAGGGGCGCGGCTTCGAGAGCGCGATGGCCGCGATCGAAGCCTATCGCGTCGAGGACCCACAGGTCTCCGACCAGTTCCTCGGCGCGTTCGTCGTGACCCGTGGTGGCAAGCCCGCCGGCACCGTCGACGACGGCGACGCCGTGGTCTTTTTCAACTTTCGCGGTGACCGAGCGATCGAGATCACGCGCGCCTTCGAGGAGGCGGAGTTCGACGAGTTCGACCGGCAGCGCGTCCCGGAGGTGCTCTACGCGGGGATGATGCAATACGACGGTGACCTGCGGCTGCCCAAGCAGTTTTTGGTTCCTCCGCCGGCGATCTCACGCACGATGGGCGAATACCTGGCGAAGAACGGCATTCGCCAGTTTGCCTGCGCCGAGACGCAGAAGTTCGGGCACGTCACCTACTTTTGGAATGGCAACCGGAGCGGCTACTTCGATGAGGCGACCGAGCGCTACGTCCAATGCGAGTCCGATCGGGTGCCCTTCGAGCAGCGCCCCTGGATGAAGGCGGCCGAGGTCACCGACGCTACCATCTCTGCGCTTCAGAGCGGCGAGTTCGCCTTCTTGCGGGTCAACTACGCCAACGGCGACATGGTCGGCCACACGGGCGACGTCGAGGCCTCGATCACCGCGATGCAGGTCGTCGATCTCTGCCTCGGGCGGCTGCTCGAGGTGGTCGAGAAGGTCGGTGGCATCGCGCTGATCACCGCCGATCACGGTAACTCCGACGAGATGTTCGAGTGGGATACGAAGGGCAAGACGTTCGCCAAGAACCCCGACGGCAGCTATCGCTCGAAGACCAGCCACACGCTCAACCCGGTGCCGCTGACGATCTTCGATCCAAGCTTCGACGGCGAGTACGCGTTGAACTCCGAGATCGAGCGCCCAGGGCTCTCCAACGTGGCGTCGACCGTCTTGTTTCTGATGGGGTACAAGGCCCCCGCCGACTACGACCCGCCCCTGGTGGTCAAAGCCTGAGCGCGGCGCCTCGCTCCTGCTCGGCTTGCCTCCCTCCCTCGTTTCCTCGCCTCAATTGCCCGAGTCGTTGAAGTATGCGAACGTCCGATCGGCCTCCGTAGGGGGACGAACGGACGATAAGACCGTGAAAAAACGCCTGTCCATGCTCGTTGCGACGCTCGCCAGCGCTACGCTCCTCTACGCTTGCGAGTGTGGCAAGAAGGGCGTCCCGGGCGACTGGGTTGCTCGCGTCTCGGCGACCGCAGGGACGGTCTCCATCAAGACCGCGGTGGGTGAGTCGGTGCGCCGCGCGAAGGTCGACGATTACCTTCGGGTCGGTGGGAGTCTGATCACCGACAAGGACGGCAAGGCGACGCTGGTGCTGCGCAATGGCGGCAAGCTCGACGTCTCGCCCAACACGACGCTGACACTCAGCTCGGACAAGCCCACCCGAAAGGTCGACCTCAAGCTCCTCTCGGGCTCTGTCGAGAGCACCGCCTCGAAGGTCGCGGCCTCCGAGCTGGTGATCAACGTCGGTGGTCGCAAGGTGCGTCTTGGTAGCGCCGCGAAGGCGACCGTCACCTTGCCGGAAGGCTGGGTGAAGCGCGCGGCGGTGGTGGTGAGCTTCGGCACGGCCTCCGTCGATCGACAAGACGGCGTGACGCAGAAGGTCGTCGCTGGCGAGACGCTCAACCTGACCCTCGCCGCCGCCAAACCAAAACCCAAGCCCGACGCTGGGGTGCGCGCCGACGTAAGCGTCGTGACGGCCAGCCCGATCGTCTTCTACTTGAAGAGCACGGGGCACGGGCGCGTGCTCTATCGCAAGCCCGGCGAGCGCCGCTTCAGTCGCCTGCGTCGTCCCAAGACGGTGCCGATCACCCCAGGTACAGAGCTCGAGCTCGCCCGCGGGGCCTCTGTTCAGGTCGGCCTGGAGAAGGATAAGGGGATGACCCTCCGCGGTCCGGCGGAGCTGATCGTGCGCGCGAGCGGTGAAGACGCCAGCGGTGAGCAGCTGCTGCGGGTCGAGAGCAAGGCCGGAGACCTCGCGATCCGCAAGCGGGGTGAGGTGGGCAAGCGCGGCGGGAAGCTCAGCGTCGACGGCGTCACCATCGCCACCCGCGTGACCTGGAAGCGCATCGACGTTGACGTCAAGCGCGCTCGCGGTGTGGCGACGGTGGTGGTCCGACGCGGCGTCGCGCTGCTCACAGACGCGAGCGGCAAGGTCACCCGCGTCGAAGCAGGGCAGAACGCGACCATCAAGAACGGGGCGGTCTACGGCCCGACCCAGCCGCCGCTGGCGCGCTTGCAGGTCGAGCGTCCAGGAGCGATACGGGTGTTCAACGCCGCACGACGCACGCCGGTCTCGCTGCGCTGGGATCGAGGCCAGGGGGATGTGCTGGTCGAGGTGGCGCGCAACTCGGCCTTTCGCGGGGCGCTCTTTGCCGACGTGATCAAGCGCAACGCGCTGACGCTCCCCAGCGTGCCTCGGGGGGCGCTCTATTGGCGTATCCGACCACTGCAAGGGGGCACGCCGACCAAGGGCACTCAGGGCAGCCTGTCGCTGCTCGTCGACACCTCTCATCGCGTACTCAAGAGCAGGCCTCCGAGAAACACCATCACGCCCACGAACACGCGGGTGTACTACCAGAACGCGCTGCCGCGCTTCACCTTCAGCTGGCAGCCCATCGCCGGCGCCGTGCGTTACCAGTTCAAGATCTTCCGCGAACGCAACCTCTCGAAGCCGCTGGTGCGCAAAGACACGCGACGCACGACCTATCGGCTACGCCGGCCCCTCTCGGAGGGGCGCTACCTCTGGTATATCAGCGGCCGCGACCGCCGCGGGAAGGTGCTACGCGGGATGAGTGGTCGCACGCTGACGATCCGCTATGACAACGCGACCCCCAACCTCCAGATCGTCTACCCACGCAACGGTCTCACGGTCAGCAAGGCCACGCTGGAGGTGCGAGGCGTCACGATCCGCGGGTCGAGGGTCTTCGTAAACGGTGCCGCGGCGACGTTAGACGAGGCCTATCGCTTCTGGCACACCGTCAGCCTAAAGCCGGGAGCGAATAGAATCGTCTTTCGGGTCGAGGACAAGCGCCGCGGCTCCAGCATCTATCTGCGCCACGTGACTCGCCGCTAGACGACCTCGCGTTCGAGACAACAGGCTGCTAGAGCGCTGACCCGCTTACCTCCCGTCGCTGCGCTGGTCTGCGACATCACAGCGGTTGTCGCTCGTCGGTTGCGTGCTACCAGCAGGCGCCCTTCTCGTTCCTACGCTGTGATTCCGCATCCTTCGCGCAGCTCGGTCCGGTAAGCGGATCAGCGCTCTAGAGCGCTGACCCGCTTACCTCCCGTCGCCGCGCTGGTCTGCGACATCACAGCGGTTGTCGCTCGTCGGTTGCGTGCTACCAGCAGGCGCCCTTCTCGCTCCTACGCTGTGATTCCG
>PDPC01000222.1 GCA_002747355.1 Pseudomonadota bacterium | reverse complement strand
CAGAGCCAGGGCGCCTCCGACTGCAGCAGCACCAGCGGTGAAGATGGCCAAGCCCACGCCGAGCTGGCGGAAGGCCGAGGTCATCCTATCGGTGCCGCCAGTAACGCGCTCGTCCAGACTGGAAAAGCGCCTCTCAAGGCGCTGCATCTTCCCCGAAGCGAGGTCGCGGGCGGTGAAGACGAACCCGAGGCCCATGTTGTTCATCATGGCGGGGCCTCACGAGGTGCTCGGAGGCGTGCCACCAGCGCAAAGTGCACCGCGCGCATTTCCTCCTGCAGCTCACCGCGCCCGTGGTAGGCGAGGTGGCAGGGGGCGCAGACCGTCAGGAGGTTGGTCTCGGCGTTGTTCCTGCGGTCGTGGTCGACATGGTGGACCTGCAGCACGGCGTTCCAGGCGCCGCAGACCTGGCATCGGTGATCGTCGCGGAGCATGACCCGACCACGGAGCTCCGGTGTCCAGTCGTCGCCGTAGCTACCGATCCCGGGAATTGAGCGCGCCTTCGCGGCGTCCGACATCAGCCTCCGCGACTCCGGCCTGTGCTGCCTTCCGAAGAAGGGGTTGGCCGACCCGTGGCGCTCGAAGCCCCAGTTGCCGCTCGGACGGCTGTCACGATATCGCTCCGTGTTGAACGCCCCCCTCGCCCAGGCCGCGCGCACGGCGCCCGAGTGGTCGTAGCGGCCCCGTCGCTGATCACAGCGCCGCTGCTCGGACGAGGAGCGAATCCGCACCCCGAAGGCCCGGAGACGGCGGAGGATGGTCTTGTCCGACACGTCGTGCGCGTCGGCGAGCTCCTTGGCGGCGTGCTCGCGAAACACGTAGGCGATGGCCAGCTCGACCACCTCCTTCTCCGTCTTCAGCCCGCGCCTGCGATTCATCGCCGCCTACCTCCGTTTTCCTGCCTTCTCGATCTCCTTGGCCTCACGCCCACGCTGCTGACCGATCCGCTCGATGAGCCAGTCGCGGTCCGAGGTGGGCAGCTCCAGAACCTCGTCCATGGTCACGCCAAGCCCCGAGCCGCCGTGCTGTCGCCAGCACACCTGAAACAAGCCCTCGCGCCAGGCATCGAGGTCTACCCGAGGAAAGAGCTGCCCCGGTCCCGGCGTC
>PDPC01000086.1 GCA_002747355.1 Pseudomonadota bacterium | reverse complement strand
ACATCACAGCGGTTGTCGCTCGTCGGTTGCTTGCTACCAGCAGGCGCCCTTCTCGCTCCTACGCCGTGATTCCGCATCCTTAGCGCAGCTCGGTCCGGTGAGTTGATCAGCGCTCTAGCTGCCGTAGCGAGCGATGTACTCTTTGACCTTGACCTTGCGCGCCGTGTTCTCCGAGCTCATGTAGCGGATCTTGCCGAAGATCGGCCGCTCCGGTCCCCAGGCCCGATCATAGCGCCCGAGCACCCAGAGGATACCGCTATAGGAGTTCGGATCGCGGCCATCGAGGCCGTATTTGTTGTTCAGCTCCAGCATCACCCCGAGGGCCTGCCGCGGGTGCTCGGTCCACTCGAGGATCTTCTTGCCCCAGAGCATCCGCAGGTAGTTATGGATGCGGCCCTCGCGCAAGAGCTGCCCCTGAGCGGCGTTCCACAGCGGGTCGTGGGTTCGGCCTTCCTCGAAGGTCACGAGGTCGTAGAGATGCTCACGCTCGTCGCTGGCGTGTAGCTCGAGGCTCTCCCGCGCCCAGGCGGGGAGCGACTCGTAGCGGTGGTAGTCGTCAGGGCGGAAGTGGCAGAAGTTGAAGCCGAGCTCACGCCAGGTCACGAGCTCGTCGAGGAAACTCTCCGCCGGCGTCGACACGCCCCAGAAGCCCTCGCGCTGCCCCCGGTCTTCCGCTCCTAGTCGGTCGATAGACCACCCCTCGCGCTCGAAGAGCGCGTCCATCACCTCGAAGACGCCGATGTGCCCAAAGTGCAGATACGGGGATAGGCCGCTAGAGACGTCCTGCTGCGGCTGGTTGCGCTCCTCCGCGTAGCGCGGCAGGCCCTCATCGAGGAAGGTCTCCAGCCGTGAGCGAGCGGCTCGATGTCCTCCCTGCGTGCTTGCGACCAACCCCACCTTTGGGTCGAGCTCGAGGCCGTCGAGGACGGGGCGCCGCAGCTCGGGCTCCTTGGCCAGCGGCCAGCGCGCGAGGGCTGTGGGCAGCGCGTCGGCGGCGAGGCGGGGCAAGGTCACGCTGGCCAGCGGGTCGGCGTGAGGGAAGGGCAAGAGCTGCCTCGGCAAGGTCTTCTGCAGATAGCGGCGTAGGTCGTAAGCCCGCTGGTAGAGCTTGTCGATCGCGCGCATCGGCAAGAGCCCGTTACCATCCACCAGCTCGTAGCGCACGCGGAGCCGCGAGGCCACCGCGGCGTGCATCCGCGGCAGGAAGAAGCAGGGGTACTCGTCTCCGACGACGACACAGGCTCGTGAGGCGAGGATCTCGAGGAGCCCCTTACCCTCACCCGGCGCTCGCTCCAGGTAAGGTAGGTAGGTCAGCGGGACGTCGGCGAAGGCCGCCGCGTTATCTGCCATGCCCTGCATCATGAAGCCGTGGAGCCTCGCGGACGCCCAGCGGTACCCCAGCCGTAGGGCCTCGAGGACCACCAGCGGCTTTCTCAGCGCGCGCGAGAGCTCCACCGCGCGCTGCAGCGCGTGGTTGTAGCGTCGGCGCCGGTTGCTGGTCATCCAGTACAAGATGTAGGCGCCGTTGGCCGCAAGCGGCGCGTCGTTGGCGGCGGTGAGGCGCTGAGAAGAGAGGGCGCTCGGGGGGATGACCGTCATCCATGACCTCGAAGGGGTCGTTGTCTTGTTCTGCGACCCGGAAAAACGTCAACAGAGCGCGCCGGACTGAGCTTCACGGGCGAGGCGCGAGGAAGGAAGACAGGGGCGCAGCATAACACGCGGCCTCCGCTGGGCCACGTAGACGCCCTCGGCTAGCCGCTGTCGGCGCCAAGACGCTCGATCCCCACGCTGTCATCGTCAGCGAGCAGGTCGCGCAGCGCCTCCTCGACGACGCCGAAACGAAACGAGAAGCCGAGGGCAACGAGGCGCTCGGGCTCGGCGCGCTGCCCGTGCAGCACCACCTGCGCCATCTTGCCCAGCGCGAGGGAGAGCATGGCCCCCGGTACTCGAAAGAAGGTCGGTCGGCGGAGCACACGGCCGAGGGTCTTGGTGAAGACTCGGTTGGTCACCGGTGCTGGCGCGGTCGCGTTGAAGGGGCCGCTGTAGCGGCGATCGGTCAACGCGGTGACCAGGACCTCGACCAGGTCGTGGAGGTGGATCCAGGCCATGAACTGGCGACCGTCCCCGAGAGGGCCTCCGAAGCCGGCCCGGAAAGGCGGGAGCATCTTCGTCAGCGCCCCACCGTCTCGCGCCAGCACGATACCGATGCGGGGGATTGTGACGCGCACACCGAGCGACTCTGCGGCGCGCGCCTCGTGCTCCCAGTCGCGACAGACCTCGGCCATGAAGCCCTCTCCCGCAGAAGACGCTTCATCGATCGTCTCTCCGCCTCGATCACCGTAGAAGCCCACGGCGCTGGCCGAGAGCAGCACCTCGGGGCGGCGCTCCGCGCCCTCGATCGCGCGCACGAGTCGGCGGGTGAGGTTGATTCGGCTGTCGTAGATCGCCGCCTTGCGCGTCGCGCTCCAGCGCCCAGCGGCGATCGGCTCGCCCGCCAGATTGACCACGGCGTCGGCGCGTTGCACCGCGTCCTCGAGGCTCCCCCTGCCAGCTCTGGCCCCGCTGTCCGAGATCAAACAGACCTCGGCGCCAAGCTGCTGCCTCGCGCGCTCCTCGTCGCGCACCCAGGCGAAGAGCTGGTGCCCATCACGACGCAAACGCAGCGCGAGCTGTCGACCGATCAGACCCGTTGCCCCAGTGATCAGGATGATCATACCTTGATATACAAGGTTCGCCTAATGTTTACCAACGCTCAAACAACAACCAAGACGCATCGCCTTCGGTGACCATTGCTCCGCACCACGTGCAGTCGCGCGCCTCGACGGGAGGGCTAGATCAAGAGCCTGCTCGTAAGGGCCGGCTCCCCTCCAGATTAGACATCATCGGGAGTCTCTGAAGCCTAGAAAGCGGCCGGCGGTGCTGTGCCCGGCGACGGGAGGTCTGTGTAGGGGTGGTTTGGAAGACGCCGACCGGCGCCCGCTCAGATGCTTCAGCCAAAGCTCCCGCAGCTTTGCGCGACATCTGGACGGAAGTGTTGCTCTAGGAAACCGCTCTCGAACATCTTTTGCGAGAGCTCGGGCTCGACCTGCTGCACCTGGTCGAGCCAGTACTGGGCGATGCGCTCCTGTGGGCGCGCCTCCGCGAGCTTGCGCACCAGCGCCGCCGCCATCTCGCGCTCGTAGGCATCCCAGAGCCGTCGGATCGCGCGGTTGTAGGCGTTGGCCTGCTTGGCCGGAGAGACCGCCTCGAGCGCACGCCCGAGCTCATCCAGGTTCTTCTCGCGTAGCGCGGTCTCGAGCGCTCGGTCAACGGAAGGGCCGAAGGCCCGCACGACGAGAAACAGGAGGATCACCACGCCGATCAGGATCAAGGGAATATGCATCGCGTATCTTTTCTGTGAGAGAGTCTTCGCTAAGAGACCTCGAGCCAGCGCTGTGTTACGTAGGGTCTAGCGCGCTGATCAGCTTACCGGACCGAGCTGCGCGAAGGCTGCGGAATCACGGCGTAAGAGCGAGAAGGGCGCCCGCGGGTAGCACGCAAGCGACGAGCGACAACCGCTGTGGTGTCGCAGACCAGCGCGGCGACGGGAGGGAAGCTGGTCAGCGCTCTAGCGCTTTGTTATGTAGCGTCACGAGCAGGGGTGCTGAGCTCGTCGCGCTGCTAGGCTGGGATGGCTTGGGCGCCTTTTGGAGCTCAGAGACCGGAGCATCCTCACAGATCTCGTGGCACTCGTCCTGCTCGTCGAGAACCTCGGCAAGCAGACGCTCGACCTGCTCACGGCGCCTGGGGTCGTTGCGGAGCAATCGGCACCTGCCGAGCATCTTGAGCAGCTCTTGCAGCCCCTCGATCCGCTGCTCCGCCTGCTGCAGCGCCGCCTCGGCGTGGCGACGAGTGCTCACGTCGTGCAGCTGCACCATCGCCCGCACCGCTCGCGCCTCACCATCCGCCGCGAGCCGTGTCAGCAAGAGCTCGAAGTGGGCGTGCCCGCTGTCGCGCATCCGCGGCAACCGGAGGGCGCCGAGCTGGGCGAAATCGAGGGTGATCGACCGCTCCTGCGAGACGCCAGAGCCGTCAGAGCGCTCATCGGCGATCGCCCGAAACGCGTCGCCCACCTGCAGCGCGTCGATCAGCCGAAAGCCCTCGAGCTCCGATGGGTGCACCAAGCCAAAGAGGCGTGCGCTCGCCGCGTTGGCTGACACCACACGGCCATGGCAATCGAGCAACAAGATCCCAATCGGCGAGCGCTGGAAGATGTTCCGCAGCCGCTCTTCATTGCGCCGCAGCTCGGAGACGAGAGCGCGGTTTCGCCGCTCGAGAGAGGCACGCTCGAGCGCCGTGACCACCGTCCGCGGCAGCATCGACAAGAACGCCAGGTCGACATCCTTGACCAGGTAGTCCATCGCGCCAGCCTTCAGCGCCTGCACGGCCAGCTCGATGTCTCCGTGGGCCGTGACCATCACCACCGGCAGCTGGCCGTCGTTGACGCGCAGCTCGGCGAGCACGCTGGTACCCAACATGTCGGGGAGGTGTTGATCGAGGAGGACCAGGTCGATCCCCCCCTCGGCCAGCCGCGCCAGCGCGGAGGTGCCATCGGAGCACAGCTCGACGGCGTACCCTTCGGCCTCGAGGGTGCTCTGGAGCAGCAGGGCGATCGACTCCTCGTCTTCGACGATCAGGATGTTTTGACGGGCGGGACCGGCGTCGGGTCCCACTGCTCGAGCGTAGGCGGTCATAGCTATCCGGTGGTAAAGGGAAAAACCGCAGGGATGGTACCGCAGATCGGGGCTGGTTGACCATCGCCAAGCCACGCCTTGACCCTCGCGGCGACCAGCATGCTAGCTTTGCGTCGTGTCGTTCGTCGGTAAGTTCTTCCTCCTCGTGCTTGTCCTCGGCTTCGCCGAGCTCTGGCTGCTGGTCAACGTCGCGGGCGGTATCGGCTTCGTTGCCACCCTAGGGCTCTGCATCCTCACCGGGATGGTCGGCGGCGCCCTGGTGCGCCACCAGGGGCTGCGGACGCTGCAGCAGATCCAGCAAGCCGTCGGCCGTGGTGAGGTCCCCGCGGTGCAGATCGTCTCCGGGCTCGTGCTTCTGATCGTCGGCGCGCTGCTGATTGTCCCCGGCTTCATCACCGACATCCTGGGCTTTGTAATGCTGGTGCCGGGGCTTCGCGGGCTGGCCGCTGGCCGCGTCGCCAAGAGCCTCGAGGGCCGCGTGCAGCCGAGCTTCGGCGGGTTTGGAGCGAGCCCGTTTGGCGGCGCCAGTGGGCCCTTTGATGGCGATCAGCGCGGGCGTGGAGCCCGTGGCCCGGTGGTCATCGACGTCGACGCAGACGAACGGCCCAAAAGAGACGCGGAGGCCGACAAGAAGGCCGACAAGGAGCCCATCGCGCCCGTCCAGCGGATCAGCGCACGCAACGCCGACCGCTGAGCTCGAGGAGCCCCCACACATGCCTTTTGTCGCCGGGCACAGCGCGGCGACGGGAGGGAAGCTGATCAGCGCTAGAGCGCTGACCAACTTACCTCCCGTCGCTGCGCTGGTCTGCGAAATCACAGCGGTTGTTGCTCGTCGGTTGCTTGCTACCAGCAGGCGCCCT
>PDPC01000085.1 GCA_002747355.1 Pseudomonadota bacterium | reverse complement strand
CTCGAGCGCCCGGCGGGATGGGTTGAGTCTCCCCCGAGCCGCCCGCACAGACAAGCGCGTAGCGCCGAGCAGCTCGAAGCGGACCCCCTCGAGACGCCACCCGGGTTGAGCCCGCGGCGGGGGGCTCGCCCCGGGCTCCCGAGCGTCGCGCTCACAGCCGCTGGACACCAGCAGCGCGCAGCAGAGCGCCAGCGTCGCCCGACGCGTCGTCATGGGCGATCCCGCCAGCGATCGAGGGTCCAGAGCCAGTCGGCGGGTCGCGCGCGGATCGCGCTCTCGAGGCGCGCGGTGGCCTCGGCGATGCGAGCCCTGTCGTCGTTCGCGTCCGTCGGCACGAGGCTGACCTGCTGCCCTGCCCCGTCGCCTGCTCTCGCCCCCTCTCGGCGCTCAACCCAGCCCACGTGGAGCGGCACGGCGGCGACCCGGGCGAGGCCGGCGGCGAGGAGATCGGTCGGCGCCCCCCGCCCGAAGAAGGGCAGCGCCTCACCGCCGGCGCGCGGCGCGCGGTCGATCAGCACACCAACCCAGGCGCCCGCCCGCAGCGCCCGCAGCGCCCGCAAGGCGCAGCTGCGATCCTCGACCCAGAGCGGGACCACCGCGACCTGGCGGCGACGGCGCTCGAGCAGCGCGGTGAAGCGCGGCTCGTAGCTGCGCCTCGCCAGCACGTAGACCGGCTCGCCCCGCCGCTGGGCGATGGCCGCGGCGAGCAGCTCGAAGTTGCCGAGGTGCGCGGTGGTCACCACCGCCCCCCCCGCCCGCGCGAGCAGCGCGACGGCGCGCGCGTCGAAGCGAGCCAAGGGGCCTCGTCGGACCAGCCGCGGCAGCGCCAGGGCCTCCACCACGACGTGACCGAGACGCGCGAAGACCTCGCGACAGAGCCGCCGGCGCTCGCCTTCGGCGAGGCCGAGATCGGCGGCGGCGAGGTTCGTCAGCGCCCGCCGTCGCTCGTGGCTCGCGAGCCGATACCCCGCCCGGCCCAGGGCGCGACCCACCGGTCGCAGCCAGCTCAGCGGGCAGCCCGAGAGCGCCGCGAGGAGCGCGCGGCCCAGCCCATAGAGTAGGTGGTTCTTGAGACGTCGGCTCGCGGTCAAGAGACGCCGAGCTTTCCGAGGCGTCGAGCGCGGTCGCCGGCAGCGAGAGGATGCCTCGGCCCGGCGACGGGAGGCCTCGGCCCGGCGACAGGAGGCCTCGGCCCGGCGACGGGAGGCCTCGGCCCGGCGACGGGAGGCCTCGGCCCGGCGACGGGAGGCCTCGGCCGGGCGACGGGAGGCATGTGTGGAGATGCTCTCAAGCTCGAGCGTGGAGCGTCAGCGGCTCGGGGCGATCGCCCTCGCCCTGATGATCGCCCTCTGGCGGGTCTGCCTCGCCCTGATCGCCCTCTGGCGGGTCTGCCTCGCCCGGCCGCGGGCGCTTCTTCTGGGCGGTCAGAGCCGCGCGGATGAAGCGGGTGAAGAGCGGGTGGGCGTTGGTCGGCCGCGACTTGAACTCGGGGTGGAACTGGCAGCCGACGAAATAGGGGTGGCTCGGCAGCTCGATCATCTCCACCAGCAGGTCGTCGGGGCTGAGCCCGGAGAAGCAGAGCCCCGCCGTGGCCAGCCGATCGCGGTAGTCGTTGTTGACCTCGAGGCGGTGACGATGGCGCTCGGAGACCTCGCGGACACCGTAGGCGTCGGCGGCGATGGTGTTGGGCATCAGCTTGCACGGGTAGGCGCCGAGGCGCATCGTGCCGCCCTTTTGTTCGAGGTCCCGCTGGTGCTCCATCAGATGGATCACGGGGTGGGGGCTGTCGGGGTCGCATTCGACCGAGTTGGCCCCGTCGAGGCCCGCCACGTTGCGGGCAAACTCGACGACGGCCATCTGCAGACCGAGGCAGATGCCGAAGAAGGGCACCTCGTTTTCGCGGGCGTAGCGGATCGCGCGGATCTTGCCCTCCGTCCCGCGCCCACCGAACCCGCCGGGGACCAGGACGCCGTCGAGGCCGGCGAGCAGCTCGTCGCAGCCCCGCGCCTCGATCTCCTCCGAGTCGATGTAGCGCACGTCGACGCCCCCGCCGTTGGCCAGCCCGCCGTGGGTCAGCGCCTCGTTGAGGCTCTTGTAGGACTCGATCAGCTCGACGTACTTGCCGACGACCCCGATCGTCGCCGTCGAGCGAGGTCGCTGCACGGTGTCGACGATCTTTTCCCACTGCTCGAGGCGCGGCGCCCGCGACCAGATGTTGAGCATCGCGGCGATCTTCTCGTCGACGCCCTCCTCGTAGAGCTTGATCGGCAGCTGGTAGATGGTCTCCACGTCCCGCGCCTCGAAGACGGCCTCCGGCGTGACGTTGCAAAAGAGCCCGATCTTGCGCTTCAGCTCGCGGTTGAGCGGATGCTCCGTGCGGCAGAGCAAGATCTCGGGCTGGATGCCGATCTCGCGTAGCTTCTGCACACTATGTTGCGTTGGCTTGGTCTTCAGCTCGCCCGCAGCCCGAAGATAGGGGACGAGGGTGAGGTGTACGCAGACCGTGTTCTGGTAGCCGTGCTCGATGCGGAGCTGTCGGATCGCCTCGAGGAAGGGGAGCCCCTCGATGTCGCCGACGGTACCGCCGACCTCGCAGATCAGCAGGTCGACGTCTTCACAGCAGGCGTGGATCTTCTCTTTGATCGCGTCGGTGATATGCGGGACGACCTGCACCGTGGCGCCGAGGTAATCGCCGCGGCGCTCGCGGGAGATGACGTCATAGTAAATCTGCCCGCTGGTCCAGTTGTTGATCTGGCTCATCCGCGCGGCGGTGAAGCGCTCGTAGTGGCCCAGGTCGAGATCGGCCTCCGTGCCGTCGTCGGTGACGAAGACCTCGCCGTGCTGGGTCGGGTTCATCGTGCCCGGATCGACGTTGATGTAGGGGTCGAGCTTCTGCAGCGTGATCCGAAGCCCGCGGTTCTCCATCAGCGCGCCAATGCTGGCCGCTGCCAGGCCCTTGCCCAGCGAGGAGACCACGCCGCCGGTAATGAAGATGATCTTGGTCGGCTTGCCCATCGGCCCTCTCTTGACGCTTGAAGCGGTTGATTGCCAACGGGAGGCCACTGTAGAGCATCGAGGCGCGCTGTCAATGCGCGCGCGTGCAGAGGCCCCGCCTGTCGGGGTGCAGGTGACGAGCGCGGCCCTATTTCATGCCACGGATCAGCCGAGGGTCGAGCTTCACCGGCTGGCGCGTGATCGCCGATTGGGCCCCTTGGCCCCAGGCGACCAGCTCGACGCGGACACCCGCGGCGCGATAGCGTAAGAGCGGCCAGCCGGGGATCGCCTTGCTGAGCCAGAGATCCTCGACCGTCTGGCGCTTCTGACCCTTCTGGCCCTTCGTGCGCCGGTAGTGCATCGCCGCGAAGCGCCCGGCGGGGACCCGCAGCGGCCCCTTGCCGACGAGCGTGCCCGGGCTCTGGGTCTCGAGCCGCGGGAGCCTCTTGCGGGCGAGCGCCTCCGGGAGCAGCATCGGCACCTGCCCGGGGGCGCGCACGATCATCTTCAGCACCCGCCTGGGCTGGCCGAGATCCCCCTCGACAAGCGACTTGAAGACCAGGGTCTGCCCGCGGCGGAGGGTCAACGAGACCTCGAACCACTGGGCCTTGCCCACCCGCTCGAGGGCGGCCATCCGGACGAGCGCCACGGGCTGGCCAGGTCGATAGAAGCTGTAGCGAACCCAGCTGCCCGACGAGACAGGCTTGCCGCTCGTGCGCACTCCCGGGACGAGCGCCGGCGCGGCGAGAGAGGGCCCGCCGAGGGTCGAGGCGAGGAGCCCCAGGAGGCTCGCCACAACGACCCTCGACACCCCCCTGAAGGCACCACGGCGATGAGAGTAGCGCGTCATAAACCCTTGCAACGTTCTGTGTCTTGAAATCTTATTCACGAGACTCGAGTTTGCAATGAACGAGGCGACTAAGGTACTCTGAGCCAGCGCCGAGGGTCATTCTGAGCCGACGCCAGGACTCCGCTCGCCCGAAGGATTGTACCGACGATGCGCACCCCCGTCAGCGTGAAGATCAAATTCAAGAGCGCCACGCTCGAGCACTTCATCGAGCGATACGCGGCGGACGTCAGCGAAGGCGGGATCTTCATCCGCACGCCCAAGCCGCTCGCGGTGGGCACGGCGCTGACCTTCGAGTTCCAGCTGCAAGACGGCAGCCCCCTGCTCTCCGGCGACGGCACCGTGGTCTGGGTACGAGAAAAGGATCCAGAGAAGGCGACGGTCTCGCCCGGCATGGGTGTGCGCTTCGAGAAGCTGCCACCCAAGAGCCGCGCCGTGCTCGAGCGCGTGCTCGAGGCCAAAAACCACGACGTCGACTTCTCAGAAGACGAGCCCACTCGGGCGGTGCTCGATCCAACCGCCTCGCTGCGGAGGGCCGACGCCGAGGCTGATGCATTCGAGGGGGTCAAGGCCTCCAAAGAGCCCGAGGCCTCCAAAGAGCCCGAGGCCTCCAAAGAGCCCGAGGCCTCCAAAGAGCCCGAGGCCTCCAAAGAGCCCGAGGCCTCCAAAGAGCCCGAGGCATCCAGAGAGCCCGCGGCCCCCAGAGCGCCAGAGCCCGAAGAGCCCGCGCCGGAGCCCCAAGAGCCCGCGCCAGCGCCAGAGCCCGAAGAGCCCGCGCCGGCGCCGGCGCCCGAAGAGCCCGCGCCAGCGCCCAAACCCGAAAAGCCCGGGGCCCAAGAGCCCGCGCCTGAGCCCGAGAAAGAGAGCGAGGAAGACCGCCGCGACCGCCTGGAGAAGATCCTCTTTTCCAGCACCGAGGTGAGCGTCGCGTCCGATGTCGGAGCTAAGCCGCTCGCCGAGACGAGCGAGCCGGCGCCGCCCTACGCTGCGTCGGAGCCTGCGTACGAAGAGGAGCGATCCTCGCTGGGCACCGTGGTGGTGTTGCTGCTGATCGCCCTCGCGGTGGCCGGCGGCTGGTATTTCTACTCCACCAAGGGCAAGACCAAGAAGAAGCCGGTCACCAAGGTCGCCCCCAAGCCTCCTGTCCCCACAAAGCCCGCCCCGACGCTGGTCGCGATGAAGATCAGCTCGCAGCCGGTTGGCGCCGCGATCTGGCTCGACGGCAAAGACACCGGCAAGGTCACCCCGGCGACCATCGGCAGGCTGAACAAGGACAAGGAGATCGAGATCGCGCTCGACCTCCCTGGCAAGAAGCTCCTGACGTTCAAGCAGAAGCCGACGCCACAGATGCCGCTCTCGGTGAAGCTCACCGAGGACGCGAAGCGCAGCGTTCGGATCGAGAGCGAGCCAGCGGGCGCCACGCTCTACCTCGACGGCAGGAAGGTGGGCACCACGCCCTTCACCCTCCCCAAGAAGCTCCGCAAGGGCAAGACCTACCGCGTCAAGCTGAAGCTGAAAGACCACAAGACCGCGACCACCACGTTCAAGGGCAAGGACGCGGTGTGGACCCGGGATGGCGTCGACGAGGTGTTCAAGGTCGCCGTGAAGCTCCAGTCGACGGCGCCGCCTCCGAAGCCTCGAGCGAGACCGCAGCCCAAGGTCAGGCTGAAGCCGAAGCCGAAGGTCGACCCGAAGCCGAAGGTCGACCCGAAGCCGAAGGTCGACCCGAAGCCGAAGGTCGACCCGAAGCCGAAGGTCGACCCGAAGCCG
>PDPC01000084.1 GCA_002747355.1 Pseudomonadota bacterium | reverse complement strand
CGGCATCACGGCGTAGGAGCGAGGAGGGCGCCTGCTGGTAGCACGCAACCGACGAGCGACAACCGCTGTGATGTCGCAGACCAGCGCGGCGACGGGAGGGAAGCGGGTCGGCGCTCTAGCCACCCATGGCAGCCTGATCGGCCTTTTCTCGACCGGTCGGAGGCCGGGGCGGGGTGAGGCCGAGGGGGGCCGCGGCCTTCTCGTTTACTCGGCGAGGAGGGCGAGGCGGGCTTGGGCCCAGTCGATCTTTTGCTGGATCAGCTGGTACTCGGCGTCTTCGGTGGTGCCGTCGTAGCTGGCGAGGCGGGCCTCGGCTTCGGCGAGCTCTTCGCGCGCCATGTCGGCGTCGACGTCGTCTTTGGTCATGCAGCTGTCGCTGATGACCATCACCTTCTCTTCACCAGCGATCTCGATATAGCCGCGACCGCCGACGGCGAGGTGGCCAACCTTGCCCGAGGCGATGTAGTGCAGCACGCCAGCCTTCAGCGCCGAGAGCACCGGGATATGGCCCTCGAGGATGCCGAACTCGCCCAGGGCGCCGGGCACAGAGACTTCGTCGACCGTGGCCTCGAGCGCCTTGCCCTTGGGTGTGACGACCTGCAGGTGGAGCGCCATGACTAGGCCGCCTCTCTGCGCATCTTCTCCGCGCGCTCGCGGGCCTCGTCGAGGCTGCCGCAGAAGCGGAAGGCGTCCTCTGGCATGTCGTCGCATTTGCCCTCGAGGATCTCGGCGAAGCCGTCCACCGAGTCCTTGAGGTCGACGAAGCGGCCCTCCATGCCGGTGAACTGCTCGGCGACGAAGAAGGGCTGGGAGAGGAACTGCTGGATCCGCTTGGCGCGGCGCACGATCAGCTTGTCCTCCTCGGAGAGCTCGTCCATGCCGAGGATCGCGATGATGTCCTTGAGGTCCTTGTAGCGCTGCAGGATTACCTGCACCTCGCGGGCGACGTCGTAGTGCTTCTGGCCGACGATGTCGGGGCTGAGGTTGGTCGAGGTCGAGTCGAGCGGATCGACGGCCGGGTAGATGCCCATCTCGGAGATGGCGCGGCTGAGCACCGTCGTGGCGTCGAGGTGGGCGAAGGTCGTCGCCGGAGCAGGATCTGTGAGGTCGTCGGCGGGGACGTAGATCGCCTGTACCGAGGTGATCGAGCCCTTGTTGGTCGAGGTGATGCGCTCCTGCAGGGCGCCGAGGTCGGTCGCCAGCGTTGGCTGGTAGCCGACGGCGCTGGGGATACGACCCAGCATCGCGGAGACCTCGGAGTTGGCCTGGGTGAAGCGGAAGATGTTGTCGATGAAGAGCATCACGTCCTGGCCGCGCTCGTCGCGGAAGTACTCCGCGATGGTCAGCGCTGAGAGGCCGACGCGGGCGCGGGCCCCGGGGGGCTCGTTCATCTGGCCAAAGACCAGCGCGACCTTGTCGATGACGCCGGCCTCCTGGAACTCGACCCAGAGGTCGTTGCCCTCGCGGGTGCGCTCGCCGACGCCGCCGAAGACGGAGACACCACCGTGTTTCTTACCGACGTTGTTGATGAACTCCTGCAGCAGCACCGTCTTGCCGACGCCGGCGCCGCCGAAGAGGCCGACCTTGCCGCCCTTACGATAGGGGCAGAGCAGGTCGATGACCTTGATGCCGGTGGGGAAGACCTCGACCTTCGTCGACTGGTCGACGAACTTCGGCGCCAGGGCGTGGATCGGCTTTTTTTGGTCGGTCTTGATCTCGCCGGCCTCGTCGACGGGCTGGCCGATGACGTTCATGATCCGGCCTAGCACCTCATCGCCAACAGGCATCTGGATCACCTCGCCGGTGTTGGTCACTGGCGCGCCGCGCACCAGCCCTTCGGTGCCGTCCATCGCGATAGTGCGGACGGTATGCTCACCGAGATGCTGCGCGACCTCGAGCACGAGGTTGTCCTGCTTGTCGGAGAGGGCCTCGTTCGTCACCGTGAGCGCGGTGTAGATGGGCGGAAGCTCGCCGTCGAACACCACATCGACGACCGCGCCTTGGACCTGGCTGATCTTGCCCTTGGAGGTTGCCATCGTTCTTACCCCTTCATCGCCTCGGCCCCGCCGACGATCTCACCGAGCTCGGTGGTGATCGCGGCCTGCCGCGCCTTGTTGTACTGGAGAGTCAGCGTCGCGATCATGTCGTTGGCGCTGTTCGTTGCGTTTTCCATCGAGGTCATGCGAGCGCCGTACTCTGACGCGGTCGACTCGAGGGCCGCCCGGTAGAGTTCGACCTGCACGTACATCGGCAGGATATTCTCGAGGATGGTGTCCTTGTCGGGCTCAAAGGCGAACTCGCCGATCCCCTCACCGACCCCCTCTTGTGCGCTCTTGTCTTGCCCGGAGAGCATCATCGGCTCGATGGGCAGCAGCTGCTCGACGACGATGCGCTGCGACATCGCCGACTTGAACTCGTTGTAGAGCACGAAGACCTTGTCGAGGTCCTCGCCGAGGAAGCCGTCGATGACCTTGGCGCTCATCTCCTGCGAGCGCTCGAGCGCGTTACCGACGTCGAGGCCGGGGAAGTACTGCTTGATCTCGATGTTGCGAAACTCGAGGTACTCGCGGCCCTTCTTGCCCAGCACCGCCAGCTGCATCTCCTCGTGATCATCTTTATGCTGGGCAAGGTAGCTCTGACCCTCTCGCAGCACGTTGGTGTTGAACGCGCCGCAGAGGCCGCGATCGGAGGTGAGGATCAGCAGCATCACGCGCCGCGGCTCGCGGATGGTGAGCAGCGGGTGATCGTGCTGTTCAGTGCGCAGCGCCAGCTCGGAGATCATCGTTCGCAGCTCGTTGGCGTAGGGCCGCGCCTGCATGATGTTCTCTTGCGCCTTGCGCAGCTTCGCCGCGGCGACGAGCTTCATCGCCCGCGTGATCTTCTGCGTGCTCTTGACCGACGTGATGCGTCGGCGGATATCCTTCAGCGAAGGCATGAGGGGATCCTTTCGCCGTTAGCCGAGCTCGGCCAAAAAGTCCTTGCTGAAGCTGTTGATCGCTTTGGTCAGCTTCTCGCCGAGCTCATCGGAGACGACCTTCTTTTCGGCGATCTCGCGCAGGTACTCCGGATGCACCTTGTCGAGGTGCGCCAGGAGCTTGCCCTCGTAGGTCGTGATCTGCTCGACGGGGATCACCTCGAGCAGGCCGTTGGAGCCGGCGTAGATGATCGCGACCTGCTTTTCCACCGCAAGCGGCTCGTACTGGCCCTGCTTGAGGACCTCCATCATCCGCGCGCCGCGGGCCAGCTGGGCCTGCGTCTCCTTGTCGAGATCTGAGCCGAACTGGGCGAAGGCGGCCATCTCGCGGTAGCGCGCGAGGTCGAGGCGCAGCGAGCCGGCGACCTTCTTCATCGCCTTGATCTGGGCGTTACCGCCGACGCGGCTGACCGAGATACCGGCGTTGACCGCGGGGCGCTGCCCCGAGAAGAAGAGGTCGGTCTCGAGGAAGATCTGTCCGTCGGTGATCGAGATCACGTTGGTCGGGATATAGGCGGAGACGTCGCCAGCCTGGGTCTCGATGATCGGCAGGGCCGTCAGCGAGCCGCCGCCCTCTTTGTCGGAGAGCTTTGCTGCACGCTCGAGGAGCCGGCTGTGGAGGTAGAAGACGTCACCCGGGTAGGCCTCGCGACCTGGAGGGCGGCGCAAGAGCAGCGAGAGCTGGCGGTAGGCGACGGCGTGCTTGGAGAGGTCGTCGTAGACGCAGAGGACGTGGCCACCCTTGTTCATGAAGTACTCGCCCATGGTGCAGCCGGCGAAAGGCGCCATGAACTGCAGCGGGGCGGACTCAGAGGCCGCCGCGAGGACGACGATGGTGTAGTCCATCGCGCCGGTCTCGCGCAGCTTCTGCACCACCTGGGCGACGGTCGACTGCTTCTGGCCGATGGCCACGTAGATGCAGGTGACGCCCTTGCCCTTCTGGTTGATGATCGTGTCGATGGCGATCGCCGTCTTGCCGGTCTGGCGGTCGCCGATGATCAGCTCACGTTGACCGCGGCCGATCGGCGTCATCGCGTCGATCGCCTTGATGCCGGTCTGCAGCGGCTCATGGACCGACTTGCGCTTGACGATGCCGGGGGCCTTGAGCTCGATCGGCTTGAAGCCTTCGGCTTCGATCGGGTCGCCGCCATCGATGGGCTCGCCGAGGGCGTTGACCACGCGACCGACGAGGGCGTCGCCGACGGGCACGCCGGAGATCTTCTTGGTCCGCTTGACCAGGTCGCCCTCTTTGATCAGCGTGTCACGGCCGAGCAGGGCGACGCCGACGTTATCCTCTTCGAGGTTGAGGATCATGCCCTTGACGCCGTGGGGGAAGTCGAGCAGCTCCCCGGCCATCGCCCCGTCGAGGCCATGTACGCGGGCGATCCCATCACCGACGGTCAGCACGGTGCCCGTCTCGAGGACGGCCACCTTCTGGTCGTACTCTTCTATCTGCTTACGGATGATCTCAGAAATCTCTTCGGCGCGAATTTCCATGGGTCGTCCCTATTCCCCTACAAGCGTTCGATAGCTGCTGTGGGCGTTATCGCTCTAGCGTTCGAGTCGGTTTCAGATCTTGTTGGCCAGCAGGTCCGTGCCGAGCTGGTCGAGGCGCGTGCGGATGCTCCCGTCGAAGATGATCGAGCCGATGCGCGTCACCTTGCCGGCGATCAGCGTCGAGTCGACCCGCGTCGTGAGCACCACCTGCTTACCTGTGCGCGTCTCGAGGGCCTTCTTGAGCTGCTCGAGCTGCAGCAGGTCGCCTTGCTTGGCGGCGACCACCTCGGCGCGGACGCGGCCGGCGTGCTCATCTGCCATCGCCTCGTACTCACGGGCGATGTCTGGCACATAGGCGATGCGGTCGCGATCGAGGGCGAGCTGCAGGAAGTTGTGTACGGTCTTGCTCGGCGAGAGCTTCTTCAGGACGCCGTCGAGCACCCCACGGCGCTTGTCTAGCGGATAGCTGGGGTTTGTAAGGGTCGTGGCCAGGCCGCGGTGGCTCTCGAGGAGCTTGGCGAAGGTGTCGAGCTCACGGCCCAGCTGCTCATAGCTCTTGTCGTCGATGCCGATGGCGATCAGCGCCTTGGCGTAGCGGCGCGCCAGACTGCCGGATTTCAATTGCCACCTCCCGTCGATGCCTCATTCGACGAGATCTGTGTGAGGTACTCCTCACGCAGCCGCGTGACGTCGGCGTCTTTGATCTCGCGTTCGAGGAGCTTCTCCGCCGACCGCAGGGCCGCCTGCACGGCGCTGACCTCGAGCTTGCGTTTGGCGCGCTCGATCTCGATGTCGAGGGTCCGCTCGGCGCCGGTGACCAGCGCCTCAGCCTCGGCCTCGGCGTTAGCGATGATACGCTTTTTCTCTTCTTCGGCGTCGGCCTTCACCGCGCGCTTGATCTCGGCGATCTCGTCGTCGAGACCTGCGAGCTTCGTGTTGACCTCGTCGAGCTGCGCTTTGGCCTCGTCGCGCAGCTTGGCTGCCTCGTCGAGATCCTTTTTGATCTGCTCGTGGCGTTCGGCGAGGTAGTCCGACAGCGGCTTACCGGCGAAGCGGATCAGCAGATAGAGCAGGATCGCGAAGTTGATGAAGGCGAAGAGCAGCGGCGCGTTGGCCCATTTCGGCGCTGAGCCGTCCTTTTTCTTTTTGTAGTCGAAGGACG
>PDPC01000092.1 GCA_002747355.1 Pseudomonadota bacterium | reverse complement strand
GAGCCTCGGCGTCAGCTCGCCGCGGCCCTCCCGCGCCGCACCCCAGCGGGCAGCCAAACACTACGATCTGGCGCTGAAGGTCTTTCGGATCGTCCTCGGTCGCGTCACCGACAGCTACGTCGAGCCTGCCCGGATCAAGCCTCGGGCGATGCTCCTGTCAGCCCTCGACGCGATCGAGAAGCGCGTGGCGGAGGTGTTGATCGAGGAGAGCCCTGACAAAAAGAAGGTCACGGTCAAAGTCGAGGACGTCCAGCGCTCCTTCGACCTGAGCTCGATCGACAGCCCCTGGGCCCTCAGCGCCGTCATCAAGAAGGTGCTGCGCTTCATTCAGCCCCACCTCCACGCCGACACCAAGCCTCAGGACGTCGAGTATGCGGCGATCAACGGTATGCTCGACACCCTCGACCCGCACAGCCTCCTGCTGCGTCCCGAGATCTACGCCGAGATGAAGCTCTCGACACGCGGCCACTTTGGCGGCCTGGGCATCGTGATCAGCATGATCAATGGCGTGCTGACGGTGATGAAGCCGATCAAGGGGACACCCGCCGAGGTGGCGGGCCTCAAGGCCTGCGATCAGATCCTCAAGATCGGCGAAGAGTCGACGGTCAACATGACCCTCTCGCAGGCCGTCAAGCGGCTGCGAGGTGTCCCGGGCAGCAACATCGCGATCACCGTGCTGCGGGGCGGCTGGAAGCGCCCCGAGGTCAAGACCTTGACCCGCGCGATCATCAAGGTCGACAGCGTAAAGTCGCGGATGCTGGCCAAAAAGATCGGCTACATCTCGCTGTCGAGCTTTCAGGGTAACTCGCTCTCGGACATCAAGGCCCAGCTCGAGAAGCTGCATAAGAAGGGCATGCGCGGCCTCGTGCTCGATCTGCGCAACAACCCCGGCGGGCTCCTCGAGCAGGCGATCAAGATCTCCGATCTCTTCATCGACTCCGGGACGCTGCTGACGACGGTCGGCCACGCTGGCAAGCGGCGCGAGGAGAAGCGGGCCCATCGCGAGGGGACGGAGCCGCGCTATCCGATCGCCGTGCTGGTCAACGGCGGCAGCGCCTCGGCCTCCGAGATCGTCGCTGGAGCGCTGAAGAACCTCGATCGCGGCGTGATCATCGGCAAGCGCACCTTCGGCAAGGGCTCGGTGCAGGTGCTCTACAACAATGACGACGGCTCGGCCCTGAAGCTGACCATCGCCCAGTACCTCACGCCGGGGGACGTCTCGATTCAGACGGTGGGCATCACCCCGGATGTGCTCACCGACCCGGTCGTGGTGAGGCCGAAGTACATCCGCCTGCGCCATGGAGACGACGCGCCGCGGGAGAAGGACCTAGCCAAACACCTGACCCATCAGAACGCGGCGCGCAGCAGCAAGCCGCTCCGCCGCGTACGCTATCTTGCGGTGGCGGCGCGCCGTTCGAAAACCCAAAAGAAGAAGGCGCCCCGCAAGAACCTCTGCCTGTTCCGCAACCGCAGCTGCAAGCCGGCGGAGGAGGAGAGGTTCGTGGTCGACTTCCAGATCAAGCTCGCTCGTGACCTGCTGGCGAGCGCCAAGGACTGGCGGGCTTCGCGGATCATCGCCGGCTCCAAGCGGCTCTTCGCGCGGGTCGACGTCGAGGAGGAGCAGCGCATCGCCGAAGCGCTAAAAAAGCTGAACGTCGACTGGACGGAGGCGCCGAAGCAGGCCCGTCTCTCGCTGCCGCCGGGGGCCTCGGCCCCACGGCTCGCGGTCAAGCTCGTCACCGATCCCCCTGGGGGCGTGGTGGCAGCCTGTCGATCGACGACGCTGCGCGTGACCGTGAAGAACGTGGGCGGGACCACAGCCTACCGCCTCCGCGGGATCAGCGAGTCGGTCAACGGCTTGCTCGACAAACGGGAGCTCGTCTTTGGTCGCCTCGAGCCCGGCGACGAGCGCAGCTGGGAGGTCCCGCTGCGCCTACGCGACGCCGCGACTCGCGTCGACGAGGTCGATCTGCGCTTCTTCGACGACAGCAAGACCCGCTACCCGAAGCACCATTTCTCGCTGCGCTCGAAGGGGGTCGACCGCCCGATCTTCGCCTATGGCTATCAGCTGATCGACGACATCAAAGGCAACCGCGATGGCCAGGTGCAGCGGGGCGAGCACGTCCGTCTCTTCGTGCGGGTCAAGAACAGCGGCAAGGGGCCGGCGTTTCGCACGATCGCGAGGCTGAAGAACCTCGCAGGGGTCGGCATCTTCATCCGCAAGGGGCGCTTCGAGCTCGGGCGGTTGGAGCCAGGGGAGAGCAAGACCGCAGCCTTCACCTTCGAGGTGCAGCCGAGCTATCGCAAGCGCACCTTCAAGGTCGAGCTGGCGGTGGTCGACGAGGGGCTGCGGGAATACGTCTCGGAGAAGCTGAGCTTTTCAGTCGCCAAGGGCTCCCTGGCGCCGAAGCCGGCCAAGGGGTGGGTTCGCGTCGACAAGCCGCTCGCCGGTTTCCGCGCTTGGGGTGCAGCCTCCGCGCCGGTGGTCGGTAGCGCGAGGCGAGGCAGCAGCTTCAAGGTGCTGGGGCGAACGGCGGCAGGTTGGTACCGCGTCGCCGCGACGAGCAAGCGACCCGCGTTCCTCTCGCCAAAGGTCGTCACGACCGCGACCGGTCCGGGATCGCGCGGGAGGGGCTTCGAGCTGCGCTGGCAGGTCACCCCGCCGACCATCACGCTGAAGGTGCCAACCTACGCCACGACCAAGAAGACCTTGCGGATCCACGGATCGGCCCACGACGAGACGAAGCTTCAAGACCTCTACATCTTCGTTCGCAACCCCAAGACCAAGATCTCGGAGCGGAAGATCTTCTATCGCTCGAACAGAAAATCGAAGAGCCCCAAGCAGATCGACTTCAACGTCGACGTCCCGCTATGGCCCGGCGCCAACTACGTCACCGTCTTCGCGCGGGAGAGCAACGACACTCAGAGCCGGGAGACGGTGGTCATCTTCCGCAAGCGCCACAGGTCGACAGTCGTTGAGGTCAAGTCCGCCGCCAAGCCCACACGCTGAGTCCCGATCCCTTCGACACGACTGACAATTCTCCGACTGGCGGTTCGCCGTCGACTGCACGTATAATCACCCCACCCCAAGGGCGGTGGGCCATTCTAGGTCCGCTGGAGCCGTGCGGAGGAGAGAGGTCGATGGCTTCGGGCCAGGGCTCGACCACGCTGACAGTGCTGCTGATCGACGAGGATCCCGCGGCTTCGCGGGTGGTGCGTGCAGCGCTCGTCCCTCCTCGTTTTACGACCGCCGTCGCCACCCGGCCGCTCGACGGGCTACGCCTGGCCGCACGTCAGAAGCCTCAGCTGGTGCTGATGGAGCTTCGCCATAGCCAGGGCAGCGGTCTGGAGCTGGCGCGTAAGCTGATGGTGGCGCCGGAGACCCGCGGCTCGGCGGTGATCGTCTTCACCATGGAGCGATCCATCTCGGCTCGCCTCGAGGCCTTGCAGGCCGGCGCCGCTGGCTTCATCGCCAAGCCGATCGACGGCCCGCGTCTCGCACAGCGGATGGGCGAGATCGTCGACGTACTCTACCAGCACGGGCTACCCCACGATGTCTCTCAGATGCCGGGGGCTGGCGAGCTGCTGGCACAGCTTCGTGGCGTGGAGCAGAGCGGCAAGGCCGCGACGATCGAGGCCATCGCGGCTGGCAGCAACGCGCGGATCTCGATGGCGGGTGGTCAGCTGCTCGATCTGCAGCTCGACGGGCGCCGCGGTGAGCCGGCGCTCGAGGCGCTCGCTCGCCGCGGCGACTGGCAGGTCGCTGTGGTGGGGCGAGGTGGGGTAGCGCAGCGCCCTTCGCTTTCTCCGTTGGCGCGGCCCATGCCAGCGCCGCCCACGCCAGCACCGCTGCCGAGCAACCCTGTCTTCGACGATCTCAACGAGCTCGATCTCAACGAGCTCGACGTCTCAAACGAAGAGGCGACGATGATCGAGCGTGGCGGCGGAGTACAAGAGGTGCTCGAGACAAGAGAGGTACCCACGGGCTCGGAGCCCTGGGTCGCTGACTCGGCTCCAAGCGCGCCGGTCTCCTCGCCGCAGCCCGCCGCGGCGTTCGACATGATTCCGCTCGATGAAGATGATGACGATGAGCGGACACAGGCAGCGGGAGCGCCGGTCTTCGTCTCTTCGCCAAGCTCCGCCTCTCCGCCGCGTGCCTTCGCCCCTCCAACCGCTGCCCCAAAGAGCGCGCCGGCGTTGGATGACGACGACCTCGTAGGCTTCGAAGAGGACGAGCCTACCCGAGAGGCGGCCGCGCGCTTTCGCCCGATCGTCGATGATGACGAGCCTGCGCGAGAGGTCGTGGTCCCCGTGGCGCAGCTTGGCCCGGATGGCCTCCCCATCGCAGCCGAGGCAGCTACCCCGTCGGGGATCGCTTCAACACCAGAGACACGGCGAGCCTGGCTCGAGGCGATGGGCAACCCGCCGCTACTGCTCGTGATCCCAGACCACATGGCGCGACCGGTCTTCGAGGCTACGGCACGCCAGCAGGGCTTTGCACCTCTCGTCGCGACGACCGGCGTAGAGGCCTTCCAGGCCATCGTCGAGCGACGACCGGCGGCGGTGATCTGTGACGCCGCGCTACCTGACGCTGAGGGCAAGGCGCTGCTGGCAGGGATCCGCTGCGACTTTCGGGTGCGGGAGACGCCCTTCATCATCGTCGACGTGGCGAGGATGACGGCGGTGCTCAACCAGAGCGGGGCGGGGGCGGTGAAGCCAATGTTTGACGGGCTCGCCATGGCGCTGACCCCGCGCTGCGAGCTCTTCGATGGTCTCACGGCGGAGCGCCCAGAGCTCAGTGGGTGGGTCGAGCCCGTAGGTACCGTGCAGCTCCTGGAAACGCTCGGCGCCGCCAAGGTCTCAGGGAGGCTCTCGCTGCGCGTCGGGGACACCCGCAGCGCCGAGGTGATCTTTGGCCGAGGTGAGGTCTGCGGGGTGACGGTCAACGCCCCTCAGCTCTCGGTGGGCCCTTTGGCGATGCTCCAGTTGATCGGCTTCGAGTGGCAGGAGTTTGCCTTCGTGTGCGAGAACGCGGACGCTGGGCGGGTTCCCCTCGGCGATCTCTCCTCGCTCGTCAGAACGGCCTGCGATCAGAACAACGCGCTGCTGGCGCGGCTTCACGCCGAGGGGCTGACGATGCCCGAGGTGCTGATCGATCGCGGCTGCCTCGATGGCTACCTGATGGAGCAGCCGCCGCAGCGCTATGAGCTTCTCATCCAGCTGGTGGAGGGTAAGCCCGGCCGCGAGCTCGCCGAAGCCCATGTCGCCGCGGACGTCTCGCTGAAGTCCGTGCTCTTCGAGCTGCGCCGCAAGGCCGTGATTCGGCCTCAATCGCTCCGGCCGACCCGGGGGGAGGAGATCCAGTGGTCGGTCTTCGAGCCGAAGGTCGTGAACCTCCCCTCGACCACGCCAGACCCGGTAGCGCCCAGGCCGGTTCGCGGCCCTCGACGACGACGTTGGCCCGTGGTCGTCACTGCCTGTTTGATGACCGTGGTGTTGGCCGCGGGCGGCTTCTTTCTCTACCGCTATATCAAGGTCGACGGCCAGCTTGATCGCCTCCTGCCCTGGACGTCCCCGAAGTAGGGTGGGACGTCCCCGAAGTAGGGTGGGCTAGAGCGCTGATCAGCTTACCGGACCGAGCTGCGCGAAGGATGCGGAGTCACGGCGTAGGAGCGAGGAGGGCGCCTGCTGGTAGCACGCAACCGACGA
>PDPC01000091.1 GCA_002747355.1 Pseudomonadota bacterium | reverse complement strand
GCTGCGCCGCCTCCGGGAGCCGCTGCGCCGCCTCCAGAAGCCCCCGCTGCGCCGCCCTCGAACGCGGGAGCCATGGCCGGCGCGGCGATGGCCGAGTTCAAGCTCTCCAAGATGCTCCCGCGGGCGATCAAGCTCTTCAAAGACCCGAAGGGCTTCTGGCAAGAGATGGCCACCGAGCGCGGCGGCATCGGCGCCGTGATGCCGAGCGTGATCGTCTTTGTGGCGGCGAGCGGTGTCGCGGGTTTCATCGGGACTCTCCTCGGCGTCCTGATGAACTCGATCCTGCGCCCATTCTTTGGCCGGATGATAGTCGCGGGTCTGCTCGGGCTGGTCGTCGGCGTGGCGTTGGGGGTTGGTGTCTGGTTCGTCTTCGCGATCCTAATCAAGGCCTTCGCCAAGACCTTTGACGCCTCCGATGAGATGGAGGGCGCCTCGAAGGTCGCCTTTGGATCGCTGCTGCCGATGTGGATCGCCGGACTTCTGCAGCTGATCCCCTTCGGCTTCATGACCTGGATCGCGACGCTCGGTGGCCTCGGCTACGGCTGCTTCATGTGCTACCTCGGAGTCCAGGAGATCATGGCCGCGCCGAAGGAAAAGGCGATCGGCTATACGGCAGCGACGATGGGGATCACCTTCGTGATCGTGCTGGTCGGTGGCTCGATCCTCGGCGTCATCTCGGCCTGCTTCGTCGGCGGCGCGATCCTCGCAGGCTAGCACCCTGTTGTTCTAGCCCACCCCCTCTCCTCTCTTTGTCTCCGCCTGCGGCCGTTGTAACCTGGCTCGCTATGAACATCGCGATCTGCTTCGAACACGACACGATAGGGCGCGGGAACGACGAGCTCGGCCGGCGGCTCTTGCGCAACGTCATCAAATGCCTGCCCGAGACCTCGCCTCGGAGCTCTGGCACGATCTGGTACCGATCCCGAGGGAGCTCTCGTCGAAGAGTGGCATGGCCGTCGAGCTCTCGACTGACGATCTCGCCATAGCCCTAGAGCGCTGACCAAACGACCTCCCGTCGCCGCGCTGGTCTGCGAAATCACAGCGGTTGTCGCTCGTCGGTTGCGTGCTACCAGCAGGCGCCCTTCTCGCTTCTACGCCGTGATTCCGCATCCTTCGCGCAGCTCGGTCCGGTACGCTGATCAGCGCTCTAGAGGCCCTTTGGGAGCGCTGGCGTCCTTGGGTCGACGTCTACCTGCGTGGTCATCAAGGCACCCACCGGCGGCTCCACCTGCCCCAGAGCGAAGACGCACGACTGGAGAACGACCATGAGTGATCAGGCGCCCCTCTACCTCGACCACGCCGCCACCACGGGCTGGCGCCCCCCCTTCGTCGCCAAGGCGATGGTCAAGGCCCTCGAAGAGGCCTCTGCCAACCCTGGCCGCTCGGGCCATCAGCGCTCCCTCGCCGCGGCTCGCCTGGTCGAGCATACGCGCGAGGCCCTGGCCGAGCTGCTCGGGGCCAAGGACACGGCACAGGTCGCCTTCACCAAGAACGCCACCGAGGCGCTGAACCTGGCGCTCTGGGGCACGCTGCGCAGCGGCCAGCGGGTCCTCGCCAGCGCCTTCGAGCACAACAGCGTGATGCGCCCGCTGCGAGCCCTCGAACGCGATCGCGGCGTGATCGTCGAGGACATCCCAGCGGCGCTACCCGACCTCGTCGACCTCGATGCGCTCGCGCGACGCCTCGCCGCCGAGCCCGAGGTGGCGGTGGTCGTCGTCACGGCCGCCTCCAACGTCACCGGTCGCCTGGCGCCCTTGCAGGCCATCGGCGAGCTCTGCGAGCAGCACGGCGCGTTCTTCTTGGTCGACGGCGCGCAGGCGGTGGGCAGCGTGCCCTTCGATGTACAACGACAACGCATCGACGCTCTGGCGCTCACCGGCCATAAGTCGCTCTATGGTCCGACGGGCACCGGCGCGCTCTACGTTCGGCAGGCGGCGCGGGTCCAACCGCTGCTCCACGGCGGCACGGGCAGCCGCAGCGAAGAAGAAGAACAGCCCGCCTTCGTCCCCGATCGCTTCGAGGCTGGCACCCCAAACGTCTGCGGCATCGCCGGCCTCGGCGCCGCCATCTCACCGTTGCTGACCGACGGCGTCGAGAACGCCCGAGAGCGCCAACACGACCTCTTCCGCCAGCTGCAGCGCGGGCTGCTGGCCCTCCCCGGCTTGACCCTCCATGGCGCCGCCGAGCCGGAGCAGCACCTCGCGATCCTCTCGTTTACCGTCGAGGGGTGGACCACCAGCGCCCTGGCTCGCGAGCTCGATCGCGCCGGCATCTGTTGCCGCCCAGGGTTGCATTGCGCGCCACGAGCCCACCGTGCCCTCGGCACCTTCGGCGGCGGCGGCACCGTTCGCTTCGCCCTCGGCTCCCATGACGGCCCGGAGGAGGTCGAGGAGGCTTTGTCTCGCCTCTCCCGTGTCCTGTTGACCTGACCTCGCCGCATCGAAACCGGGGCGACCTATTGCTCTGGTCCCAGTTTTCGACTACCCTGCTGTCAACCTACGGTATTTCAAGAGATTGTGACCCTAGTGGTCATCGACGTCGGGTTCACAGCGAGGCGCGGGACGCTAGTCCGGCCATGTCGGAAGACCTCAAGAACAAGACCGTCGTCACGGTCATCAGTCGGATCACCGAGCGCCCACAGGCGAAGGAAGCCTGTATGGTTGTGATCTACGGCCAAGATCTAGGCAAGAAGTACAACCTGGACTCGGCCTCGATCATCGTCGGGCGCTCGTCGAAGAGCGACATCCAGATCGACCAGGAGTCGGTCAGCCGCAACCACTGCAAGCTGCTCAACACCGGCAAGACGATCATCCTGCGCGATCTTGGTAGCACCAACGGCACCTACGTCAACGACGAACCGGTCGACGAGTACGTGCTCCGCGATGGCAACCTAATCAAGATTGGCCGCACGATCTTCAAATTTCTCACAGGTGGCAACATCGAGCACGCCTACCACGAGGAAATCTATCGCCTGACCACCGTCGATGGTCTGACCCAGGTCTACAACAAACGCTACTTCCTCGAGGTGCTCGAGCGCGAGATCAGCCGAGGCCACCGCTACGGTCGCGACCTCTCGCTGATCATGTTCGACATCGACCATTTCAAGAGCGTCAACGACACCTTCGGCCACCTGGCCGGCGACTATGTGCTCAAGCACCTCGCCTCGGTGATCAAAGAGCGCATCCGCCGTGAAGACATCATGGCTCGCTATGGCGGCGAAGAGTTCGCGATCATCCTCCCCGAGATCGACGGCGACAACTCGCGGCGGTTCGCCGAGAAGATCCGTCGCATCGTCGAGCGGACAACCTTCCGCTTTGAAGACACCAAGATCCCGATCACCATCAGCATCGGCGTCGCCACCGCCGGCCCGGACACCGGCGGGCCAACAGAGTTCATCCGCGAGTCGGACGAGAAGCTCTACGAGGCCAAACGCCGTGGCCGCAACTGCGTCGTCGCTTGAGCGCGGCTTGAGCCCGACTCGCAGCCCGATGAGCGCGGTCTTTGCGCTGCTTCTGACCTTCTGACCTGCTCCTGCTGCTCCTGCTCTGCTCCTCCCTCCCATCATTCATCTGGCGTCGCTCTGTCCTAGCGCTCTAGCGCCTTCAGAGACACCCACCTTGACATCTACCCTGCTTCGAGCCCGAAAGATGCTAGGATAGGACTTCCCATGTATACGTCCTCCTATCGCGCTCGCGTGCGGCTCTGCGGCGCGCTCCTCGTCGCCTGCACCGCATGCAGCTGCAGCGACGAGGTCCCGACGACGGTGCTGCTGCGCATCGAGCAGGGCTCACTCAAGAGCGCACCGAGCCGACTCTTCCTCTGGGTCTATGGCGACGCGGGGCGCTACGTCGATCAGCAGCGCGTGCCCAAGGCCGGCGCCCCGGAGCTCCCCGGCGAGGTGGTGCTCTACCCCAAGCAGGCCCCCGATAGGCTCCGCCTGCGGGTCGAGGCCAAAGATGGCCTCAACGTGCTCCTTGGCTATGGCGTGACGAAGGTTGAGCTCGTCGCTGGAGGCCAGACCGGAGCGCGGATCGTGCTCCAGCAAAAGCCCCCCGCCGACCAAGACGGTGACGGTGTCCCCGATGAGATCGACAACTGCCCAACCCTGCCAAACCCCAACCAGGACCTTTGCGATCGCGATGGAGGAGCAGGAGGAGGAGACGGCCCCAAGCCATCGGATGGAGGCTCTGATCGTGGTCCCGACACCGTCAACTGTGATGAGGACGACGATGGCTACCGCTCGGAGGTCTGCGGCGGTGATGATTGCAACGACAAGCTAAAGAGCGTCCACCCGGGCGCCGATGAGAGCGGCCCTGGGAGCACAGTCTGCACCGATGGTATCGACAACGACTGTGACAAGAAGACCGACACCGGCGAGGAGGGCTGTCGCCAATGTGAGACGGCCAACGAATGCATCGATCTGAACGAATGCACCAAGGACGACTGCGTCGATGCCGTCTGCCAAAACCCCCCCACCATCAGCGGCCAGAGCTGCGACGATAAGATCCCCTGCACTCAGTCTTTCTGCCAGCGCGGCAAATGTGTCACCGACACCAGCACGACCTACTGCCAAATCAACGGCCAATGCTACCGCGACGGGTTCAAGGGATCCGACGGCTGTGTCTGCGACACCTTAAAGAGCGACAGCGACTGGTCGCTGCCCCCCAACGGCTGCAAGATCAATGGCCAATGCTACGGAAACAACGCCAAGGATCCGGTCAGCGGCTGCCACTGCGTCCCCTCCGTCAGCACCGCGAACTGGTCACCGACGTCCACCCAGTGCTTCATCAACGGCACGTGCGTCAACGACGGTGAGGGCGTCGTGTGTCAGACCTGCGATCCCAATGTATCCCAGAGCAGCTATACCCCAATAGCCACCTGTCAAAAGGCGATCGTGCTCGTCGGCGCCAACGGCGTCTACACCGGCAACCTCGGCGGCGAGAAGGGCGCCGACGAAAAGTGCAGGTTATCGGCAGCTGCGGTAGGCTTGGCGATTAAGCCCCTTGCCTTCATCGGCACGAAAAGCGGGCGTAACGCGACCTCGATCGTTCCAGCCGGTCAAAGGCTTCTCCCGGTGGTCAACGCCAGGGGTGAAACGATCTACAGCACCTGGATCGCGATGCAGGAGGGAAAGGCTTCACAGGTCAAGAGCTTCTACACCTTCGATGGCACGAAGATCGATGGCAAGGCAAGCGCCTGGACTGGCATGACCAGCTCAGGGGAGTACTCGAGCGTCGACTGCAACAACTGGAATAGCGACTCGCAAATAGTCAAGGGGCGAGTCCACGGACTCGCCGTGACCCCGACCCCGTTCAATGTCTTGGTGGCCAACCCTTATAGTAGCACCTGCGACACCTCCCGTGCCCTGCTCTGCGTCTGGATCCCACCGCCGAAGAAGCTTCCCTAGTTCGTTCGGACTACGTCAAACTCGAGCGAAGCGCTCCCACGCTCGCCTCGTCGTTCGCACACGATGTTCAGCGAGCTGGTGCCCAGGCTAGTCCGGCACCGCCACCGCAGGCTTCAAGCACGATTTGGCGACGCGAGGAGTTCATGCTGACTCAGTCCCTCCTCTCGCTGACGTGGAAGCGGAGAGCACCCTAAGAGCCCCCCTACACATGCCTCCCGTCGCCGGGCACAGCACTGCCGGCCGCTTTCTAGAGCGCTGATCAGCTTACCGGACCGAGCTGCGCGAAGGATGCGGAATCACGGCGTAGGAGCGAGGAGGGCGCCTGCTGGTAGCA
>PDPC01000090.1 GCA_002747355.1 Pseudomonadota bacterium | reverse complement strand
CGCGCAGCTCGGTCCGGTAAGCTGATCAGCGCTCTAGCTCTCCTCTGGTACTCTAGCTCTCCTCTGGTAACAGCCTACTGAGCTGAGCTGTCTATTGAGCCCTTTACAAGCCCCTCCTCTGCGATCTTCAATCGGCGCCTCATGCCGAAGGTCGCCAAGAGCTCCGCCGACACGCCCGTGATGCGGCAGTGGGCGGAGCAGAAAGCCCTGCACCCCGACGCCGTCCTCTTTTTTCGCCTCGGCGACTTCTACGAGATGTTCTTCGACGACGCGGTGGTCACCGCCCAGGCGCTCGATCTCGCGCTCACCAGCCGCGACAAGAACAAGGAGAACCCGATCCCGATGTGTGGCGTGCCGCATCACGCGGCCAAGGGTTACATCGGGCGGATGATCGAGCAGGGGTACAAGGTCGCGATCTGTGATCAGGTCGAGGATCCAAAGATGGCCCGCGGCGTGGTCAAGCGGGCGATCACCCAGGTTGTGACGCCGGGCGTGGTCGTCGACGTCGACCAGCTCGACGCCCGCCAGAACAATTTCCTCGTCGCCGTCGTGCCGCAGGGCAAGCGCGCCAAGCGCTGGGGTATCGCGGCGCTCGATCTCTCGACGGCGGAGCTGCGGGTCACGGAGGTCGAGGGCGCCGCCGTCGTCGACGAGCTGGCGCGGCTGGAGCCGCAGCAGATCGTGCACCTGCCGATCGCCGCCGACGCCGTGGCGCCGCTGCGCGAGGCGGTCGACGCCGCCTGGGAGGAGGTCTCTGGGGAGCTGTTGCCCTCGGATAAGGCCGTCCGCGAGCTGGTCGCCGACAAGGCCGGCGCCGAGCTGTCAACCCTCGGGGTCGAGGAGCGAAGCTTCGCCCTCCGCGCGGCCTGCTTGGCCCTGCGCTACGCCGAGCGGACTCAGCCGGGGCGCGGCGTGCCGAGCTGCCGGCTGGTCTACTACGAGCCTTCGGAGCACCTGCAGCTCGACGAGCCGACGCTGCGCAACCTCGAGGTCTTCCTCTCGGCGATGGAGCGCAAGCGCGAGGGCTCCTTGCTCTCGGTGATCGATGAGACCGCGACGGCGATGGGGGCGCGGCTCTTACGCAAGCTGCTCGCGATGCCGCTGCTCGACGTCGCCGCGATCCGTCGGCGCCAGGACGCCGTCGAGCTCCTCGCTGGTGAGCCCGAGCTGCGTCAGCGGCTGCGCGAGGCGCTGCGCCGGATCTACGACCTCGAGCGGCTGACCTCCCGAACGGTGCTGCAGGTCGTGACGCCGCGCGAGCTCGCTCGCCTGGGCACCTCGCTGGTTCGCCTGCCAGATCTCTACGCGCTCCTCGAGCAGGCCCGGGCCAAGACGCTCTCCCGCGAGCTCCCGGAGCTCTTGGCCTGGCCCGACGATCTGCTCGAGGATGTCAGCTCGCGCCTCGCGTCGCAGCTCGCCGATGATCCACCCCCGCATACTCGCGAGGGGGGGATCTTTCGCCGCGGAGCCAGCGCCGAGCTCGACAAGCTGATCGACCTCTGTGAGGGGGGGCAGGCGTCGATCCTCAACATGGAGTCGGAGCTACGCGAGCGCACCGGCATCTCCTCTCTGAAGGTCCGCTACAACAAGGTCTTCGGCTACTTCATCGAGGTGACCAAGAGCAACGTCGGCAGCGTGCCGGCGGATTTTCAGCGCAAGCAGACGCTGGTCAACGCCGAGCGTTACGTCACCGCTGAGCTCGCCGAATACGAGGCAAAGGTGCTCGGCGCCCAGGAGCGCCGCGAGGGCCTCGAGCAGCAGCTCTTCGAGGCCCTGCGCGCCGAGATCGCAGAGCAAGCCGCCCGGCTCACCGCCTGCGCCGAGCGCGTGGCCATGCTCGACGTCCTCGCTGGTCTCGCCGAGGTCGCGCAGAACTTCGACTACACCCGCCCGGAGGTCGACGACGAAGACCTGATCGAGATCGCCGAGGGGCGCCACCCGGTGGTGGAGCGCGCGATGCCCGTGGGGCAGTTCGTACCCAACGACGTGCGCATCGACCGCGGACAGCGGATGCTGATCCTGACGGGCCCCAATATGTCGGGGAAATCGACGATCATGCGTCAGGTCGCGCTGATCACGCTGCTGGCGCAGGTCGGATCGTTCGTGCCGGCGCGCCGCGCTCGGGTGGGCGTCGCCGATCGGATCTTCACCCGCGTCGGCGCCTCGGATAACCTCGCCCGCGGCGAGAGCACCTTCATGGTCGAGATGCGCGAGACCTCCGGGATCCTCCGCAGCGCGACGGCGCGCAGCCTGCTTGTGCTCGACGAGATTGGTCGCGGTACCGCGACCTACGACGGGATCTCCATCGCCTGGGCCGTCGCCGAGCACCTCCACGATCGGGTGCGAGCGCGGACGCTCTTTGCGACGCATTACCACGAGCTCTGCCAGCTGACGGAGGTCAAGCCTGGTGCGCGGAACTTCAGCGTGGCGGTGCAGGAGTGGCAGGGGAGGGTGGTCTTCTTGCGCAAGCTCACGCCCGGAGGCTCGAGCCGCTCCTACGGGATCGAGGTCGCGCGGCTCGCGGGGTTGCCGCGTAAGGTGCTCGACCGGGCTCGGCTCGTGCTCTCGGCTCTCGAGGGTGGTGTCGAGGTCCCGGACCTCCCGCTCCGCGGGCGCGTCGTCGAGCCCTCGCGCGATCAGCTGACCCTCTTTGGGGCGCCGGCCCCAGAGCCGGTAGGTGAGGGCATGCGCCAGATCGAGCGCGAGCTGCGCTCCCTCGACGTCAACCGCCTCACGCCGATCGAGGCCCTGAACCTCCTATCAACCTTGGTCTCGCGCCTCGACGATGGTGACCTCGACGACGGCAGCGCGTAGGGCTCAGCATCGTGGCCCTCAGCGCAAAAAAATAGACAGCTTCGGTCGGCGGACCGATGCTGAAACCATGGGTCATACGCTGCTCAACCCGATCATCGCGCTGGCTCTGGTCGCTGTCGCGCCCTCGCCGGTCGCGGCGCAGGGCAAGGTCAAGGTCTCCAAGCGTCTGAAAACGAACGCCAAGAAACGAAAGCGGACAGCCTCTCGGCGTCCGCGCGCGAACGCGAAGAGCGGCAAGACCAGGCGCGCGAAGGCGTCGCCCAAGACCGGGCGCGCGAAGGCGTCGCCCAAGACCAGGCGCGCGAAGGCGTCGCCCAAGACCAGGCGCGCGAAGGCGTCGCCCAAGACCCGACGCGCGAAGGCGTCGCCCAAGACCAGGCGCGCGAAGGCGTCGCCCAAGACCAGGCGCGCGAAGGCGTCGCCCAAGACCAGGCGTCGCGCACGCTGGGCCAAGCGCCGCTACGCGCGCCGCTGCAAGACCCGTAGGGCGCGTCGGACCCCCCGCTGTCAGCGGCTGGCTCGCCTCGCTCAGCCACGCAAGGCACGGAGACCTCGCTACGTCTGCCGTTGGAAGGGCAAGGACCGCTTCCCACCGATGAAGCTCTACCACGCCAACCGACGCAGACGCCTATCGCTGCGCCTCTACGACAAATGCGGCAAACGGCTGAAGAGCGCCTCGCGTAAGCTGCGACACTTCTTGCGTTGCCTGCGGACCCAGCGCAGCCACGCGATCCATCCCCGCTTGATCTCCAACCTCTACACCGTTTCTCGTGCCTTCAAGGGCCGTGAGCTCGTGGTCTATAGCGGCTACCGACACAGCCACGCCTCGAAGCTCAAGGCGAGCTACCATCACCAGGGGCGGGCCATCGACTTCCGCGTGCGCGGCGTGAGCAACAAGCGGCTGCGCGACTTCGCGCTGCGGCGCTTCGCTAAGTCGGGCGTCGGGTATTATCCCAACGTGCCCTTCGTACACCTCGACGCCCGCCCCAAGCGCGGCGCCTTCTGGATCGACTTCTCCGGCAGCGGCGAGCGCGCTCGCTACGCCAAGAACGCCCGCAAGCTCTTGAGGATGGAGCGGCGGGGGATCCCGATCCGCGAGCGCAGGACGGTGGTGGTGATCATCGCCGAGGGGCCGGCCCACGGGACCCCTGTGCCGATGGCGCGGCTGCTCAAGGCCCCCACCGCCAACATGGGACACCACGAGCAAGCGCCACTGGCGCGACGTCACCGTCTCTCACGGCGGGCGCTCTCGACGGTCCGCCGGGCCTTGTCACCCCTCTTGCCTACCTCCCGTTTCCAGGCGCAGCGGAAGCGACGGCGGAGCGAGGAGCCTCCTGCCCTCCACCGCGTCGCGCCGATCCGCCCGCTGGTCCCGCCGATGCCGGCGCTGCCGCGCTCAACGATCGTCGCGCCCAGCGACCTGGCCTCGACCCCTCAGGCCATGACCCGGCGCTCGAGCCGCAATCGGCGCGGTCGGGGCGAATAATAGACCCCGCTCCTTCGTCTGGTCTCGCAGCGGTGATGGTCTATTCACACCTAGAGCTCGATGGTAGGGTAGGTGCGACGTGAACCCACCTTGGAGGTACTGTCCGATGAGAGCCGTAACTAGCTCAAACGCTCCGACCCGCTTGCTACGCTGGCTGTCGGTCGTGCTCGTGGCAGCGATGTTGTTGCCCTCTTTCGACGCTGATGCGCGTCGTCGTCGACGTCGTCGTCGCAAGGTGGCAAGAAAAGCCGAGGCGACGGCGCAGCAGAAGGTCGCTTACAACAAGCTCCTAGGCCGATTCAAGTGGGGCATGAAGGCCGACAAGGTCGTTAGCATGCTCGAGCAAGAGCTGCGCGACTCGTACAAAAAGAAGATGCGCAAGGAGCGTGACGCGATCAAGCAGGACGGCATCCGCCGCGAGCTGCACGCCGCGATCAAGAAGCTCAAACAGAACTACGTGAAGTTCACCGGCAAGCGCACGCGCTGGGACGTCTCGATGGTCGAGCATGAGTATGCCCACAAGAACAACGAGTCGATGGTGGTGCGCTGGGGCAAGCGTGACCGTCGCTTCTACTTCTTCCACTACGGCAAGCTCTGGAAGGTCTACGTCGCCTTCAACTCCGAGCTCTTCCGGGGCAAGAGCTTCCACGACTTCGTCCGCGTGATGGAGAAGCGCTTCGGCAAGGGCGAGGCGAAGTTCAAGATGAACGTGAAGAAAGAGTCGGTGCTCTCCCATATCGAATGGCCGCCGGCTGGCAACACGATGCTCAAGGCGATCGACGAGACCGCCTTTTACGCGAACTTCTGCCTGGTGCTGAGCGACAAGATGACAGGGGCCCGGGTCAAAGAGGGGCGCCACCTCAACAGCCCGAAAAAGAAAAGCAGCGATCCCCTCGTCGACGCCGTGACGCGCAAGGGCAGCGGCACTCGTGACCCTAACTCGAGCATCGTCGACGAGATCACGGGCAAGGGAACGCGCCGCCCAACGGTCGGCACGGGCTCCTCAGGAAGCGCGTCTCCCAGCCGGACGACCCCGGCGCCGCGCAAGAAAGCGCGCCCGAAAAAGAAGATCAACCCCAAGGATCCTCTAGGCGGTCTCGACATCTAGCAGCACCCCTACAAACGCCTCCCGTCGCCGGGCACAGCCCTGCCGGCCGCTTTCTAGGCCTCAGAACGTTCGCCGTACCACCCGTATGGCTCATGTCTTCGGCTGCTCGTCTCTTCGGCTGCTCGTCTCTTCGTCTACTCGTCTCTTCGGCTACTCGTCTCTTCGGCTACTCGTCTCTTCGGCTACTCGTCTCTTCGGCTACGAAAGCGGCTCGGCAGCTCAGCACCCGGCTCGGTCCCGGATCTGTGGGGAAGCTCCTAGAGCGCTGATCAGCTTACCGGACCGAGCTGCGCGAAGGATGCGGAATCACGGCGTAGGAGCGAGGAGGGCGCCTGCTGGTAGCAAGCAACCGA
>PDPC01000004.1 GCA_002747355.1 Pseudomonadota bacterium | reverse complement strand
GGAGGGCGCCTGCTGGTAGCAAGCAACCGACGAGCAACAACCGCTGTGATGTCGCAGACCAGCGCAGCGACGGGAGGTAAGTTGGTCAGCGCTCTAGTGCGGAGAGTGCGGAGAGGCGTTGGTAAATGAGATATGAGCTGAGGTACTTCGAAACACAGCAGCTGCTGGTCGTGAGGACCTGGGAGCGATCCTCGCTCCATGGCTTCAAGCAGATGCTCGACGCGATCCGAAGCCACCCGATGCGAGCCAACACCAGGCGGATCCTGATTGATCATCGCCTGCTCGAGGTGGTTGAGAGCTCGAAAAACACACGGGAGTTCGCCGAAGCCCTCAAGCGCAACGTCGACGACCTCCTCCCTGCGCGGCGAGCGACCGTGGTGAGCTCTGCCCTCCTCTTCGGCCTCACGCGGATGTGGGAGACGTTGATCGAGGTCGCCGACGTGACCTTCGATCACGTCGTCACCGAGGAGGTCTCAAAGGCCCTCGGCCACCTCGGGCTCAACGCCACCTTCGAGGCCCAGCTCGCGGCCCTCCCCCCGCCAGGGAGCGAACTCATCTCTTCTGTCGACGACGAGGATGATGAGTTTACCGAGGAGCCCAGCAACCACTGACCGCGTCAACTCGCAGCGCGAGCGCGCCCGCGCCGACGCAGCCAGAGCCCGAACAAGAGCGCCTGAACCCACGGCACCCTGGGTAGCTCCGCGTCGCCGAGCTGGCAGCCCCAGGGAAGGTCGGCGTAGAGCTTCGTGTCACTCATCTCGGCAGCGTGAGCGTCTCGCGGGCCTGCCTCTCGAGCCGTTGCGTCCTCCACGAGAGCGTCCACACCCCCCTCGTTGAGGCCGAAGTCGGGGTGCAGCAAGTTTGGCGCGGGCGTGCAGCCACACTCCGTATCCGGATAGTCTAGGTCTTGCGGCGTCAGCGAGAGGTCCAGCGGCGTCGAGCCGTCGGCGATAACGAGACCTCCGTCGCTTGGGGTTGCGGTGGCCTGGGCCCCCGTCAATAGCAGAGGAAAGGCGACCAGCGACATCAGGATGGGGCGGAGCATCGAGGGGGATCGCTTCACGGCTTCGCTCTAGTTGATCTGCGCTTGCTTCACCCAGCGCCGATAGGACGCCACGATCTGCGAGCCGGGCTGGATCTTGACGCCGGAAAAGACCAACGTGTTCGAGAAGCCGACATAGTCGAAGCCATTGACGCGGCTACGGACCAGCTGCTGGTTGTCCACCGCCACGGCCAGCGACGCGCTCACCGGCACATACTGCAGCTTCGCCGAGCTCGCCGCGCCCGTGATCGTGTCGATCATGATCTGCAGCGTCTGGCCCAGGTTCTTCTGACAGATGTCGGCCGCGATGCCGCCTGTAGCCTTGACCAAATCGAGGTAGCCGTGGCCGATCTGCGCGCAGCTCGAGCCGCAGGTCCCCCCGATGAAGTTGACGATCGCCTTGCCGTCTTTGCCCCACTTCGGGTGCGTGCCGCCAAAGAGCCCCTTCCACGGCGCGAGGAAGGCGTCGACCTTCTGCTGATCGGCGGCGGCGAGGGTGCATTGGCTGTTCGTGCTGATGCTGATGCCGTCGGTAGGCATCTCCTTTGACTGCGGCTGATAGTACTCGCCGTTGCTCAGCATCTTCGGCAGCTCGTCGGAGGCGATGATGATCGCCAGCGTCGCCTTGGGGCGGACCTTCTGCGGGTTGTTCGCCGCTCGCGGCAAGACCCGCACCGTCGCCTCGTAGGCGTGGAGCAGCCCGTACTCGGCGCTGTTTTCGTTGTAGGGCGGGTTGGCGATGCAGGACTTGAAGATCGCCGCCTCGCTGGGTAACAGGAAGCGATCCTGCGTCGCGTCGCCGCCGTCGTCGAAGTCGAAGGGCAGGTTTGGCGGCCCCATCAGCTTATGGCAGAGCTTGCCGACGATCGCCGCCTTGCCGGGCGGGATGATCGGAAAGGGGTTGGGCTTCTCGGCGACGCCAGCGACGGCCATGCGGAAGTCGAGGTTCGACTGCACGGCGCGAGCGAAGAAGTCCTGGGCGTTGTTGACGATGTCCTGTCTGTTGTCGTTCATCGAGCCCGACTCGTCGATCACCCAGATGATGTCGGCGACCGGGTTTCGGATCAGGTTGAAGGGATCGCATTCCGCCGTGTCAGAGTCGGAGAGGGTCGCCAGGCCGGTGCCGTTGGAGATGTCGTCGAGGATGTAAGTCGTCCCCTGCCCGGAGTCTTTGGCGAGCTTCTGCGGCGCCACGCCCCCGATGATGATCACCCGCCCGTCGGGACGCACGAGCGTCTCGAAGCGCACCTGAAACACGGTGACATCCGGGCCGTAGTCTTCGGCACCCTTGTTCTTGGTGCCCTTGCCCAAGAGCGCCGCGACGATCGTGTTGCGCAACGCGCCCGCCTTCTGCGCGCCGCTAGCGACGAGCTCCTGCACCGTCGAGACCACCGCCGGGAACTCGTCGTGGCTCTTGACGCTGTTGCCCGATGAGAGGGTCGTCGCGGTGACGCCGCTGATCGCGGCGATGTCCGCACGCACCGCGGAGGCCTCCGTCGCCGCGTCCTGGCCAGCCGCAGCCCGCGAGACTACGAAGCCAGCGACGATCTGCCGCGCGCTCGTGTACTCGAAGACCGCCGCCGCCTCCATCGCCGCCGGCCCCTCGATGGTCAGCTCACCATAGGTCGTCCCCTGCTCGAGGGCGAGCTTCCAGTTCCCGACAGACGAGGTACGAAAGTCCATTGGCTTGAGCCCCTTGGCGCCGAGCTCGCCGGCCTTGCGGCAGACGAAGGTCGGCAGCTCCTTGTCGCTCTTGCCGCCCGGATAGGTCTGCGCCTTCTTTGGATCGGTCTCGCCGTCGGAGCAGAGAAACTCGACCCGCGGCGTGCAGGCGCCCTTCTGGCAGGTCTGCCCTATGCCGCATCCGTTCGGTTTCACCTTCGGGCAGCCCTTCCGTGGCTCGCCGCAGGTCTTCAGACAGCATCCGAAGTGCCCATCGCCGTTGAGGTCTTCATCACCGTCGGGTACGCCGTCGTTATCCGAGTCGTTGTCTTTGTAGTCGGGCTGGCCGTCACCATCGGTGTCGGCGACCCCGTCGATGGCGTCAGGGACGCCGTCGTTATCCGAGTCACTGTCGGCGTAGTCGGGGATCCCGTCGAGATCTGTGTCGGCGTCGCAGCCCTCCACCTCATCGGGGATCCCATCGTTATCCTGGTCTTGCCCGGGCTTACACCGCCAGTTCGGCTTCACCCCGCCGCCGTCGTCATAAGCGACGGTCCCATCGTCGCTGGTGGAGACGATCTCCGCCGTGCACCCGCCGAGACCAACTAAGAGCGTCAACGCCGTGAAGAACCATCGCCCTGGACTCATCTGCACACTCCCGGGAACCTAAGAGCACCCCTACACATTCGGGACCGAGCCGGGTGCTGAGCTGCCGAGCCGATTTCGTAGCCGAAGAAACGAGCCATACGGGTGGTACGGCGAGTTTGAGCGACAACGAGCTCGGTTCGAAGGGCTGGTCGCGACGAGAGGGCTCGATCAACAGGCTGCTTCCCCTCTAACACTCATGGATAGCAGGCCGTAGGGGCCCACGGCAAGCGAGCGGCGGACCAAGCGCGTCTCACGAAGGGAAAGAGCCCTCATCGTGGCGATGGTCCCCCTCTGCGGCCCGTCGTGGAGCCTCCATCACGCTCAGACGAGCATGCCTGCGACGGCTCCGGAGAGCATCGAGACGAGGGCGCCAGCGAACATCGCGCGGAGGCCGAGGCGAGCGAGGTCGCCGCGGCGTTCGGGGGCCATACCGCCAATGCCACCGATCTGGATGCCGATGGAGGCGATGTTGGCGAAGCCGCAGAGCGCGTAGGAGCAGATCACGGCGCTGCGGGCGCTGAGCACGGCGGGGCCAGCGCCGGTGACGAGCGACTTGAGGCCGAGGTAGGCGATCAGCTCGGTGAGCACGAGCTTCTCGCCGAGCAGGCGACCAACCTGCGCAGCCTCATCGAAGGGCACGCCGAGGCCGAAGGCCAGCGGTGAGAGGAGCCAGCCCAAGAGCCTCTGGAGGCTCAGCCCGGCGGCGCCTGAGAGGCCGATCCAGGCCAGGATGTCACCGACCACGCCGAGCAGCGCGTTGCCCATCCACATCAGGCCAACGAACGCGATCAGCATCGCGCAGATGTTCAGAAGGAGCGTCATCCCCTCGGTGGCGCCGCGGGCGACGGCCTCGATGGCGTTGGCGTCAGGGCGCTCGACGTTGACCTGCACGGCGCCGGCGGTGACCGACTCCTCGGTCTCGGGGTACATCAGCTTGGCCACGGCGAGGGCGGCCGGGGCGGCCATGATCGAGGCGGTGACGAGGTGGCCGGCGATCCCAGGCATGCCACGCAGCATGCCGACATAGATCGCGAGCACCCCGCCGGCGACAGTGGCGAAGCCGCCGGTCATGACGGCCATCAGCTCGCTCTGGGTCATCTTGCCGATGAAGGGCTTGACCAAGAGCGGCGCCTCCGTCTGGCCAACAAAGATATTCGCCGTGCAGGAGAGTGTCTCGGCACCGGAGGTGCGCATCGCGTGGCGCATCGCCTTGGCGATACCCTTGACGATCCACTGCATCACCCCGAGGTGGTAGAGCAAGGTGATCAGCGCCGAGAAGAAGATCACCGTCGGGAGCACGGAGAACGCGACGCTCTTGAGCGCCGGGCTCATCTGGCCGATGAAGGTCTTCTGTACCATCTGACCGCCGGGGCCGGGGACGCCCAGAGCGTGGGGCGAGGTCGACTGGAAGAGAAACGCGATGCCTTTGTCAGCGAAGCCGAGGAGCGAGCGCACGCCCTTGTCGACGCTGTTGAAGAAGAAACGCCCGACCACCGGGTTGAGCACGATGCCAGCGAAGAGCGCCTGCAGCGCCAGGCCCCAGGCCACGGGCCTCCAGGCGATCGCCTCGCGGTTGTTCGAGAGCGCGAAGGCGATCAGCAAGACGAAGAGGTAGCCGAGCAGGCCCTGCACCCGCGCGACACCGCCGGCGCTCTCTTTGAGGCGCGAGCCCGAGTTGAGGCCCCTGGGCGGTGTCGCTGGCCTGGCGCCCTGCCCCGCGCTCTTGGCGGCGATCTTCGCGACTCTAGGCTTGGAGCTTGAACCGTCGTCTGCCCGGGAGAGGAGCGGGGAGAAGAGCGTGAAGCCGGCGAAAGCCAGCATCCCTAGCAGCAGCCAGCGGCGAGCGGCACCCTCGAAGACCAGCAGCCGACGCTGACCTGGGCGTCGTGGAGAGCTCAACGCAAGACCTCGAGGATCAGCTCGGGGGGATCGACCGGGTGATCGCCGAGCTGGCACGCGGCGCGCACGATCGCGGCGGCCTCTTCGGCTTTGGCCTCGTCGCGATGGTGCAGCGTGGCGAGTCGGTCGCCGGCCTTCAGCTGCTGGCCCAGCCGCGCGTGCATCGTCAAGCCCACGCCGGGATCGATCACGTCGTCTGTGCGCTTGCGGCCGGCGCCAAGGGTCATCCCCGCCACGCCGATCTGCTCGGTGACGATCGTGGTGAGGACGCCGTCCCGATCGACCTTGACGTCGATCTGCTGGTCGGCCGTAGGGAGCTTGCTCGGGTCGTCGATCACCGCCGGGTCGCCGCCCTGGAGCTCAACGCAGCGCCGCAACCGCGCGAGCGCGCTGCCGTCGGCGCGGGCCTTGTCTACCGCCGCGCCAGCGCTGGCCTCGTCGTCGGCGACCTTGCCGAGGAGCAGCATCTCCACCGCGAGGGCGCGAGTCAGCTGCCAGAGATCCTCTGGGCCTTGGCCCTGCAAGATCTCAATCGCCTCGCGGGTCTCGGAGGCGTTGCCGACCTCGCGGCCCAGCGGCTGGTTCATGTCGGTGATGAAGGCTGTGACCTGCTTACCGGCGCGCTGGCCGATGCCGATGATCGTCTTGGCCAGCTCCTTGGCGTGCTCGCGGTCCTTCATGAACGCGCCGGAGCCGACCTTCACGTCGAGCACCAAGGCGTCGATACCCTCGGCGAGCTTCTTGCTCATGATGCTCGAGGCGATCAGCGGAATCGACTCCACGGTCGATGTCACGTCGCGCAGGGCGTAGAGCTTCTTGTCGGCGGGGGCCAAGTCGGCGGTCTGGCCGATCAAAGACAGCCCGACCTCGTCGACGAGCGCGGCGAAGCGCTCCGGGCTCTGATCGGTGGAAAACCCGGGGATCGCCTCGAGCTTGTCAAGGGTGCCGCCGGTGTGGCCGAGGCCACGACCGGAGATCATCGGCACGGGCACGCCGCAGGCGGCGACCAGCGGCGCGAGGCAGATCGAGACCTTGTCACCGACGCCGCCGGTGGAGTGCTTGTCGACCTTGACGCCAGCGATGGCCGAGAGGTCCATCACGCGCCCAGAGTGGAGCATCGCATCAGCCCAGATCGAGAGCTCCCCGGGCCTCAGACCCTGGAGATAGATCGCCATCAACAGCGCTGCGGCTTGATAGTCGGGCACGCTGCCATCAGCGACGCCTTGGATGAAGGTGCGGATGCCGTCTTCGGCGAGCACTTCGCCGTCACGCTTCTGACGGATCAGGTCCTGGATTCTCATCGGCCCCTCCTCGAACGACGTAGCTGGGTGAGGCTAGCTTGTTTGCGGGTTGCTCTGCTAATAGTCACCGGTGCTGCGAGCGCCGGTGACAAGGGTCACCGAGGCGCTCGCGCCGATGCGGTTGGCGCCAGCGGCGATCACCGCCGCGGCGTCTTCGGCGCTGCGCACCCCGCCGGAGGCCTTGACGCCGATCTCCGGGCCCACCACCCGGCGCATCAGCGCGACGTCGTCGGGGGTCGCGCCGCCACCACCGAAGCCGGTGGAGGTCTTGACGAAATGCGCGCCGGCGAGCTTCGAGAGGGTGCAGCCGGCGACCTTCTGCTCGTCGGTGAGCTTCGAGGTCTCGAGGATCACCTTCACCCGCGCCGGTCGCGCAGCGGTGACGACCTTGCGGATATCGTCGACGACCAACGCGTAGTCGGCCTCGCGCAACGCGCCGATGTTGATCACCATATCGATCTCGGAGGCGCCGGCGCGCACGGCCTCCCGTGTCTCGAAGGCCTTGGCGTGGGGCGCCATCGCGCCGAGGGGGAAACCCACCACGGCGCAGACCATCACGTCGGCGCCACGGAGCAGCTCGACACAGGTCGCGACGTTGGAGCTGTTGACGCAGACCGAGGCGAAGCCATACCGCCGCGCCTCGTCGCAGAGCTTGCGCAGCTCGTCTCTCGTCACCTCCGGCTTGAGCAGCGTGTGGTCGATCATCTTGGCGAGCTTTTGATCGACCGCGCCGCGCCCAGAAGGTGCAGCCGCGCGATCATCCCGAGGTGCAGCCGCGGGCCCCGGGCCGGCTGGAGACGAGGGGGCTGTACCGCCGAGCTGAGCTCGGATGCGCGAGGCGACGATATCGGCGATGCGGTCGAGATCCTGATCGGACATGCTCTGCTCCGAGGCCGTGGCGCGGGTCTAGCCCGCAACTGGACTACGCGTGGCGGATGAAGACGCCTCTGCGCGAGCGGCAGATTAGCTCTAGCTTCGCCGACCCGTCAAACACCCACGCGAGCGATCAACGGTCGCCCACGAGGCGAAAGACCGTGCCTGCGTAGCGGCGTCTGGCCGAGGGCCGCTTGACCGCTTTCAGCCGTCGGAAGCAGCGCAGGCGTCGGCTCTTCGTCTTGGGCTTGGCGCCGGTCGACAGAGGCAGGTCATCGACCCACTCGCAAGCGCCCCTGGATAGGTGCACCCGCTTGTCGGCCACGAGGTGAGGCCACTCCTCGGAGGTCGGCAGGCGATAGCCCTTGGCCTGGGCGACCTGCCGCGCTTCGGCGAGAGAGAGACCCCTGACGGCTCGGCGTGCGCTCTTGCCGCGGACCCGCCGCTTACCCAGGACCTCCTGCGCCAAGGCCTCGCTGGCAGCCGCGGTCGCGACCAGCAGACGAGCGCCGTTGGGCAGCGAGAGCAGCACGTAGCTCTTCGGGCTCTGCTCATCGCTGTCGAGGCCGAGATCGGCGGGTTTGGCCATCGGCGTGACAGGCTCGACCCGCGCTTCGCCGAGAAAGCGCAGCCTCACCCCAGGCTGAAAGACCAGGAAGACCGTCAGCGAGATCACGAAGATCAGAAGCGAGATACCCGTGAGCGCCAGAGCCCAGCGGGGCAAGAACCGAGGCACCTCGAGGATGCTGGTCGTGGCCGTCTGGCGCGTCGTGGACGGCACCTGCCTCTGCGGCTGCGTTGAGGCGACCTCTGGCCCGTCGACGGTTGAAGCGCTCTCCCCGGTGGAGCGCTGACGGAGCTTGTCGAGCACGGGCCCCTCGAGCGCTTCGGCGAGGGGCGTGAGGCGCTCTTCAATCTCGGAGTAGCTCGGTCGCTCATCGGCGCCCTTGGCCATCATCTCGGCCACCAGCGCCACCAGCCGCAGGTCTACCCCGAAGACCAGCTCGTCGAGGCGCGGGGCGGTGTCCGTGACGTGGCGGGTGACGACCTCCATGTGGCCGATGTCCTCCTCGAGGGAGCGGAACGGCGGGCGCGCGGAGAGCAGGTGGAAGAGCGTCGCGCCGAGGCTGTAGATATCCGTGCGCGTGTCGAGGTCGGCGCCCATCGCCTGCTCCGGCGACATGTAGTCGGGGGTTCCGAGGGTCGCCCCCTCCATCGTCAGGTTCCCGGCGGTCGAGGTCGAGGCCGGCAGCGGCGCCTTGGCCAAGCCGAAATCGGTGACCTTCACCGGGCCACGCTCGGTGACCACCAGGTTCGCTGGCTTCACGTCGCGGTGGATCACCACCGCCCGCCCGGCCTCCGCGAGGCCGCGGGCCGCGTCGCGGCCGATCGCTGCGACCACGGTGCTCGAAAGCGGACCATACTCCTTGACCAGGTTCCCACAGTCGATGCCCTCGAGGTACTCCATCACGAAGTAGGGCGCCTCGTCGTGCTGCCCAGTGTCGAAGATCTGGACCACGTTGGGGTGATTGATCCGGGCTACGGCCTTGGCCTCGCGCTTGAAGCGCGAGAGCAGATCCTCGCGGTGAACGAGATCGTGGCGGAGCAGCTTGATCGCGACCTCGCGATCGAGGGTGGGGTCCTTGGCCAGGTAGACCGTGCCCATCGCGCCGATGCCGAGATGACGCACGATCTCGTAGCGGTCGATGCGCGCGCCGAAGGTCAGCTCGAGGGCGTCGGGCTTCTCGGAGGGCATTGTCGTAGTCTGTCCCTACAGCTCGACGAGACGCAAGAGGAACGGATGGTGCGGTGGTATGGCGAGATCTCTGAGGCGGAGAAGGCGGCCAGCAGCGCCATGCCTGGCGACGGAAGGGGCTTTCGGGCCCGCAGACCACGACTCTGTCGGCGAACCGATGAGGGCGGTCGCGCCCGGCGCTCAGCCTTCGCGAGCTCGCGACTCGAAGCGGGTGTATTTACCGATGAACATCAGCTCCACCACGCCGACGGGGCCGTTGCGCTGCTTGCCGATGATCAGCTCGGTCTCGCTCTTGCGGGTGGAGCTGCCCTCCTCGTAGGGCCGATGGATGAACATGATCACGTCCGCGTCCTGCTCGATGGCGCCGGACTCGCGCAGGTCGGAGAGCTGCGGACGGCCGTCTTTGCGGTCTTCGGCGGCGCGACGCAGCTGCGAGAGCGCGATCACCGGCAGCTGCACCTCCTTGGCCAGGGCCTTGAGGCCGCGGCTGATCTCGGCCACCTCCTGCTCGCGGCTCTGAGTTCGCCCGTGGGAGCGAGCCAGCTGGAGGTAGTCGACCACCACCATCCCCATCTGGTTGTCCTCGCTGAAGATCGTGCGGTCGGCGCGGAAGCGGCGGGCCTTGGCGCGCACCTCGAGGATCGAGGGCGCGGCCGTGTCATCGATCCAGATCGGCGCCGAGGAGAGGTTGCTCGCGGCGCGGGTCAGAGACATCCAGTCATACTGATCGAGGAAGCCGCGACGGATCTTCGATGACTCGACGCGAGCCTCGGCCGCGAGGAGGCGCTCGACCAGCGCCTCCTTGCTCATCTCCAGCGAGAAGATCAGCACGGGGATGTTCTGCTGCATCGCGGCGTTCTGCGCGATGTTGAGGCAGAAGGCCGTCTTCCCCATCGAGGGGCGAGCGGCGACGATGATCAGGTCCGATGGCTGCAGCCCGGAGGTCATCTCGTCGAGATCCGGGTAGCCCGTAGGCACGCCGGTGACGTCCTCTTTGCGCTCGTAGCGCTGCTCGATGCTGTTGAAGGTCTTGAGCAGCAGGTCGCGAATGCTGGTGAAGCCCTCGCTGATCGCGCGCTGCGAGAGCTCAAAGATCTTCTGCTCGGCCCCGTCGAGGAAGGTCTGGACGTCGTCCGGGTCGTCGTAGGCCTGTGTGGCGACCTCCGAGACCTCTTGGATCAGGGTGCGGAGCGTGGCCTTGTCGCGGACGATCTTGGCGTGGTACCCGATGTTCTCTACGGTAGAGACGCGGGCGGCGAGGTTGGCGAGGGTTGCGACGCCGCCAATCAGCTTCAGCTTGTCATTGGAGCGCAGCTGCTCCTCGAGGGTGATGATGTCGATCGGGTTGCCGAGCTCCTCGAGGCGCAGCATCGAGTGGTAGATCTCGGCGTGCGCTGGGACGTAAAAGTCGTCCACGGTGAGCAGCTCGACGACCTGATCGAGGGCCTCTTTCGGGTTGAGCAGGATGCCGCCGAGCACCGAGGTCTCGGCTTCCTTGCTATGAGGGAGGGGACGTCCGCCAGCCATCGGCGCAGTCTAAAGGTTGGCGGGTGCAGAGCCAAGCTTGACAGCGCCACGCGCGACACCGCCAAGCTTGGCAGCGGTGAACGGATTACTTCGCGACGACCCAGACCTTGAGCGCGGCGCTCTGCTCGCGTCCGAGGTTGACGGTGACGCTATGCTCGCCGACGGTGCGGATCGGCTCGGCGATGTCGAGCTTCTTCCGGTCGAGCGCGACGCCCTTTTCGGCGGCGGCCTCGGCGATGTCGCGTGTGGTGACCGACCCGAAGAGCTTGTCCTCGTCGCCGACGGGCTTCGCGATCGTGAGCTCGATGCCCTCGATCTTGGCCTTGAGCGCCTCGGCGTTCTTGGCCAGCTTGAGCTCACGAGCCGAGATCACGCGCTTGTCATGCTCGAGGCGCGCGACGTTCTTCGGGTTGGCCGCCACGGCCAGGCCGCGGGGGATCAGGTAGTTGCGCCCGTAGCCGGGCTTGACGTTGACGATGTCCCCGGTGTTGCCGAGGTGCTCGACGTCCTCACGTAGAATGACCTGCATGGCGTCCTCCTATTTGCCCGTCACGGTGAAGGGCATCAGGGCCAGCATGCGGGCACGTTTGATCGCGAGGGCGACGGCGCGCTGGTGCTTGGCGTTGTTGCCGCTGATGCGCCGCGGGACGATCTTGCCCCGCTCGGTGATGAAGTGGCGCAGCAGCTGGGGGTCTTTGTAGTCGATGACCAGGCTGGGGTCGGCGAGGAAGCGATCCACCTTGCGCCGGCCAAAGCCACGACGTCTGCGAAGTCCACGCATGGTCTACTCCTCCTCCTTCTTCGGAGCCTCTTTTTCGGCGGCCTCCTCGGCCTTCTCCGCCACGGGCTCGGCGGCCTCCTCGGCTTCAGGCTGTGGGGTGTCTCCCTCGGCAGCGGCGTCGCCCTCGGCGACGTCGCCCTTGGCAGCCTGCTGGCCTTCGGCCTGCTCGCCCTCGGCAGCCTGCTCCCCCTCGGCCTGCTCGCCCTCGGCGGCTTCGCCCTCTTCGCCCTCGCGACCCATCCGGAGGAACAGGTCTTCCTCGTCTGGAGCGGTCTCGGAGGCCTTCTCTAGCATCTCTTCGCTGACGTCGGAGGGGCGAGCGCTGGGGTCGATGTTCTCATCGACCTTGACCGTCATGTAGCGGAGCACTGTGTCGAGCATCCGCAGGTTGCGCTCGATCTCGAAGATCAGCTGGGGATCGGCGAGGTAACGCCAGTAAAGGTAAATCCCCTTGTTGTTCTTCTTGATCTCGTAGGCCAGCTTGCGCTTGCCCCAATTCTCGACGCGCAGCAGCTTGCCCTCTGCCTCGTCGATGATGCGGCGGACGCGCCCGTTGACGTCGCGGATCTGCTCACCCTCGGCGTCGGGGCGGACGATGTAGATCGTCTCGTACTCTCGTAGTGTTCCGGGCTCGTCCCGTTGCGACTGCAGGACCATGGTGCCTCCCTTTGGCCTGTTATCCCCAGTAGTTACCGGGTGTCACGTCGCCCCCGCCCAACGCGGGAGCAAGGAGTATGTCACTCTCCGCCGTTGCGGAGAGCCACCTTCTTAAGCACGGATCAGCCCGTGCTTCCAGTGTTTTGTGCTGGATCTGCGGGCTCTGTCGGTGGGGTCTTGGGCGCTCGATTGAAGCGGTTCATCGCCTCTTTCAGCCCGCTGGCGATCACCGTTTGAACCGCCTGTGCGGCCCGCGTGACCGCCTCCTCTATCGTCTCCCGCTCGTCGACGTCGAAATCCGAGAGCACGAAATCAACGACCTCGACGTCTGGATCGATGGGACGACCGACGCCGATCCGCAGCCGCACGTAGCCGCCGTCGCGGAGCAGCTCGGTCATCGAGCGGATCCCCTTATGACCGCCGTCGCCACCGCCGCGCTTGAGCTTCAGCCGCCCCGGCGGGAGATCGAGGTCGTCGTGGATCGCGATGATCCGCTCGACCGGGATCCCATGTTCTTCGGCCGTAGGCAGCACGCTCTCACCGCTGAGGTTCATGTAGGTCAGGGGCTCGAGCAGCAGCGCGGGATGGCCGCCGAGGTCATCCAGCGACGCCAGGCGGCCCTTCAAGCGCTCCACCTCGCGCCAGCGAGTCAGGCCACGCGCGCCTGCGGCGATGGCCTCGATCACATGAAAGCCGACGTTGTGACGATTTCCAACGTAGCGTCGACCTGGGTTGCCCAGGCCGACGACCAGCCAGCGTTCGCTCTTGCACATCGTCGTGGCTAGAGGTGGGAGCGTCGACGGTCGAGGTTACTCGTCGCCCTCGTCGGCGGCAGCAGCCTCTTCGCCCTCTTCGCCCTCTTCACCCTCATCGGCCTCATCCTCGTCCTTCATGCCGCGCGGGATCAGCACGGAGACGACGGTCTGGTTGTCGGGCAGCGCGACCTTCGAGCCCTCGGGGACGATCAGGTCCTTGACCGCGAGGCTGTCACCGACATTTAGGCTGTTGATGTCGATCTCGATCTTGGACGGGATCGCGGAGGTGACGCAAAGGATCGGCAGCTTGCGGAAGACCTGGTAGAGCTTGCCGCCGAGCTTGATGCCAGGGGCTGTGCCCTGGGTCACCAGCGGCACGTCGACACGGACGACGGTGTCGTCAGAGACGCGGATGAAGTCCACATGCAGCCAGTCACCCTTCAGGGTGTCGCGCTGATAATCCTTCAGCATCACCTTATGGGTGACCTTCTCCGCGCCGTCTTCGACGACGAGCTCGAAGACGGTGTTGCCGCCCTTGCCCGGATCCATCGCCTTGAGCATCACGGTAGGGTCGAGCGTGATGTTCTCGCTCGCGCCACCCTCGCCATAGAGCACGGCCGGGATCTTGCCATCGCGACGCAGCTTGCGCGCGTTACCTTTGCCCGTCTTGACGCGGCGGACAGCCGTCAGCTTGCCAATCTCAGTTTCCATCTGAACACACTCGATGTGAGCGTCCAGGAGCCATCCGCCCCTGGGCGCGGTGAACGTCACGGTCCGTAGATAAGACCGTATAGAACTCTCTTAGATGAACAGGGAGCTGATTGAATCCCCGTGGTGGATGCGCTTGATCGCCTCGCCGAGGAGCTTGGCCACCGAGAGCACCTTAATCTTGTTGTTGCCGTCGCTCGCGCTCACCTGAGGCGGTTGGGCTGGGATCGAGTTGGTGACGATCACCTCCTCCATGCAGGAGGCCTCGATGCGTGACAGCGCCGGACCCGAGAAGACGGCGTGAGTCGCGGCGGCGATCACGCTGGTCGCGCCCTTCTTCATCACCGCCTCCGCCGCCTGCGTCAGCGTGCCGGCCGTGTCGATCATGTCATCGATGATCACGGCGTGCTTACCGTCGACGTCGCCGATGATGTTCATCACCTCGCTGACGTTGGGGGCGTCGCGCCGCTTGTCGATGATCGCGAGGCTGGCCTTGAGCCGCTTGCTGTAGGCTCGCGCACGCTCGACCCCACCAGCATCCGGCGAGACGATCACCACGTCGCGATCGCGCAAGCGGTCACGGAGGTAGTCGATCATCACCGGCATCGCGAAGAGGTGATCGAGGGGAATGTTGAAGAAGCCCTGGATCTGGCCAGCGTGGAGATCGATGGAGAGCACCCGATCGGCGCCCGCCGCGGAGATCAGATCGGCGGCGAGCTTGGCCGAGATCGGTGTCCGCGGCTTGACCTTCCGATCCTGGCGAGCGTAGCCGAAGTAGGGGACGACGGCGATGATCGAGCCCGCAGAGGCGCGCTTCAGCGCGTCGATCATCACCAGCAGCTCCATCAAGTTCTGATTGACCGGCGTGCTGGTCGGCTGGACAACGAAGCAGTTGACGCCGCGGATGTTCTCACCGATCTCGACGAAGGACTCACCATCGGAGAACGACGAGACGCTGGCGTTGCCGAGGGGCACCTCGACATAGCGACAGATCTCTTCGGCGAGGGAGCGATTGGCGTTGCCGCTGAAGATCGCGAGTGCTTTGAGCATGCTGGCTTCCACCTGTCGCCAGCCACCACAGAGACCGACGGTGACGTTACGCGAGCGACCTATCGTGAGCAAAGCTCACGAGTTCTAGCTGGGGCGGCAGGATTCGAACCTGCGAATGCGGGTACCAAAAACCCGTGACTTACCGCTTGTCGACGCCCCATCACCTCTTCACGGGGACCAGCTCATGGGCCTGCCAGCCCACGCGCATGCCTCTATATCGCGGGTATATAAGAGATCATCGATGCCCTGTCAAGCGACCGCGAGCTGGGTCGAAATCGCCGAAAACCCGTGAATCGTTGAGCAAGTCTCGGCTGCCTGGGCCGCATCGAGGGGCGTGGGAAAGAGCCCGAAGACCGTCGGACCGCTGCCTGAGAGCCCGCTGCCGATCGCCCCCGCCTCGTCGAGGGCCTGACACATGGCAACAATCTCGGGGCAGAGCACCGTGGCTGGCCGCTTTAGATCATTGTGCACCAGAGCGGCGAGGCTCTCTATCGTGCTCGGCAACGCCAGCGGTAGCGCGGGAGGAGCGCTGCGGTCGAGGCGCGCTCCCCGCTTCAGGCCGAGCGCCCGAAACACCTCTGGCGTGGAGAGAGGTCGGTTGGGGTTGACCAAGGTGACATCCACCCTCTCGGGACCTCGCCCCTCGAGCGGCGTGAGCTGCTCGCCGATGCCGCGCACGCGGGAGGGGCGGGGATCGAGGAAGAAGGGGACATCGGCGCCCAAGGCCAGCGCCAGCTCTGGCAGCATCGGGCCGGGTCCGGCGCCCTGCCCCAAGCACGCCTCGAGCCCGCGGAGCACGGCGGCCGCGTCGCTCGAGCCACCTCCGAGCCCCGCCGCCGTCCAGACCGCCTTCTCCAGCTCGATCTCGACCCGCGCCGAGATCTGTCGCGCCGAAAGCCAGCTCAGCGCCGCGCGCGCGGCCAGGTTGTCGGCGCCGGCGAGCTCGGGCTGCTGCGGGCAGCGGCAGACGACCTCCGGCTGCCGCGCCGGCCACAGCCGCACCCTGAGCCGATCCCCCCACTTCAGCCGAAAAAAGAGGCTGTCGAGCTCGTGGTAGCCGTCGTCGCGGCGCCCCAGCACATGTAGGGCGAGGTTGATCTTGGCTGGCGCGAAGAGCTGCAGCAGCTGGCCTTCGAGGGCGGCGGGTCGATCTGGTGTGGACATCGCGGTGGCAGCTCCCGGGCTGTATGGATTGCGGACACACCCTCGGGTCGCAGATCTAGCACCCTCGGCCCATCTCGGGGATGTGATCTTCGGATGCGTCGGGGTAGCACGTCGGCTATGCTCCGACTCCTCCCAAGAACACGACACCAAGAGGGATACGGCATGTGTGGAATCGTTGGCTACGTTGGACCCGAGAAGTGCTCCGACATCCTGATCGATGGGCTCCGTCGGCTCGAGTACCGCGGCTACGACTCGGCTGGTACGGCGATCATGGACGGGGGCCAGACCGAGATCGTCCGCAGCGAAGGCAAGCTGAGCAACCTGTCGAAGCTTCTTGATGACCAGAAACCGGCCGGCACCGTCGGCATCGGCCATACCCGCTGGGCGACCCACGGCCGGCCCACCGAGCAGAACGCGCATCCCCATAAGTATGGCCTGGTGGCCGTGGTGCATAACGGCATCATCGAAAACCACGCCGCGCTGCGCTCCGAGCTCGAGAGCAACGGCCATGAGTTCTCGTCGGAGACCGACACCGAGATCGTCGCCCACCTGATCGACGACGCTTACAAAGAGGAGCAGGACGCGCTCAAGGCCGTGCTCTCAGCGCTGCGGCGTGTACAGGGCGCCTACGCCATCGGTGTGCTGATCGACGGCGTGCCCGACCAGATCATCTGCGCCCGCCATGACGCGCCGCTGATCCTCGGCGTCGCCGACGACGCCAACTACGTCGCCTCCGACATCCCGGCGATCCTCAGCCGCACTCGCGAGATGATCTTCCTCGAAGAGCAAGAGATCGCCGTGGTGCGAGCTGACGGTGTGTCGATCTGCGATCTCGACGGCAAGCCGGTCGATCGCGAGCCGCAGACGATCATGTGGGACGCGATGATGGCCGAAAAGGGCGGCCACAAGCACTTCATGCTCAAGGAGATCCACGAGCAGCCGCGCGCCGTCACCGACACGATCCGCGATCGCGTCTCGCCCACAGCCGGCGACGCCTTCATCGATGACTTCGAGATCGACATCGAGCAGCTGCGGCGGGTGGTGATCGTCGCCTGTGGCACGTCCTATCACGCCGCGCTGGTCGGCAAGTTCTTGATCGAGAACATGGCCAGGATCCCCGTCGAGGTCGATCTCGGCAGCGAGTTCCGTTATCGTGATCCGCTGGTCGGCGACAACGACCTGCTGGTCTCGATCTCTCAGTCCGGCGAGACCGCCGACACCCTCGCCGCGATGCGTGAGGCGCGGCGCAAGGGCGCCCGTCTACTCTCAATCTGCAACGTGGTCGGCTCGACCATCGCTCGCGAGTCCGACGGCGTGCTCTACACCCACGCCGGCCCCGAGATCGGCGTAGCCTCGACCAAGGCCTTCACGACCCAGCTCTCGGCGCTGGTGCTCCTCGCCATCCACCTCGGTCGTCGCACCGGGTGCCTCTCGGAGGCCGACGCCAAGGACCTGATCGCCGATCTGCTGGCGATCCCCGAGCAGATGAAGGAGGTTCTCGACCACGCCGCGCTGGTCGACGTCATCTCTCGCCGCTACGCCAACGCCCGCGATTTCCTCTACCTCGGCCGCGGGATCAACTATCCGATCGCCCTCGAGGGCGCGCTCAAGCTGAAGGAGATCTCCTACATCCATGCCGAGGGCTACCCCGCCGGCGAGATGAAGCACGGCCCCATCGCCCTGATCGACGAAGACCTCCCTGTGGTCGTGATCGCTCCTCGTGGCTCGGGCTACGAGAAGATCATCAACAACCTGGCCGAGGTGCGCGCCCGTCAGGGCAAGGTGATCGCGATCGCCTCCCGCGGCGACCTCGATATCGGCGACAAGGTCGATGACGTGATCCAGATCCCCGACGTCCGCCCCGAGCTGCAGCCGCTCTTGACCGTTTTACCGCTGCAGATGCTGGCCTACCGCATCGCCGACCTCCGCGGCACCGACGTCGATCAGCCGCGTAACCTCGCCAAGTCCGTCACCGTCGAATAGATGGAGACTCGCTAGAGCGCGGATCAGCTTACCGGACCGAGCTGCGCGAAGGATGCGGAATCACGGCGTAGGAGCGAGAAAGGCGCCTGCTGGTCGCACGCGACCGACGAGCGACAACCGCTGTGATGTCGCAGACCAGCGCGGCGACAGGAGGGACGTTGGTCAGCGCTCTAGCAGCGTGTTCGCCGCTGGCCAACCCGCTCCATCGCATGGGAGCCACTGGTCGCCGAGCAGTCCGCTGTGTATTCTCACGGCGCGTAACGCTGCCCCGCGCTGAGGTGTCCCAAGGGAGCCGCGGCAGCACAGGGCTGTCGGCGAAGAGCAAGGAGTGACGCGAGCATGTCGGAAAACCACGCTCAGGTTGTGATCATCGGAACAGGCCCCGCGGGCTACACGGCAGCGATCTATACCGCGCGGGCGGAGCTGTCGCCGCTGGTGATCGAGGGCATCCAACCCGGCGGCCAGCTGACGATCACCACCGACGTCGAAAACTACCCAGGCTTCCCCGAGGGGGTAATGGGCCCGGAGATGATGACGCTCTTCCGCAAGCAGGCCGAGCGCTTCGAGACCAGGTTCCTCACCGGCCAGGTCGAGAAGGTCGACTTCTCGAAGCGGCCCTTCAAGCTCACGGTGGACGCGGACACAGAGATCACGGCCGACGCGGTGATCGTCTCCACGGGCGCCTCGGCCCGCTACCTTGGCCTCGAGAGCGAGACCAAGCTGATGGGCTACGGCGTCTCGGCGTGCGCGACCTGCGACGGCTTCTTCTACCGCGGCAAAGAGGTCGTGGTGATCGGCGGCGGCGACTCGGCGATGGAGGAGGCGACGTTCTTGACGCGTTTCGCCAGCAAGGTGACGATCATCCACCGGCGCGACGAGTTTCGCGCCTCGAAGATCATGCAGCAACGCGCGCTCGACAACGAAAAGATCGAGGTCATCTGGGACGCCACGGTCACCGAAGTGCTCGGCGATCCGCAGGCCGGCGGCGTGACCGGCGTGAAGGTCAAAAACCTCGAGACCGACGACGTCAGCGAGCTGGCTTGCCATGGGATGTTCGTCGCGATCGGACACACGCCGAACACCACGTTCCTTGAAGGCCACCTCGAGCTCGATGAGAACGGCTATATCAAGGTCGCGCCGGGGCGGACCTTTACGTCCGTCGAGGGCGTCTTCGCCTGTGGCGATTGCATCGATCCTATCTATCGTCAGGCGGTAACGGCGGCCGGCACCGGCTGCGCCGCGGCGCTCGACGCCGAGCGCTGGCTCGCCGAGCAGGCGGGGTGAGGCGCTGAGTGTATGGGGCGGCTGCTTTCTTCTGCCGCCCTGTGCGAGGAAGGGCAGTCCACATGAGCGAGAGCCAGGCGCAACACACACACGAGCATACCCAGGGTGATCCCCGGGGTGATGACGCCGAGCTCGCCGCACGGCTAGGAGAAAGCTCCCTCTTTACGGGCCTTTCGGAAGCTCTCCTGCTCCGCCTGGCGCGCTCTGGATCGGTGATCGACGTCAAGCGTAACGACTTCGTCTTCCGCGAGGGAGACAGCGGCGACAAGGTCTACCTGGTGCTCGACGGCGCGATCCGGATCAGCCGCACGGTGCCAGGCATGGGCGAGGAGGCGCTGGCCGTGCTACGAACGGGCTCGGCCTTTGGCGAGATGTCTTTGATCGACGGCTCTCCGCGCTCCGCCGACGCCAAGGGGCATGAGTCCAGCCGCCTCTACGTGGTCAACAAGCAGGAGATGGAGCGGCTGATGTTCGTCGACCGCACCCTGGCCGTTGATCTCCTATGGAAGATGGTGCGGATCCTCACCAATCGCCTGCGCCAGACCAACGACAAGATGACCTTCCTCTCGGTCACCGGCCGCTTCGAATAGCCCTTCGACTCAATCCACGACACGATCCGTCGATTGAGTCTAGGATGTTCGAATGGAAACCACCGACGGCGACGGGTGGGAAGCGCGAAGGCGTGGACGTCGACGATCTGCTCGCGCAGTACCTCAACGACGACCAGAGTCCGGAAAACAAGGGAGATGTCCGCTCGCTGACCGACGAGCTCGAGGCCCTGCTCGTGGCGGCCGAGCGCAATCAAATCGGCCCGCAGCGCCAGCGCGTCACGCCCACCGAAGCCCTTCATGTGGTGCAGACCGAAACACCCTCCCACGACGAGTTCGACGACGAGGACCCCACCGAGCCGCTCGGAACCCAGCTGCTGCCGACCGTCGCCGAGCAAGAGTTCGACGCCCCACAGACGACCTACCGGGGCAAGCGCTCGGCTAGAGCGCTGATCCGCTTACCGGACCGAGCCGCGCGAAGGATGCGGAATCACGGCGTCGGAGCGAGGAGGGCGCCTGCTGGTCGCACGCAACCGACGGGCGACAACCGCTGTGATGTCGCAGACCAGCGCGGCGACGAAAGGGACGTTGGTCAGCGCTCTAGGAGCACCCCCACCTATTCGGGACCGAGCCGGGTGCTGAGCTGCCGAGCCGATGTCGTCGCCGAAGACATGAGCCATATGGGTGGTACGGCGAACGCTCTGAGGCCTCAAAAGCGGCTGGCAGTGCTGTACTCGGCGTCGGGAGGAAGGCGTCGGGGTGCTCCTAAGCCGGCGTCTTCGGACGCCGAGCAGGAGCTGGCGCAAGACGCGCCAACGGCGACGATCTTACCAACCTCCAGACCTGGTGACGACGAGGGCGACGACCTCGCGCCCCCAGATGACGGCCGCCAGACCCTGCCAGGGTGGTCTCCCGACGATATCTAAGAGGTTCCCCACACCTTCCAAGACGGAGGGGAGGTTGTTTACAGCTTGCCGAGCAGCATGAAGGAGATGACGAGGGCGTAGATGACCAGCGACTCGATCAGCGCGAGGCCGAGGATCATCGGGGTGAAGATCTTCGACGAGGCGCCCGGGTTGCGAGCGATACCCTCGAGCGCCGCGGAGGCAGCCTTGCCCTGACCAAGGGCGCCACCGAAGGCGGCGATGCCGATACCCAGACCGGTAGCGATACCGATGAAGGCCTTCATCGTGAAGGCGTTGTCCGCCGCGCCATTGGCGGCGAGGGCGACGCCGCTGATCAGCATCACGACGAGGGCCGACAGCGCCGAGAAGACCAACTTGAACTTGCGATTGACCATTTTGGGACTCCTTCTGATCCGTGACTCAAGCCTGCGGGGTTGGGCGGATCGGTAAAACTGTCTCTATCGTTTCGTTGCGACTCGAAGGTCGATTCAGAAACCAAACGCAGCGGTGATCAATGGGCCTCGTGTACTTGGGCCGCCTCGCCGATGTAGATCATCGCCAGCAGCGAAAACACCAAGGTCTGGACCACGCTGACCAGCACACCCAGTACGTAGAAGGGCAGCGGCACCAGCACCGGCACGAGCATGATGATCGTGCCCAAGAGCTTGTGGTCGGCGAACATGTTGCCCATCAGACGAAGGGCGAGGGAGCCGGGGCGGATCACCAGATGGGTGAGCGACTCGATGATGATCAGCAGCGGGGCAAGCCACAGGATCGGCCCAACGAAATGCTTCAGCCAGCCCGCGCCGTGGGTCTTGAACCCAATGGCGTGGGTCACCAAGAGCACCAGCCCGGAGAGCGCGAGGTTGGTCTTCAGCGTATCCGTGGCCGGCAACAGCCCCGGGACCAAGCCCATCAGGTTGTTTAGCAGGATGAAGAAGACGAAGGTGCCGATCAGCGGCAGGAAGCGCTCGGCGTTCTTCTTGCCCATCACGCCTTCGCCGATGCTCAGCGTGGCGTCGATGATCATCTCGAAGAGATTGCGCAGCCCGAAGCCCTTCTCGGGGACCAGTCGGTTGCGGCGCAAGCGGCCGATGTACATCACCGAAGCGACGATCAGGATCAGCGCTACCAGCGCGGCGATCACCATATGGATGATCGTGAAGTGCGTGGGCAGCGAGTCGGTCATCGCCTGCCGCTGCAGGTAGTGCGCCGCGTAGGCCTTGAGGTTCTGGTACCCGGGCAGGTAGTGAAACCAGCTGCTATGGTCGCCCATTTTCGACGTCCTGCTCGTGAGCACCGCTCATGCTTCCGCCCAGCATGCCCTCGGATCCGCCGCGCGCGGCGATGCGGAAGCCTTCGATCAGGATCGAAACGACCACGATCGAGACACCGAGGAGCATACCGCTGGGAGCCAGCGGCGCGTAGTTGATCAGAAGAAAGATGGCGACACCCATCACCCCAAACTTCAGCATCAGCAGAAGGGCGAGCATCGCTTGACGAGGAGGATGCTTGGACTGACTCAGGCCTCGCATCAAGGTCCGGAGCGCGTAAAAGTTGACCACGGACAAGACCCCGCCGATCGCCACACCGAGCGTGAAGCGCGTGGTGGCGAAGGCTAGCGACAGCCCGGCCACGATGACGACCAGGGCGGCTGCGAGCCTCTCGATGGGGTGAATGCGGGGCATCTCGACGTTGATCCTTGGTACGACTTCGATCTAGATACGGCTATCGTCGGCTCTGTGGGGCGGGAAGCGTCTCCGTGGGGCACACCGACTGAAAGAACGCTTCATGCTTCGAACTTCGCTTACATCTACGCAGCGCGACACGATTTGGTACTGCCTATCGGTCTCGATCCCTCTGGCCTCGATCCCTCTGGTCTCGATCCCTCTGGTCTCGGTCCTCTTCTTCAGCCTCTAAGCGACGGTTGATGCGCGCGGTGGTTCGGATCAGCGAGACGAAGCCAGCGGCCGCCCCCAGCCCAAGCATCGACAGCATCAGGATGGGTTTGGTGTCATAGCGTGCGTCGAGCCACTCGCCGAAGAGGTATCCGCCGACGATGCCGATCGCCAGCTCGATCCCCATGGCGCTGTAGCTCAGCGCGATGCCCCAGCTCTTCCTCCCGTCGTCACCCTCCATCGTCGCGTCACCGTTCATCGGTTCACGCAAGCCTTTGTAGGCGATATCTCGAGGCTGATAGCACGGCCCTAGGAACGGGTCAACGCGCCTGAGCAAAAACGAAGGCGGTGGGGAAGCGAGCCATATCGAAGAGATAGGCGAAAATGACGCTGTGCACCATCGGGGAGACCATCAGAGAGGGGGCAGGACAAATGCCGCGCTGCGGCGATCGTTGAATGATCTCGGTTAGAAGCCGGACATGATCGCGGCGGCGACCTCGATCGTCCGATCGATGTCCGCCTCGCTGTGGGCAGCTGAGATAAAGAGAGCCTCGAACTGAGATGGTGGCAAAAAGACGCCGCGGTCGCGCATCTCACGGTGGTAGCGGCCGAAACGCTCGAGGTCGCTCGTTTGTGCTGTCGCGAGATCGATCACTGGCCCCTCGCAGAAGAACGCCGTGATCATCGAGCCGACCTGGTTGACCCACAGCGGGATCTTCGCGTCGCTGCCCGCTTGGCGCAGGCCGTCGGCCAGACGCAGGCCGAGGGCCTCGAGCCGGGCGTAGGGATCAGTGCGCTCCAGCGCCTCGAGGGTGGTGATGCCAGCGGCCACCCCCAGCGGGTTTCCAGAGAGCGTGCCGGCCTGGTAGACCGGCCCGAGGGGGGCGATCTGATCCATGATGTGGGCGCGGCCACCGTACGCGGCCAGCGGCAGCCCGCCGCCGATGACCTTCCCCATACAGGTGAGGTCCGGTGTGACGCCGTAGCGCTCCTGGGCGCCGCCAAGGGCGACGCGGAAGCCGGTCATCACCTCGTCGAAGATCAGCAGCGCTTTATGGGTGTCGCAGAGCTTGCGTAGCCCCTCGAGGTAACCGGGCTGGGGTGGCACGCAACCCATGTTGCCCGCCACCGGCTCGATCAGAATCGCGGCGACCCGCTCGCCCTGCTCGGAGAAGACCGCGCGCATCGCGTGGAGATCGTTGTAGGGCACCACGAGCGTGTCTTGGGCAGCGCCAGCGGGTACACCGGCCGAGTCTGGGATCCCCAGCGTCTCGGCGCCAGAGCCTGCGCGAACCAGCAGGTAATCAGCGTGGCCATGGTAGCCGCCGGCGACCTTGATCACCCGATCGCGCTTGGTGTAGCCGCGAGCGACGCGGACGGCGCTCATGCACGCCTCCGTACCGCTGTTGACGAGCCGCACGCGCTGGATCGAGGGCATCAGCCGAACGATCGTCTCTGCGAAGCTCACCTCGCCGGCCGTCGAGGCGCCAAAGCCAACGCCCTTCTGGATCGCCTCGGTGATCGCGGCCAGCGTCGCCGGGTGGCCATGACCAAGGATCATCGGGCCCCAGGAGCCGATGTAGTCGATGTAGTCGTTATCATCGACGTCCCAGACCCGGCTACCCCGCGCGCGGTCGATGAAGAGCGGATCGCCACCGACCGACCGAAAGGCGCGCACCGGGCTGTTTACGCCACCGGGGATCACCTCTTCGGCGCGGGCTTGCAGCTCCCGCGAATGTGTGTAGGTCGTCGCATCGGTCATGACCGCTCCTCGCTACCTTCCTCGCTCCCCGTCGTCTCGTCAGCGGTGGTCTCGTCAGCGGTGACGCTCTCTACGGCGCTCTCGGATGTAGAGGCGACGCTCTCCGGCTCGACAGCCATGCTCTCGACGGCCAACGCCTCGCCACCATCGTCGCCCTCAGCTGCGCCACCGCTGGCGTCGCCCCCATCCTCGCTCACGTCTTCGTCCTCGCGCTCCGCGAGGCGCTCCACGCCGACGACCTGCTCGTCGTCCGCGAGGCGGAAGAGCGTGACGCCCTGGGTGTTGCGACCTATCGTCGGGATGCCGGCCACCGGCATGCGGATCACGCGCCCCGAGTTGGCGATGATCATCAGCTCGTCGCCGTCGATCACCACCCGCGACCCCGCCACCGGCCCGTTGCGCTCCGAGGTCTTGATCGCGATCACCCCCTTGCCACCGCGGTTCTGCGTGGAAAACTCGCTGACCGCCGTGCGCTTGCCATAGCCGCGGTCACAGACGGTGACGACGCTGGCCAGCTCGTTGCCCGGATCGATTACGGCCATGCCCACGACGCTGTCGCCGTCCTCGAGCTTGACGCCGCGCACACCGCGCGCCGTGCGCCCCATCGGCCGCACGGCGTCTTCGCGGAAGCGGATCGCCATCCCGTGGCGGGTACAGAGCAGGATCTCCTGTTGCCCATCGGTGAGGCGGACGTCGATCAGCTCGTCGCCCTCCTCGATGTCGATCGCGATGATCCCCACCGAGCGGATGTTGGTGAAGTCTGTCAGCGCCGTGCGCTTCACCGTGCCGTTGCGCGTGGCCATCACGAGGAACGAGCCCTCGGCGATCTCCTTGAGCGCGAGCATCTGGTCGACGCGTTCGTCCTCTCGCAGCTCCAGCAGGTTGACGATCGCCTTGCCCCGAGCAGAGCGCGCCGCCCGCGGGATCTCGTAGACCCGCTTGACGTAGACCCGCCCGGTGTTGGTGAACATCATGATCATGTCGTGGGTATGAGCGATGAAGAGCTCCCGCACGAAGTCCTCGTCGCGGGTGTTCATCCCCGACACGCCTTTACCGCCGCGCTTCTGGGCGCGGTACTCATCGCTCGGCGCGCGCTTGATGTAGCCCGAGTGCGAGACCGTGACGACCATCTCCTCGTCGGCGATCAGGTCTTCGATCGCGATCTCACCGGAGGCGTCGACGATCCGCGTGCGCCGATCGTCGCCGTACTTCTCGCGCACCTCCTCGAGCTCCTCCACCACCACCTTGAGCAGCTCCTCCTCGTCGGAGAGCAGCCGCTGCAGAAAAGCGATGCGCTCGCGGATCTCGGCCAGCTCGGCGAGGATCTTGTCGCGCTCGAGGCCCGTCAGCCGCTGCAAGCGCATGTCGAGGATCGCCTGCGCCTGCGCCTCGGAGAGCGCGAAGCGGCTCATCAAGCCGGTGCGGGCCTCCGCCGGCCCCGCCGAGCTGCGGATCAGCTGGATCACCTCGTCGAGGTTATCCAGGGCGATCTGCAAGCCTTCGAGGATATGCTCGCGCTTCTTCGCTTCACGGAGCTGATAGATCGAGCGGCGGGTGACGATGTCTCGCCGGTGCTCCACGAAGTGGTGCAGCGCGTTCTTCAGCGTCAGCACCTCTGGCCGCCCGTCGACGATGGCGACCATGTTGATGCCGAAGGAGTCTTGCAGCTGGGTCTGCTTGTAGAGCTGGTTGAGCACCACCTCTGGGGTGGCGTCGCGCTTGAGCTCGAACACCATCCGGATGCCGCGCCGATCGGACTCGTCGCGGAGATCGCTGATGCCCATCAGGCGCTTGTCTTTGACCAGCTGGGCGGTCTTCTCCAGCAACCTGGCCTTGTTGACCTGGTAGGGCAGCTCGGTGACGATGATCGCCTGCTTCTTGCCGATCTCCTCGACGCTCGTCTCGGCGCGCACGGTGATCGAGCCGCGTCCCGTCTCATAGGCCTGGCGGATACCGGAGCGACCGTAGATCGTCCCGTAGGTCGGGAAATCGGGCCCCGGGATCAGCTCCATCAGCTCGGGGAGCTCGATCTGCGGGTTCTTGATCAGGGCGATGGTGCCGTCGATCACCTCGCGCAGGCTATGCGGCGGGATGTTCGTCGCCATCCCGACGGCGATGCCCTGCGCGCCGTTGACGAGGAGGTTCGGGATGCGCGTGGGCAGGATGTCGGGCTCGAGCTCTTTTTCGTCGTAGTTAGGAGACCAGTCGACGGTGTCTTGCTCGATGTCGGCCAGCATGTCGCCACCAGCGCGAGACATCCGGACCTCGGTGTAACGCATCGCCGCCGGGGGATCGCCGTCGATGCTGCCGAAGTTGCCCTGCCCGTCGGCCAGCGGGTAGCGCAGTGAGAACTCCTGCGCCATACGCACCAGGGCGTCGTAGACGGATTGGTCGCCGTGCGGATGGTATTTACCGATCACGTCGCCGACGACACGAGCCGACTTTTTGTAGGGTTGGGTGAAGGTGTTGCGCAGCTGCTGCATCGCGTAGAGCACGCGCCGATGGACGGGCTTGAGACCATCGCGCACGTTGGGTAACGCGCGTGAGATGATCACGCTCATCGCGTAGTCGATGAACGACGAGCGCATCTCGTTGACGATGCTGGTGCGCTCTAGCCGCGGTGAGTCGGCGGAGGTAGCAGGTGCTGTAGGCTCTTCGGGTGGCGCTTCGCGGTCGGACATGGGTTGCTTCTTTGGCCCTGAGGGTCTGTGGCTTTCGCTGGCTTTCGCAGGGCGTCTTCGGGTGGTCGCGACGCCCCGCCGAGGTCTTCTTCCGACGCGCCGAACAGCGCCCCGAACAACTGCTGCCGATTGGTGCTAACCGATGGATATCGGAACAAAAAAGCGAATGTCACGGTCTAGCGCAGATCCTGCCGTGGGTCAACGCTCGGAGAGACCTAGACGTGAGTCAGCTTACGCTCTCCGCCGCCTCTCCATGTGAGCGGAGGCCAAACAAATTCCCTTTTGCTTTCAACATCTTAAGCTCCAATCTCTCCCGTCCGAGAGCTGCAACGCCAGCGTCGGGGGCATGGAGCTTAGCGGGAGGCGGTCTCTCGCTGCACCAGCGCACGAATGTGTGGCCTCGTGCGCTCGGGGTCGGTGAAGAGCAGGTTGCAGAGCGGCCCCGTGCACCCGACGACCCGGGCCTCTAGGGTGCATCGTCGCGAGGCGTGACTGCCCACCGGGGGCAGCGCGACGTGGACCTGCACCGCGTCGTCGACGTCGAGCGGGCGACTGCTGCGTAACCGAAGACCGTCCTCGCCGATGTCGAGCAGCTCGGCGATCGCCATCCCATGAGATGTGGAGATCTGGACAGGCCGGTGGAGGGGCAGACGCGGACGTCGCATCCTGCCAGCCCGCATGAGATCGCTATCGTTGTCCTGATCGTGCGCGCTCTTTGTACTGCCAGAGCCCTCGAGGACTGGTGGAAACGTCATAGATACTGCTTTCTGCAACTGGCGTCGAGCGAGGCCGCGCGCCATGGCACGCGTCTTTGAAGTCTCCCCTCGAACGGTTTCCGCCCTACGCAGATAGCCTCAACCCGACCTCACCTCGACGATAAAGACTTCTTAACAACCAAGGCTAGAAAACTCAAGCAAAAACCGCTGCCAAAGGTGTGATGTAGCTCACCAGAACCAGCGCTGAAGTAGACCTGATAGACTTGGTGCGACTCGACAGGCAGCGTCGGAGAAGAGCTTGATCATCTCCGCCGCAGCCCAGCGCCAACGATCGTGAACCGGCGGGAGGACGGCCGGAAGCAGCTCGAGCTCGAGAGCCCAGCGGGCCTGGCGTGCGGCGACCCGCAGGTTGAAGGCGGCGCGCTGAGCGTGAAAGGGCTGACTGATCACGGTCACGCGTCTGACACCTCGAGCGATCAGCAGCGGCAAGCCTAGAGCGCTGACCAACTTACCTCCCGTCGCCGCGCTGGTCTGCGAAATCACAGCGGTTGTTGCTCGTCGGTTGCTTGCTACCAGCAGGCGCCCTCCTC
>PDPC01000220.1 GCA_002747355.1 Pseudomonadota bacterium | reverse complement strand
CAGACGCGAGAGCGGGCCGGCGAGCTGGCCCTGATGCGCAGCCTGGGCGCGTCGCGGGGGCAGATTTTCCGGCTCTTCGTGGGCGAGGGGGTGGCCATGGGCGTGGCCGGCCTGGGCCTGGGCCTGGTGGGCGGGGTGGGGCTGGCGGCCCTACTGATTCTGGTGGTGAACCGCACCTGGTTCGGGTGGACCATCAACCCGTCTTTGCCGGTGGCGGATCTGTTGACGCAGGTGGCGCTGGTCATGGGCGCCTCGGCCCTGGCGGCCCTGTACCCGGCTTCGCGCGCCCATCTGGCGGGGCCTCAGCAACTGACGAGGGATAACCTGTGATGCGTCTCCTGGTTTTTTGCATGCTTGCGACGATGGCTTGGGCGTCGCCTCCCCAATGGCGATCCGCCGCTCCCGGTTACGTCTGGCAGTTTCCCGCCGACCTGGCCCGCCATCCCGATTACAAAACCGAATGGTGGTACATCACCGGTCATCTGCAGCCGCAGGATGATCCCGAGGCGGCCCCGCTCAGCTTCCAGCTCACCTTCTTCCGCGTCGGCCTGACGCCCGCTCTCGCTCCTGTCGACAGCAGCGCCTGGTCGCCCACGGACCTGGTCATGGCCCACGCGGCCATGGGCGACCCCGCCACCGGCAAGCACGTCTTCAGCGAGGTCATCCACCGCGCCACCCCGTTCCTGGGCGGCTTCGGCGCCGCGGGCGACACCACCCTGGCCTGGGTCCGCGCCCCCGCCGGAACCGACGCCGCCTGGTCCTTGCGTTATCGCGAGGGCACCTTCTGCCTGACGGTGCGCGACGACCGCCGCAACCTGCGCTACGAGCTGCAATGCGCCCCCACCCGCCCGCGCCTGTTCCACGGCGAAGGCGGCTTCAGCCCCAAGACCCAGCAGGGCGACGCGGGCAGCCTGTACTTCAGCCGCACGCGCATGGGGACGCGCGGCACCGTCCTGCGCGCCGGTCAGGAGGTGCCCGTCGTGGGCAGCGCCTGGCTGGACCGGGAGATCTTCACCTCCACGCTGGCGGACCAGCAAGTGGGCTGGGATTGGTTTTCCCTCAATCTGGACGACGGCACCGATCTGATGCTGTACCGCCTGCGCAATGCCGACGGCCAGGAGGACTTCGCCCTAGGCACCCGGCGCCGCCCCGACGGCACCAC
>PDPC01000221.1 GCA_002747355.1 Pseudomonadota bacterium | reverse complement strand
GAGAGAGGATGTGGGCGACGATCACGCCGTCGCGATGGGCTTTAAAGAAGTAGAGCCGGTCAATTTCCTCGCTGGGACATGCCTCGGGAGATTTCCTTCCGGCGCGGCTCCGAGCCCACGCCTTCAGCTGAGTAGAGCCTGTCGCCTCAGCGAGTGGGACACCAAGACCGGTGCACAAAACTAAAGCCTCGCTGGAGTTCCGTGTCCGATCGCCCCACCGGTTCAGTCCCGACCTATGTGCTTCTTCACGTTCAGTGCTTTCCACTGCAGGCCGGGGTTTGTCTCGATGCGCTGCTGCAGGTCGGCCTCCGAGGTGAGCAGCGACGCCTCGATCTCGCCCTGACCGTTGAGGCGGTCGAGGAACGCGAGCTCGTGGTCCGCTAGCGGGAGCACCGCGGAGAGAAGCGCGCGGGTCTCCGTGATGAGATCGCTCGTCCAGCACTCGACGTCCGACGGTGCTGGACGAATGTCCTGGCGCAGCATCGGCAGGAGCTGGCGCTTCACGTCGTCCACGGTCGTGGTCACCGTGTCGGCCGAAACCTCGCGCCAGTCCACACGGTTGATGCCGCCGTAGACGACAAAGGCGAGGCGTAGCTTGTCCGGGTCGAAGACATCCTCCGCGAGGAGCTGTCGCGCGTCGAAGAGGTCCGGCTGGCCCCGCGGGCGAGGAGCGCCGCGAGCTTTCCCGCCGCGAGCTCGTGGTCGTCGAGCACCTGGATCTTCGTGGCGATGCCTGTCAAGGCGTTTGAGACACGCGCCGAGCAAGTTTAGTGTCCTATCACTCCTTCTCGACAGCTCGAGTCGACGAGCAAGGTCGCGCTGTCAAGGCCGAGCGGCTTCGCCGTCGCTTCGCGAGCCTTGACCGCGAGCCCTTGTTCGTCGGTGGGCCGGTTAGAGGCGATGGAAGCCATCGCCTCGACCGTGTTCTCCGGTCGATTTATCCAGACCTCGGCAGGTAGGCTCTCGAGCCTTGGTGGCCCGTTGATGAAGCGCTCGGGATGCCGGTGGTAGTAGGCGAGCTTCCCCTCATGGCGCCGCTGGAGCAGTTCGTCGGCGAGGCCCAGGTGGACTTGCGCCGGCGTGAGCATGGCGATGCCGCTGTGATGGTGCTCATAGCAGTACCAGTGCAGCATCTTTCGCACGACGTCGCGCGCATGCGGCTCG
>PDPC01000094.1 GCA_002747355.1 Pseudomonadota bacterium | reverse complement strand
TTTGCGCCTTCGCCGTCGGTGCCGACCAGCGCGGTCTCGATCTCGTCGATCCAGAGCACACAGGGGGCGATCGCCTCGGCGATCTGGATCGCGCGCTCCAGCGTACGCTCCGGGGTGCCGGCGAGGGCAGCGTAGATCCGGTTCATGTCGAGCCGGATCAGCGGCATCTGCCAGTAGCTGCTGATCGCCTGCACGGCCATCGACTTACCGCAGCCGCTGATGCCGGTGACGAGCAGCCCCTTGGGCGGCTCGAGGCCGAAGTCTTTGGCCTCGCGGGTGAAGAAGCCGAGGCGCTGGCGTAGCCAGTCCTTGAGGTTCTCGAGCCCGCCGATGTCGTCGAGGCTGATCCGCGGTGGGATGAAGTCGAGGATGCCCTCCTTGCGCACGATCTGGCGCTTCTCCTCGTAGAGCCTGTCGATGATAGACGGTCCGACGCTCCGTTTGCCCACCAACAGCTTGGTGAAGGCGCCTCGCGCCTCGTCCTCGGTGAGACCGAGGGAGCCGCGGAGGAGCTTATCGTAGTGCTCTCCGAGCTCCACAGCCAGGCCCTTCATGCCCCCTGCGACCTCCTGAAAGACCTCGTCGAGCTCCTCCATCGTGGGCATCGGTAGATCGATGACGATGACCTCTTTTTCGAGCTCGCGGGGGATCCGCAGCTCGGGGCCGGAGAGGAAGAGCGCCTTGTAGCTGCGTCGCAGCGCGCGATAGACGTCGCGCAGTCGACGCACCACCTGGGGGTCCTCGTAGTGGCGGTGCAGGTCGCGGAAGAAGAAGAGCGCGGTCTTGGGGTGGGTGAGCACGGCGTCCAGCGCCGCGAGCGGCTCGTTGGTGTTCGGCAGCGGCTCTTCGTCGGCGAAGCAGAGCCCCTCGGTGACAGACCAGGTGACGAAGGGGATCGGCTGCGAGAAGGCCCGGGCGGCGAGGCTGTCGAGGGCCCGCTCGAGCCGCTCCTCCTCGTAGGTCTGGACGTAGATGATCGCGTGGCGTGACGCGAGCAGCTTGCGCAGCTCGTCGTCGAAGGCCTGCGTACCAGCGTTTTTCTGCATGACGCTCTTCCTCGCGAGTGGAGAGCATTGTTGAGGCAATGGGTGCTCGCAGGCAAGTGGACAGCTCGTCAGATCCGCAGCAGCTGGGGCAGGTGGCGGTGTTCCCAGGTGCGCGCCTCGGCGATGCCCTCGAAGCGGGCCTCGGCCTCGTTGAACGCTCGGGTATGAAACTGGCGGCGGCCGTTGACGGTGGGGATCGGCAGCACGGCGTGAAGCATCTCGTGAAAGACGACCCATTGGAGATAGACTGGCGGAATCCAGCCCTGGTCAAGGCCCGGGTGGATGCGGATCAGCCGCTCCTCGACGGTGTAGCTCCCCAGCCGCACGCTGCTGCGCGCCTTGCCTCGCGCCGCGTTCCGGCCCCAGGTGATCCCGGCCGAGACCTCGCCCTTGAAGTAGCGCTCGTTGAGCACGTTGAAGGTCGCTTGGAGATCGTGATGCTTGCCTTCGGTGCGCAGCTGGACCTCGCGACGGGCGGCCTTGGAGTCTTCGCTGGGCTCGCGGATGCGGTGGTCGTTGAAATCGATGTAGCGGCCGAGGGCGCGGGAGGCCTTGCGATCGTCGAGCACGATGTAGCGGGCCAGGGCGTCGACGATCTCCTCCGGCGCGTCGCAGAAGAGATGGTGCACCCGGACGTCGTAGTGCCGGCGCGGCGCGTCGCGCCGGACCGTGATCATCACGGATCGGTTGTCTGTCAGCGCGAGATCCAGGCTGCCGTGGCCGAGGCGGCGCATCAGCCGCTGCGTCAGCCCTTGAGCCTGTTGGATCCGAAGCGCCGGACCGAGCGGCAGCGCGCGACCGCCGAGACGTGTCGCGGTCGATCCAGCCCGGCGGCGCGGCTTCTGGGTCTCGTTGTCGACGTTCGCGTTCTGGATCTCGTTGTCGACATTCGCGTCGCCGCTCGCGTCAGGACAATCGTCAGGTGGATCATGGGTCTCGACCGTCTGCACCGTGGTGCGGCGCGGGCGAGACGTGGAGAAACAGACCTGGGTTAATCGCTTGGTTGGGTGCTGCATATGGGATTTGTCTGTGTGGCGAGCGGGCGCCAAACCAAACCGCCTTGCGGCTCCTGATTCGTCGTATTGCCATGGCCACCGACAGCTCGACACTCCGAAACGACAGCTCGTCGCTGTCGCCCGCCGAGGGCCGTTGGATCCGTTCGACGTCAAAGATTATAGGGGCGCCTCTTGGCCCTGATCAATTTTCTGCACTCCCGGGAAATCGCCTGAGAGCCGGCGTATTGGCTGTTTGCGAAAAGTTGACTTCTTGCGCGGGGCGATCTGCGGCGGCGCTCTGCTGAGCCTACGCGATCCTCGCGGTGGGCTGCCCGCGGCCCCCCGAGGCGGTCATGGGCGGATCCGCGCGAGGCCGCGCGCCGGATCTCGCGACGAGATCCACGACGCGCGACGCCAAGGTGGCGCGCACGGCGCTCATCGGATCCGGAGGGCGTACGCTAGAGGGTGTGGGCGGATCGACGCGCTTGAAGAGCACCCCTACATATGCCTCCCATCGCCGGGCACAGCACTGCCGGCTGCTCGAGGCATCAGAGAGCTCGCCATACCACCCGTATGGCTCATGTCTTCGGCTACCCAAGAGGCTCGGCAGCTCAGCACCCGGCTCGGTCCCGAATGTGTAGGGGTACTCTGAGGCAGAACAACGCGCGGCTCGCCTCTCTCGGGTTGCGCTCGAGTCCACCCCAAGCCCCCGCCGCCCGCGTCGACCTGGATCCAACGGATCCACGCCCGCGATCCATCGGATGGGCTCGCTCAGCGGTCGTCGCGCTCATGCGCCTGCTCTAGCGCCCAGCGCGCCGCTGCGCTGACCTCCTCACGGGGGCTCTCGCTCGCCTCCTCGAGCGCCACGACGAGCTCGGGCCGGCTGCCCTCGCGCAGCCGATTGCCCGCGGCGAAGGCGGCGTTTCTTGCCAGCTGCGGTCGCGACGTGCGACCGAGCGCCTTGCCTCGCACCAGCCGCCGGTAGTCGCCGCTGCGCTGCGTGAGCAGCTGCGCCAGGTCGAGGGTCGCCAGGTGGGCGCTGGCGTCGAGGCGTGGATCGACGGGGATGGCGTCGGAGCGCCGGGTGGGGCGGTTGTAGGGGCAGACCTGCTGGCAGTCGTCGCAGCCGAAGACCCAGCTCCCAGAGCCGCGGCGCAGCGAGCCGTCGGGGTCGAGCGCGTCGTCGAAGGGGCCAGCGCGCTCGATCGTCAGATAGGAGACGCAGCGACGGGCGTCGAGGCGATAGCCGTCGGTGGCGAGGGCCGCGGTAGGGCAGGCGTCGATGCAGAGCCTGCAGCTGCCGCAGCGCGCGTCTGCGGGGCTGTCTGCGGGCAGCGGTGCCGAGGTCAGCAGCACGCCGAGCACGGTGTAGGAGCCCACACCTGGCGTGAGCAGCATCGTGTTCTTGCCGATGAAGCCGACACCGGCGGCCATCGCCAGCTCGCGTTCGAGGAGCGGCGCGGTGTCGACGCAGGCGCGATGCTCGAGCTCGTGACCGCCGAGCTGGTCGTTCAGCCAATCGGCGAGGGCGGCGAGGCCTTCGCGCAGAACGCGGTGGTAGTCCTGTCCTCGGGCGTAGCGTGCCACGCGCCCCTGACTCGCCGCGAGCGGCGCCTCGGCGCTCGGCCGGGCGTAGCAGGCTACGACGACGATCGCCGCGCGGGCCGAGGGCAGCAGCTGCAGCGGCGCGGCGCGGTCTCGAGGCTCACGGGCCATATAGCCGAGCTCGCCATGCTCGCCGCGTGCCAGCCAGCGCTCGAGCGCCGCGCGGCCTCGGGCGACCGGCGTCACCGGGGCGACGCCGAGACGCGCGAAGCCGAGCTCTTTCGCACGTTCACGCAAGTGGGCGACGATCGCGTCGGGCAGCTTTTTCCCTGGCAACGGGTGGCCTTTCTGCATTACCACCATCCTATGGCACGTCAGAACCTCTCTGGTTGGGGAAACTATCCACGCGTCGATTGTGAGGTCCGTCGCCCAGGAGCGCCCGGTGAGATCTCGCGCTGGCTTGGCTCCGCGGGCGTGATCGCCCGCGGCCTCGGCCGTAGCTACGGTGATCAGGCGATCAGCGAGCGCGGCCTCGTGCTTGACCTCACGGGCCTCGATCGCTACCTCGACTTCGACGAGGAGACGGGGCTTCTGACCTGCGAGGCGGGCGTCAGCCTGCGCCAGATCATCGACGACTTCGCGCCACGAGGCTTCTTCCCGCTGGTCACCCCGGGGACCAAGTTCGTCACCGTGGGTGGCTGCATCGCCAACGACGTCCACGGCAAGGCGCATCACGTCGACGGCTGCTTCTCCAGCTGCGTCGAGTCGTTCACCACCTTGCTCGCCGACGGCAGCGTCGTGCGCGCCAGCCGCGATGATCACGCCGACCTCTTCTGGGCCAGCTTTGGCGGGCTGGGCTTGCTCGGTGTGGTGCTCACCGCGACGATCCGCCTGCGTCGCGTCGAGACGACGTTCTTTCAGCAGGAAGCGATCGAGGTCGGAGACCTCGACGAGCTCCTCGCCGCCTTCGACGAGGTCGACGCGCGCTTCCCCTACTCGGTGGCCTGGATCGATCCCCTCGCCACCGGCGATCGGCAAGGGCGGGGCGTGCTCACGGTCGGAGACCACGCCAGCCTCGACGATCTTCCGCCACGCAAGCGGGGAAAGCCGCTGCGGGTCAGCCCCCCGTCGCCGGTGGTGGTGCCCTTCGAGCTGCCCGAGCTCGCGCTCAACCCGCTGACCCTGCGGCTGCTCAACCTGGTGATCCACCAGGTACAAGCTCGCGGCGCGGCGATCGCCCACTACGAGAAGTTCTTCTACCCCCTCGACGCGATCGGCGAGTGGAAGCGTGGGTACGGGCGGCGGGGCTTCACCCAGTACCAGTTCGTGGTGCCCCTCGAGGACGGCGCGGCGCGGATGAGGCCGATCCTCGACCGCATCGCCGGCAGCGGCCTCCTGCCTTTCCTCAACGTGCTAAAGAAGCTCGGCCCGGAGCAGGGGATGCTCTCCTTTCCGCGCGAGGGCTACACGTTCGCCATCGATTTTCCGATCCAGCCCGGCCTGGCCGAGCTGCTCGGCGAGCTCGACGAGATGGTGATCGCCGCCGAGGGGCGCGTGTACCTCGGCAAAGACGCCTTCACCACGCCTGAAGCCCTCGAGCGGATGTACCCCAAGCTCGGGCAGTGGCGCGCGATCAAGGCCAAGTACGATCCTGACGACGTGTTCGCCTCACACCTCTCTCGGCGCGTGGGCCTCACAGGCTAGAGCGCTGACCCGCTTCCCTCCCGTCGCCGCGCTGGTCTGCGACATCACAGCGGTTGTCGCTCGTCGGTTGCGTGCTACCAGCAGGCGCCCTTCTCGCTCCTACGCTGTGATTTCGGATCCTTCGCGAAGCTCGATCCGGTAAGCGGATCCGCGCCCGAGCCTCTTTTGCTCTGAAGAGCTTCCCGACACGGTCCTCCCGTCGCCAGACACAGCACGGCCGGCCGCTTTCGATGCCTCAGAACGCTCGCCATACCACCCGTATGGTGGCTCGTTTCTTCGGCTACGAAACCGGCTCGGCAGCTCAGCACCCGGCTCGGTCCCGGATTTGTGGGGAAGCTGATTTGTGGGGAAGCTCTGAAGTCGGGTGGGCTCATCCGAGTGTCGGGTCGGCTCTTGCCAAGACGCTCCGACGTGACGGAGACTTCAGCGATGCTCACCCCCGCGACCGCCGCCGAGACCGAGCGCAGCGTCCTCGAGGGTCCGCTGCGCCGTCGCTTGGCGCGCGTGGCGGCCGCCGACGGCGGGGCGCTGCCTCGCCTGGAGCCGAGCCC
>PDPC01000219.1 GCA_002747355.1 Pseudomonadota bacterium | reverse complement strand
GCGCTCGCGCTGGATCGCGTTCGGCTGGTCCCCGGCACCTTCGTCGACGAGGCCCTTGGGCATCGCCATACCGACCTGCTCTTCGAGGTGCCCCATGCCGGCGCCTCGCAGGAGGAGGCCCCGCTGCTGGTGTACGTCCTGTTGGAGCATCAGAGCAGCGTTGATCGTTGGATGGCGCGGCGCCTGATGCGGTACATCGATCGGATCTGGACGCGCTGGGAGGGCGAGCAGCCAGCCGCGCGGGCGCTGCCTCCGGTCGTCCCCCTCGTCCTGTACCAGGGGCCGGGGGCCTGGTCGGGCCCCACCTCGCTTCACGAGCTCGTCAGCTGGGGGCAGCCGCCGAGGCTCGAGGCGGCGCTCGCGGCGCATGTGCCCGACTTCACCTTCCTGCTGGTCGAGCTCGCTCGTACGCCGGACGTGGCGCTGGGGGAAGACGGCGTGGCGCTGGTCCTGAAGGTGATGAAGCACATCCGCGCGGTCCACTTCGAGCGCCACTTCGCGCGCTTCTTGACGACCCTGCAGGCGGCCGCGGAAGAGCCCGGTGGCTTGCTGCTGCTGGTCGCGCTCGTGCACTATGTGCTGGCGGCGAGAGACCGGCTCGACCAGGACCAGCTCGCACGCATGATACAGAGCACGTTGGGACCCGAGAACGGAGCCAAGGTCATGAGCGTCGCCGAACAGCTGCGCGAAGAAGGTCGCCGACAAGGTCGCGAAGAAGGTCGGCTTGCGGAGATCAGGCTCTTGAGCCGCCAGCTGGTCCGCCGCTTCGGCCCCCTCGATGACGAGGCGCTGGCGCTGCTCGAGGCGAGCTCCGCCGCTGACCGGCTGCGCTGGGGCGAGCGGCTGCTGGACGCCGCGACCCTGCGCGAGGTCTTCGGCCGCGAGTGGGGGCACTGAGCGGCGCCCCGCCTCGCTCGCGGCCGCGGGCTCCGCGCCGGCGCCTGAGCTCGTCGCGTTGTGTCAGTGTGTTGTCCCGGGTGTCCCAAGGTGGCACGGTGACACACATTGGAGATGGCTAACCCCCTGAACTCATGACGGTGTCAGGCTGGCACGCGGTTTGCGTTGGCTGGATGGCATGAGCAACCCCCACGACAGTGTCTTCAAGCAAGCCCTGGGGCGGCCGGAGCGCGCCGCGGCCTTCTTGCGTCGCTTCCTGCCGCCGGAGCTGGTCGC
>PDPC01000218.1 GCA_002747355.1 Pseudomonadota bacterium | reverse complement strand
CCAGGCCCTGGTGCTGGCCCCCACCCGGGAGCTGGCCACCCAGATCGACGCCGAAACCCGCGCCCTGGCCCGCCATACCAAGCTCAAGACCGTCGTCATCTTCGGGGGCGTGCCCAAGGGCCGCCAGATCCGCCGGTTGCGCCAGCAGCCGGAAATCGTGATCGGCTGCCCGGGCCGTATCCTGGACCTTATGCAGGAGGGCTCTCTGGACCTGGGCGGGGTCGAAGGCGTGGTGCTGGATGAGGCGGACCAGATGTTCGACATGGGCTTCCTGCCCGGCGTGCGCAAGATCCTGAGCGCCATTCCCCAGGAGCGCCAGAACCTGCTGTTTTCCGCCACCATGCCCCCTCAGCTGCGCAAGTTGGCCGACGAATTGCTGCACGAGCCCCACGTGGTGGACCTGGCGGGCACCGCGCCGGCCGCCACCATCAGCCACGGGCTGGTGCATGTGGCGGAGCAGCGCAAGCGCCCCCTGTTGCTCCATATGCTGGAGCAGACGCGGAACCATCGCGCCATCGTCTTCACCCGCACCAAGCACCGGGCCAAGCGCCTGGCCGGCCAACTGAAAAAGGCCGGCCACCGCGCCACCGACCTGCAGGGCAATCTCTCCCAGTCCCAGCGGGACCGGGCCATGGGCGGCTTCCGCGATCGCCGCTTCGACATCCTGGTGGCCACGGATATCGCCGCGCGCGGCATCGATGTCAGCGGCGTCAGCCACGTGATCAACTTCGATGTGCCCAACACGCCGGAACAGTACACCCATCGCATCGGCCGCACCGGGCGCAGCGAGGCCACCGGCCGCGCCTACACCTTCGTCACGGAGAGCGACCTGAGCTGGCTGAAAGCCACCGAACGCAGGATCGGCCAGCCCATCCGCCGCGAGAAGGTGGCCGGTTTCCCGGACAACAACAGGCGCAAAGGCTGATCCGCGCAGACGTTAATCGGCCCTAGCCCACCCCTGCCGCCTGTGCTATGCTCCGCGACGTATCACTCCGGCCCTGGCCGGGAGCGCCCCGCGTTCCCGGCCCACTTGCCGGTGCAGGAACCCCATACCGGATCGAAGCCGCACCATGCCCACGTCCCCAGCCACCCTGCCCATCGTCCTGATCCACGGCTACAGTTCCGAGGGCGCGGACAATGCCGACAATGACATATACGGCTCCCTGCCCGCGGATCTGCGCCGTGTCCT
>PDPC01000093.1 GCA_002747355.1 Pseudomonadota bacterium | reverse complement strand
CAAGACACCAAGCCAACCAAGACACCAAGCCAACCAAGACACCAAGCCAACCAAGACACCAAGCCAACCAAGACACCAAGCCAACCAAGACACCAAGCCGACCGGGACACCAAGCCGACCGGGACACCAAGCCGATCGCTTGCTCCTTGCCGAGCGCGACGAGGCCGCTACTCTTCTCAGGCGATGAACCTGACCCTGCGCACCGTGCTCTTCCTCTCGACGTTCGTCGGCGTGACCGTCTCGCTGCACGTCTACTTCTACCTGCGACTGGTGCGCGACACCTCGCTGCCGGGCCCGTGGCGGCGCCTGGCGACCTTCACCGTGCTGACCCTGCTGCTCTCGCTGCTCGGCTCGCTGTTCTTGCGGCGCGTGCTGCCCTTCGGGGCGACGCGCTGGGTGATGACCCCCATCTATCTCTGGATGGGGATGGTGTTCTACGTCTTTCTCCTGCTGCTCTCTGGCGATCTGGTCCGCCTCGGCGTCTACATCAGCGGCTGGCTCGGATCTCGCGACGCCCCCGATCCGCAGCGGCGCCTCTTTCTCTCCCGCGTCCTCGGCGGGGCCGCGGTGGCCGGCGCCGCCGCGATCGCCACGCTCTCTATGCGGCGCGCCCTGGCCCTCTCACAGGTCGTCGTCGAGCAGGTCGAGGTGCCGCTCGCGCGGCTCCCCAAGGCGCTCGACGGCTTCCGCATCGCTCAGCTCTCCGACCTCCACATCGGGCTGCCCCTCGGCAAGGACTGGCTCGAGGGCATCGTGGCCAAGACCAACGCCCTCGGCGCCGACGCGATCGTGATCACCGGCGACCTCGTCGACGGCGAGGTCGCGGACCTGCGCGAAGAGGTCGCCCCGCTGACCCAGCTGAAGGCCCGCGAGGGCGTCTACCTCTGCACCGGCAACCACGAGTACTACTCGGGCGCGGCGCGGTGGTGCGCCGAGTTTTCGCGGATGGGGCTGAAGGTCCTGCGCAACGAGCGGGTGGCCATCGGTCGTGACGACCAGAACGCGCGCGTGACCTTCGACCTCGCCGGCATCGACGACTACAACGCGTGGGGCGAAGAGGGGCATGGCCCCGACCTGAAGCGAGCCCTCGCCGGCCGCGATGAGCGACGCGAGCTCTTGCTGCTGGCGCACCAGCCACGACACGTCCACGAAGCCGCGGCGGCCAAGGTCGGCCTGCAGCTCTCGGGGCATACCCACGGCGGCCAGCTCTGGCCATGCCACTACCTGGTGAAGCTGCAGCAGCCCTATATCTCCGGGCTCCACGACCACCAGGGCACGAAGCTCTACGTCAGCCAGGGGACCGGCTTCTGGGGGCCACCGCTGCGCCTCGGCAGCCGAGCCGAGATCTCGCTGATCACGCTCCGCGCGCGCGGCTGATCTGGGAGCACCTCGTGGGCCGGGGAGGGAGCGGCCGGACGCTCACTTCTGCGGCCGGATCGTGTCGGCGATCTTGATCTTGTCGCCCTCTTTGATCGTCAGCCGATAGAACACGTGAAAGCGCAGCTTCGGGTTGCGCAGATCGACGCGACAGCGACCCGGTTGAATCGGCCGCATGATCGGCGTGGGTCCGAGCAGCTTGCCGTTGACCCAGACCTCGGCCCAGGCGGGGCGCACGTCGACGACGATCAGCGCCATCTTGCTGCCGCTCTTGCCCTTGATCACGCGCCCCTTGCCTCTGGCCAGCGGCGCGTTGGGCACAGGCGGCGCGCCCTTACCTCCGGCTCTGACCGGCTTGCGCGGCTTCGGCTTGCCGGGCTTGGCGACCGTCTTGCCAGGCTTGCCGGCCTTCTTGCCTGCCTTCCCGGGCGTCTTGCCAGGCTTGCCGGGGTTCGCTCGACTCTTCGGGGCCACGTCCGGATCCCGCTCCGGCTTCACGGCGCTCCCCGTGCCGCCGCCGCTGCCCAGAGCCGCCGCGCCCTCCTTGATCAGGATCGGCCGCAAGGTCAGCTTCGACTTGCTCGCCGTGAGCACCACCCGCTGGTTCCAGATCCGGTAGCCCGGCGCCTTGGCCGTGACCAGCAGCGTCCCGAGGGGTAGCGCCTCGATGCGGCAGTGGGTCTTGCCGTCGCAGCGCCGCGCTCCGTCGATGTCGATGGTCGCGGTACGTGGCGTGGCCACCACGTCGAGGGTGCCCGCCGTCGCCGGTGGCCCGCGCCTGGGCTCGACGGTGCCAGGCCTCGGCTTCGACGGCGGCTTGATGAGGCCGTAGACAGTGAAGTAGACCGCCACGCCGACGCCCAGCATCACCAAGAGCCCCAAGCCCCAGAGCAGGGGGTTGAACTGCGCAGGACGGTCGGCACGGACGGCCCGCCGCGAGCCTTGCTCGTAGGGCCCGTCGTGGTAGGGGTCGTCGTAGAGCGCGTCGTCGTCGGGGAGCAGATCGAGGTCGGCGGGAGGACGACGCGCGCCCTCGCGGGCATCCTCGGCCGGCGGCCGCCCCGCCACCGAGGCAGCGTCTCGCGGCGTCCGCGGTCGCCGCGGCGGCGGCGGGTCGTCGCGCTGCACCGTGGGGTCGTTATCACCGGTCTCGTCGTCGTGGAGCGGTTTATCAGCGCGGGCGCGGCCGCGGGCGTGGGGTAACGGCGTCAGCTGCTCGTTGTCGAGGACGGCGCGCTCTTGCGCCCTGCGCGACCCATCGCCGCCGCCGCCACGGGCGCCGATGATCGCCGAGTCTCGCACCTCCACCGCCGGCTCTGCGGCCCAGCTCTCGCCAGGTTTGTTCGCCTTGGCCGGCTGAGCCCCCGTGTCGACACGCTCGGTGCCAAAGGTCACCGTATCGGAGTCCTGCGGCGCGCCGGTCACGCCTCGCTGCAGCGCCTCGGCCATCGCGGCGGCGCCCAGCGGCACCACCCCCTTATGCGAGACCTCGCGGCCGATCTGCGAGTCGGCGTCTTTTTCCTTCAGCTCCTCGTCTGGCGGAGGCACCAGCTCGTTGACGTAGTCGCCGAGCTCCTTGGGGAAGGCGAGCATGTCGTGCTGCCGCGCAAAGTCGAGCAGATCGTCACGGAGCGACGCGCAGTCCGGGTAGCGATCGTCGGGCGCGTTGGAGAGCGCTCGCATCACGATCGTCTCGAGCTCCTCCGGATAGTCTGGCCGGATCTCGCGCGGCCGCGGCACCTTGCCCTCGATCACGCGCTTCATCGAGAGGCTGCCACCCTTGGTCGCCCGCGGCAGCTTCCCCGTCGTCAGCTGGTAGAGCACGACGCCCAGCGAGTAGATGTCGGCGCGGTGATCGAGCTCGGCGCCGGTGTACTGCTCCGGCGCCATGTACTGCACCTTGCCCTTCACCACGCCGATCTCGGTGACCTGCTCCTTGTTCACCGCCTTGGCGATGCCGAAGTCGGTGACCTTCACCGAGCCCTCGCGGCTGCACATGATGTTATGCGGGCTGACGTCGCGATGGATCACGTCCAGCGGGCGGCCGTCGGGATCTTTCTTGCGGTGCGCGAAGTCGAGGCCCATCGCCGCCTCGGAGACGACGCGCAGCGTGAGGCGCATCGGGATCCGGCTCTGACGGTGGCGCTCGATCCGCGCCAGCGTGGCCAGATCGCAGCCGTCGACGTACTCCATCGCGATGAAGTACTGCCCCTCGTCCTGGCCGAGCTCGTAGATCGCGACGATGTTCGGGTGGTTGAGCTGAAAGGCGATGCGCGCCTCGTCGAGGAGCATCGCCGCGACGCTCGAGACCTCCGAATACTGCGGGAGGATCTTCTTGAGCACCGCCAGCCGGCGCATCCCGGCCATGCCCGTCTGCTCGGCGAGAAAGACCTCGGCCATGCCGCCCTTGCCCAGGCGGCGAATGATTCGGTACGTCGCAGTCGCCGTACGACGGTCGGTGATCAACGTCCCAGCCACGGCGGCAGTCTAATCTGAGGGTCTCGCTCTGTCGATCGCTCTGCTCGCCGTCGACGCTGCTGAAACAAGAGCCGGCCCTCCAAAAAGCAAGGACCGACCGCTTACCATCGAGCGCGAGGCCGCAGCCATTGACCTCACCCGCACCGCGGCGGTACCGTTTCCGCCGTGATCAAGCACATCTCCCTGCTGCTGCTCGCTCTCCTCGTCGCAGCGCCGTTCGTGCTCACTCCGACCGTGGCGCGAGCCAACCCGGAGGTGATGCTCAAGCAAGCTGAGAAGCTCTACGAGCAGCTCGAGTACATCGAGGCGCTGAAGGTGCTGCTGCAGGTGCAGCAGCAAAAGACGGCGACCCCGATCCAACGCGCCCGGGCGTACCTCTACATGGGGGTCTGCTTCACGGCCCTGGGTCAGGCTCAGAACGCCGTGTCGGCCTTCTCCGAGGTGCTGAAGCTGCGACCGCGCTTTCGGCTCCCGTCCGGGGTCTCGCCGAGCATCCGCACGATGTTCGTCACGGCGCTGAAGCGGCTCAAGCTGCCGCTTACGCCCCCTCCGGCGGGAAAACCCGCGCCCACACCTCGTCAGCGCACGGGGCCGCAGAAGACCGTCGACATCCTGGCCAAGGCGCCGCTGAAGACGAGCGCGGGCAAGCCGATCACGGTCAAGATCGACATCGAAGACCCGGGCAAACGGATCAAGACCCTCACGATCCGCTGGCGGCGCATCGGCGGGCCCGACTACTCCTCGATCAAGCTGGCATACAAGGGCACGAAGCCGACCCTCGAGGCGACGATCCCCGTCGCCGCGGTGGGCACCAAGGAGGGCCGCCTGGCCTACTTCGTCGAGGCAAGGGACGCCGGCGGCCAGGTCGTCGCCCGCTCGGCGGGGGAGAACGCCCCCCACGAGATCGATCTCACGCCCTTCAAGGAGGGCAGCAGCAACTGGGCCTGGTGGACCCTCGGCATCGTCGGCGGCGCCGCAGCGATCGCCGGCGGCGTCGTCGCGATCGTGCTCCTTTCGAAGGGCGGCGACACCCCGACCTCGCCCGGCACGGCCGACGTCACGGTGGTGCTCGAATGAAGCCTGCGACCTTCCCCTACCTGCGCGTCACCACGGTCGCTCTGCTGGTCGGCGCCTGCTCGCTCAACGCCGCTTGCAGCGAGGAGCCGGTAGCCAGCCTCTCGATGAAGATCGTGCTCGACCGCAAGGTGATGAGCTACGTGAAGGCCTTTCAGGTCTTCGCAATCAAGCCCCAGACCACCGACGGCCAGAGCGTGACCTGCGACGACTTCCCGACGCCCTTCCAGATCGGCAACAGCCGGCTCCAGAGCTGCTTTGGCGACGACCAGCCGAGCTTACAAGCGGGCTGTAGCGCGCAGATAGCCTGGAGTGGCGATCCGAACCAGAGAGCCAGCCTGAAGCTGACCGTGCCGGTGAACGAACGGCTGCTGATCATCGCCAAGGGGCTGGCGACCCGCTCCTTCGTCGTCGCTCGTGGCTGCGCCGAGGGGCAGTTCGTCGAGGGCGCCAACGCGAAGGTCTCGATCGACGTCCTGGCCTCCACGGGGCGCCCCTGCTTCGACACCAGCGACTGCGAGCTGAACAGCTCGATGATCTGCCATCGAGACCCCAACCTCCCCGGCAACTATTGCGCGAAGATCCTCTGCAACGCCGACATCGACTGCCTTCCCGGATCGGTCTGCGTGCTCGACGCCGCGACCGGCGGCCTCTGCGCGCGTCCCTGCGACAGCCAAAACGACTGCAAAGACGCCGGCAAGTCACCGCAGTTCTATGAGTGCCTGGGGCGCAAGGGCCCTGGGGGCTGCAAGCACGTCTGCATCTGGCGCCAGTGGAACCCGAACACGACGTGCCAGTAGCGCCCGTCGAACCAGAACACGTCGTGCCCGTCGCGCCCGTCGCGCCCGTCGTCGTGTTCGCCTGCAGGCGGTCGGACGTTCTCTGCTCGAGCCCTGATCCGCTGACCGGACCGAGCGGCGCTCTAGGGCGCTGATCAACTTACCGGACCGAGCTGCGCGAAGGATGCGGAATCACAGCGTAGGAGTGAGGAGGGCGCCTGCTGGTAGCAAGCAACCGACGAGCAACAACC
>PDPC01000003.1 GCA_002747355.1 Pseudomonadota bacterium | reverse complement strand
GAGCGCAGACCAACTGACCTCCCGTCGCCGCGCTGGTCTGCGACATCACAGCGGTTGTCGCTCGTCGGTTGCGTGCGACCAGCAGGCGCCCTTCTCGCTCCTACGCCGTGATGCCCCATCCTTCGCGCGGCTCGGTCCGGCAAGCTGATCAGCGCTCTAGAGCGCGGCGGCGTAGACTCTCTCGACGGATCGGAAGATCGCCTCCCAGCTCATGCGGCTCGCGACGTAGAGGGCCGTCTTGTCGAGCCGCCCCTCTCGTGAGCGGCTGAGCAGTTCGCTGACAGCGGCGGAGATCGCCGCGGCCTCCGGGGCGACTCGCAAGACCCCTTTGGCGAGAACCTCGTCGGTGGGCCAGGCGGTCAGCTTCTCGCAGGTCAGCAGCACACGGCAGCCGCAGGCGAGAGCCTCCAGGGTGTAGCCGAGGATCTCCGCCGCCGAGCCGCGAGGGATCACCAGATGGGAGCCGCGCAGCAGCTCAGCGCGCACCTCTTCAGATGACGCGCCGATCACGAAGACCCCGTCTTCCTCCGAGGGCGACGTCATCGCGTCGCCATCGAGGCAGAGCACCGCGATCGGCCCGCCAGCCCCCTCGCAAGTCGATCGCAGCGCGTTGATGAGCAAGGGCAGCTCGGGATCATCTGCGTCAGCGAGCACCATCACGCGGAGCGTGGGACGCACCGGCAAAGGCAGGCTCCAGCGTTCGACCGCCGAGGCGAAAGAGGCCGTCGCCGTGGTCTCCGGAGGGCGATAGCGCTGCGTGTCGACGCCGCGACAGAGCTGCTGCAGCCGATCAGAGCGGATGCCGTAGGCGCTGCCGGCCCCCCGGCTCTCGCCCTGTGTACAGGTGAAGACAGCCTGCAGCTCGCGGACCGGCGGGATCACCCGGCGCAGCAGCTGCGGACAGCGACCTGCGTTCTCGAGGTCGACCGAATGGCAGCTCGCGACGACAGGCACGTCATGGAGTATCGAGCGCGCCATCGCGGCCCCCAACCAGAGGTAGTTGACGTGAACCAGCTGCGGGTCAAAGCGCTTCGCGGCGCGGACCAAGCCTCGCTCGAAGGCCTCGAGGTAGCGATCGAGGTCTTCTTCGTCCAAGGCGTCGAAGGCAGCAGCGCCGGCGGTGCTCTGCATCGAGGGTGGGAGGAAGGGCAGCTGGACCGTCTCGGTGACCTCGCGGGGCAGCGCAGCGCAGGCACCGGGAGCGGCAACCGACAACAGGCTAGCACGGTGCCCGACGCGACGCGCCTCACGGGCGAGGGAGACGAAAGCTCGATCCTCCGCTGAGGCGCCAAGCGGCTGCGGGCTGAAAAAGAGCAGACGCATTCGCGCATGCTATCAGCGCAGCGGCGCTGACAACAATGCGTGTGTTAGGAGCTTCCCTACACACTCGGGTGCTGAGCTGCCGAGCCGATGTCGTAGCCGAAGAAACGAGCCATACGGGTGGTACGGCGAGCGTTCTGAGGCCTAGAGCGGCAGGCAGTGCTGTACCCGGCGACGAGAGGCGACTAGAGCTTCAGGCCACCGAGCGGATCGGTGTCCTTCCGGAGGCGGATCCGCTTGGCCCGACGGCGGGCGCGGACGGCTGCGCGGTGGCGAGCCGCTGCGAGCTGCGACTCGCGCTCGCGGCGCTTCTTGAGCTGCTTGCGTAGCAGGTTACGCTCAGCGTCGGTCTTGGCGCTGGCCAGCCGCGTCTCGAGCTTCTTTTTCTCTTTCTCGAGAGCTTCCTGCTTCGCCGCGAACGCCCGCTGCTCGGCGAGGGCCTCGGCCTTCGCCTTCTCGAGCGCCTTCTTCTGCGCGGCGAGCTCTTGCTCCTTCTTCTCGGTCTCGATCTGCTTCTGGTAGAGGAAGTAGCCCAGACCACCGAGCAAGAGCAGCGCACTAGCGGTAATACCAAGGATGGTGTTGCGCAGCTTCTTGGCCTTGACCTTGGCAGCGGCCTCGGCTTCGGCGGCGATGCGCTCCTGCTGGAGCTTCATCTCGGCCTCGACCCGTGCGCGGCGCTCGGTCTCGGCGATGCGGATGCGGTCTTCGCGCTCCGCCCGCTCCTTGGCCTCCTGCTCGCTGCGCTGCCGCTCCTCTTCGGCGCGGGTCTTGGCCTCCTCGGCCTCCCGCGCGGCACGCTCGGCATCGAGCTTGGCCTGCTCCTCTGCCTGGCGGGCGCGGGCCTCGGCATCCTCCTCGGCGGCTACGCGCTCTTCCTCGATGCGGCGCAGCTCTTCGAGTGAGAAGAGAACAGAATTCGGATTGTCAGACATCGGGGCCTTTCCTCGACGCTTGCCAGCCCTCACTGCTACGCAGTGCCGGGACCGGGCGATGGCACAGCTGGAGTCGCCTCAAGAGCGACGGCACGATACTACACGCCGACCAGCCGTCGGCAAATGGTCCTTTTTTATAGCATGGCCACGAGCGCGACATCAACGGAGCATGGGCCGATTTGCACGCACACTTCGGCATTGCATGCCCCTTTTACGGCTGGTAAATCCCAAACTTTCCCAGCTGGTAGCGTGCCGACCTATGTCTGGCTACATCGATCTCCACAACCACCTGCTCCCCGGCCTCGACGATGGCGCGGCCGATCTCGACGCCGCCGTAGCGTTGCTGCAGGGGCTGGAGACGCTTGGCTTTTCCGAGGTCCACCCCACACCCCATCAGAAGGCCCGGGCTTGGGCACCGACAGCGGAGGAGCGCGAGAACGCGGCGGCCGCGCTGGCGCAGGCCGCGAAGGAGGCGGGCTGCCACGCCACCCTCGGCCCACCAGCGGGCGAGAACATGTGGGATGATCTCTTCCTCGAACGGCAACACGATCGCAGCTTCCCCTGTTACCAGGGCGGACGCGCCTTCCTCGTCGAGTTTCCCATCGACAGCCTCCCCCCGCAGCTCCCTGAGCGGCTCTTCGCCTTTCGTGTGAGGGGGTTGCTGCCGGTCATCGCCCATATCGAGCGCTTCCCAGCGCTGCTCGATGACAAACGCCGCGCCGAGAGCATGCGCGGCAAGGCTGCGCTGACGGTGAACCTCTCGACCCTCGGCGGGCTCGGCGGCTGGCGTCAGAAGCGCTTCGCGCGGAAGATGGTCCTCGCCGACCAGATCCACGCGGTCGCCAGTGACACCCACGGCGCGCCAGACCTGGCCTTCGGCGCGAAAGGCTTGCGCTGGCTCGAGAAGCACCTCCGCTCCTCCGATGTCGAGCGACTGCTGAGCGACAATCCCCGGCAGATCCTCACTGGCGAGCTCCCGGACTAGGCGGATGAAGAAGCTCCTCATTCGCCTCGCGGTCTCGCTCGTGATCGGTGGAGCGTTCCTCTGGCTCGCCTCGCGCAAGATGAGCTTCGAGGGCGCCTGGGCGACGATCCGAGCGGCGAGGTGGACGATGCTGCTGCCCTTCGCTGGATCGATGCTGGTGCAGCACCTCTTCCGGACCTGGCGGTGGGGTCAGCTGCTGGCGCCGATCCACCCCGTGCCCTTCTCGCGCCTGCTGCCGGTCTCCTCGGTGGGCTTCCTCGCGATCATCGCCCTGCCGCTTCGGATGGGCGAGTTCGTGCGGCCCTACCTGATCGCCAAGCCGCCGCGCCTGAAGATGAGCCAGGCCTTCGGCACGATGGCCGTCGAGCGCGTCTTCGACGGGCTGATACTCTCCCTCGGCGCGTTCTCGGCGGTGATGCTCGCCCGCTTTCGCGGCGTCGAGGTCCCGAGCTGGGTCTTCTCCGCGGGGGTGGTCGCCCTCGGCTTGTTCTGTGCCGCTCTGGCGGTGCTGGTGATGACGCTCTGGAAGCGCGAGCAAGCCGTCACGCTCTGCCGTAAGCTCTTCTCTCTGTTCTCGGCCAAGCTCGCCGACAAGGCCGCTGGCGTCGCCGAGGGCATCGTCGAAGGCTTCAAGGTGCTCCCCGACGTCAAGCGCCTCAGCCTCTTTCTCGTCGCGACCCTCGGCTATTGGGGGCTCAACGCCGTAGCCCTGTGGATGGTCGCCGCCGCGTTCGATCTGCCCCTCGCCTTTGGCTCGAGCTTCGGCCTCCTCGCCTTGGTCGGCATCGGCATCATGATCCCTGCGGGACCAGGATTCGCCGGCAACTTCGAATACTTCGCAAACGGGGCTCTCTCGCTCTACCTCCCGCCGGGCCTGCTCGCCAAGACCGGTCCGGGGTTCATCCTCGCCGCCCACGCGACCAACGCCGGCTGGTATCTGGTCACGGGCCTTCTGGCGCTGCTGTCGTCACACGTCTCGTTTCATCGTCTGATCGTCGCCTCGACCAAGGGTGAGCAAGCCGGCGCGCCGCCAGACACCCCCAAAAAATAGACAGGAGCCGCCAAGCGACCGATCCTGGGCTCATGGGACGCAAGTATCTTTGGGGTCCGATCGTGATCGGCTCGACGCTGGCCTCGCTAGCGCCGAGCCCGGCGCTGGCCAAGAGCGAGCGCGCCCTCGACTACTCCTTCAAACAGGTCTGGTCGACCGCGGTGCGGATGATCCGGGTCGACCGTGGCTACCCGGTCTCGGATAAGGACAAAGACAACGGCTACATCCTCTTCGTCTTCCCGGGGAAGGGGTCGGTGAAGAAATGCGCCGCCTCCCTCGAGCTGGTGCAGACCAAGGACCCTCAGGGCTTCGAGCAGATCAAGCTCAAGCTGCGGATCCAGCACCAGCCGTCGTGGGTCGAGCTGCAGTTCCTCGATCACCTGGAGCGCAAGCTGAGGAGCGAACAGGGGCCGCCGCCGCCGAAGCGCGTTCGGAAGCCGAAGAAGAGGCCCGCCAAGCCAAAAAAGAAGCCGGGCCGCAGCCGGCCCAAGGGCTAGCGATGCGCGGACTGCTCGCGGTCTGTCTCGGGGGCGCGGTAGGCAGCGGCCTGCGCTACCTGATCGCGCTGGCGATGGCCCGTGGCGAGGGGCGCTTCTCCTTCGGCACCTTGGTCGCCAACGTCCTCGGCTGCTTTCTGATGGGCCTGATCGCCACCCTGGGGACGACCCAGCTCTCGCCGACGGTGCGCCTCGGGCTGACCACGGGCCTGCTCGGCGGCTTCACGACCTACTCGACGTTCAGCCTCGAGAAGATGCTGTTGGCCCAGCGGGGCATGGTGCTCCACGCCGCCGGCTACGCGGTGCTGACCCTCGCCCTCGGGCTGATCGGCGTGTTCGCCGGCCACGGCCTGGCTCGCGCGATCCTCGCCCGCGGCGCCTAGAGCGCTGATCAGCTTACCGGACCGAGCTGCGCGAAGGATGCGGAATCACGGCGTAGGAGCGAGAAGGGCGTCTGCTGGTAGCAAGCAACCGACAAGCAACAACCGCCGTGATGTCGCAGACCAGCGCGGCGACGGGAGGTAAGTTGGTCAGCGCTCCAGCATCCTGTCGGCCTGGCATCCTCTCGAAAGGGCGGGCCTCGTCGAGCGAGGCCCGCTGGAGCGCGAGCGCCGTTTGCCGTACGCTCAGGCCATGAACGACCCGATCGTCGATCTCCGCAGCGACACGATGACCACCCCCACTCTGGCGATGCGTGAGGCGATGGCCCGCGCGGAGGTCGGCGACGACGTCTGGGGCGAAGACCCCACGGTGAAGGAGCTCGAGCGGCGCTGTGGTGAGCTCTTGGGGCTCCACGCGGGCCTCTTCGTCCCCTCGGGCACGATGGCCAACCAGCTCGCCTTGCTGGTCCACTGCGAGCGCGGCGACGAGGTCCTCGGTCCCTGGGGTTGTCACGTCGCCAACGACGAAGGCGGCGCCGCCGCGGCCCTCGCTGGAGCCCACGTCACGGAGGTCGGCGAGACCGGCCTGCTCACGGCCGCCGAGCTCGAGGCGCGGATCCGAGCGCCGGACACCCACGCCCCGCGGACGCGCCTGCTCTGGCTCGAGAACACGCATAACCGCGGCGGTGGCCTCGTCTTTCCCCGCGAGGACCTCGAGGGCATCGTGCAGCTCGGGCGGCGCCGCGAGCTGAAGATTCACCTCGACGGGGCGCGGCTGCTCAACGCGCAGGTCGCCGCTGGTGTCCCGGCGCGGGAGCTGATCCACGGCGTCGACAGCACCTCGCTCTGCTTCAGCAAGGGCCTCGGAGCCCCAGCGGGCTCGGTGCTGGTCGGCGACAGCGGCTTCATCGACATGGCGCGTCGTTGGCGGAAGCGCCTCGGCGGCGGGATGCGGCAGGTCGGCGTCCTCGCCGCGGCGGCGATCCACGCCCTAGACCACCACGTCGAGCGCCTCGCCGAGGACCACGCCAACGCTCGGGTCCTCGCCGAGGGCTTCGCCGCGCTGCCAGGGCTCGAGCTGATGGGGGAGGTTCAGAGCAACATCGTCGTCTTCGAGGTCTCCCCCGAGGCGCCGAGCTGCGCCGCGCTGCTGTCGCGCTGCGCTGACCGGGGTGTGCTGCTCTGTCCCTTCGGCGCGACGCGGCTGCGGGCCGTCACACATCTCGACGTGGACAAGGCGGGATGTCGCCGCGCGATTGACGCGCTGCGCGCGGCGCTGAACGGCTGAGCGATGAGCGCCCCCCGCGCTCGGCTGGCGGCCGTATTGTTCCTCTGCGAGCTGCTTTCTGGCTGCGCTGCCACGAGGCTCCCGGCGGCGTTTCATCGCGGCCAGCGCCACGAACGCCGCGGTGACCACCTAGCCGCCCTCGCCGCCTACAAGCAGGCGCTAGCCAGCTGCCCCGACGCCGAGGGCTGCCTCTCGACGAGGCTGCGCATCGGCGAGCAGCTCGTGGCCCTGCGGCGCTTCGGCGAGGCGGCGAGCCATTACCTCGCGATCCACCGCGGGTCGCCCCTCGCTCGGGGACGGGCGCGCGCGCTCCACCGAGCGGCGCGCCTCTTCGAGCGCCAGCTGAAGGCCCCCGCCCGCGCTGGCGAGCTCTACCGCGCGTGCGTGCTGAGCTTCCCCGACGAGCCCGCCGGTGAGGATGCGCTCCGCGACGGCTTCGCCCTCGATCAGCGCCGGCGAGGAGACGCCAAGGCCTTGGGCCGCCTGTTGGAGATCTACCCCCGCGTTCGCTACCGAGCCGTCGCCGACAACCTGCTCTTCACGGCAGCGCAGCTCTACGCGCGACGAGGCCGTGACGCGGAGGCGCGCGCGCTCTACCAGCGGCTGCTCACCGAGCTGCCCAAGAGCCCGCTGCGCGACGACGCGCTCTGGGAGATCGCGCAGCTCGACGAGGCCGCGGGGCGCTGGCGCGCCGCCCTCTCACGCTATCGCCAGCTGCTGGCCGGGCGCACGTATCCGCTCCTCGGGGCTGGGTCTTTCAACTCGGTCTATGTCGACGACGCCCAGCTGCGCCGAGCGCTGATCTACTATCAGCGCCTGAAGGATCCGCAGCGGGCGCTGCGCGAGCTGAAGCTGCTGCGCGACGACTTCAAGGACTCGCGGCTGCGAGATGACGCCGCCTGGTGGATCGCCATCATCCACGTCGAGGCGAAGCGAAACCACCACGCCTGTGTCGCGTTGACGACACTGCTGCGACGGTTTCCGGACGGCAACCACGCCCGCCGCGCGGCCAAGGCGCGGCGATCCTGGTCGTGTGACGAGGAGCGACGCAACGCCCCCAATTTATAAAGATCTCCGAAAAGCCCCAACAAGTTTTCCTTCCAGACCTGCAGAGGGTGTTGGCCTTTGGTATTGGAGTTGCTATCTGATGGTCACGTTGCCTGCGACGATCGCATCCGGCTCGAGGGTTGGTGGAGGTCGAGGATGAGAGAGCGTCTCGTTCGTCAGTGTCCCGGTTGTCAACGCGCCTTCGCCGAGTCCGCCGGCTCAGGGCCACGCTGCCCCAGCTGCGGAAACCCAAACACCACCGTCGTCTCACGAGAGCAGACCATGCAGGCCGCCCTCGACCGCGCTCGAGAGCTCAGCCCCGCGGACCACGCGGCCTGAGCTTGCCGCTCCCGCCCCTCCCCGGGGTGTCATCGGCGCGCTGATCGCCACCGGCGTGTGGCGATCCTGTAGGGAGAGAGGCTGCTAGACTCTCACCTTCCGTGATCGAGCTATCCGATGTCTACAAGCGCTTCCGAGCGCCCGTCCTCGAGGGGATCGACCTGACGATCCCACGAGGCGGCGTCTGGGGGCTGATCGGCCCGCCGGCCTGCGGCAAGAGCCTGCTGCTCAAGCTGCTCTGCGGCCTCGAGCAGCCCGACGCGGGCGGGGTCCGCGTCGCCGGCGACGACGTGGCTCGCGCTCACGAGGCGAAGCTGCGGCAGGTGCGAGGACGCATCGGGATGCTCTTTCAAAACAACGCGCTCTTCGACTTCATGAGCGTGGTCGACAACGTGGCCTTCCCGCTGCTCCGCGCTGGCGTGGAGCCCGACGAGGCCGAAGCGCGGGCGGCGGCGCGGCTGCGCGCCGTGGGCCTCGCGGGCAGCGAGCGCAAGGCGCCTTCCGAGCTATCAGGCGGGATGAAAAAGCGCGTCGGCGTGGCGCGCGCCAGCGTCGGGCAGCCCGAGATCCTGCTCTACGACGAGCCCACGGCGGGCCTCGACCCGGTGACCACGAGCAAGATCTACGAGCTGCTGGCGGCAGACCAGGCCGAGAGCGGCGCCACGGTGATCGCCGTCTCATCGGACGTCGAGGGCCTACGCCGCTTCGCCCCCGACCTGGCGCTTCTGGCCAAGGGCCGGCTGCGCTACACCGGCCCCGAGGCCGAGATCGACGGCGCCGAGGACGCGCTGGTGCGACAGTTCGTGCGAGGAGAGCTCGATGGGCCGCTCTGAACCAACCCGCCCCGACTCCCTCGGCCCAGACGGCGCGCTCACCCGCCTGGGCGCGACGGTGCTCGCCACGCTCCGCGACGTCGGCGGCATCGGCCTCTTGACGCTCTCTTTGCTGCGCGCGCTGCTGCCCTACCCACGGATGGATCACCGCGAACTCCTCCACAACCTCTACAAGATGGGCGTCCAGTCGCTGCCGATCATCGCCCTGACAGCGTTCTTCACCGGCGCGATCTTGGTGATCCAGAGCGGCATCTTCGTGCGCCGCTTCGGCGCCCAGAGCCTCTTGGGCTGGGCCACGGGCTACTCTACCTTTCGCGAGATCGGCCCGATCCTGATCGCCCTGATGTTCTCCGGCCGTGTGGGCTCGAACAACACCGCAGAGCTCGGCACGATGACCGTCACCGAGCAGATCGACGGCCTGCGAGCGCTGGCGATCGACCCCATGACCTATCTGATCGTGCCGCGAGTCACGGCGATGATGGTGATGCTCTTTCTGCTGACGGTGATCGGCGACGCGATCGCGATCCTCGGCGGCGCGCTGGTCGGCAAGGCGTTGGTGGGGGTCGACCTGACCGTCTTCTGGCGCTCCCTGCTCGACAACCTCGGGCCCCACGATCTGCTCCACGGGCTGATCAAGGCGACGGCCTTCGGGCTCGTCGTCTCGCTGACCAGCTGCTACTTCGGCGTCACTGTACGCGGCGGCGCGGTCGGCGTGGGGCGCGCCGTCAACGCCGCGGTGGTCGCGGCGGCGGTGGGGATCATGGTGATCAACTACCTGCTGACGCTGAGCATGCCATGAGCGCCCGAGACGACCCCCGCGGTGAGCGCAAGCCAGGGGTGCTCATGGGCGCCTTCGAGATCGCCGGGCAGCTGCGGCAGGTGCTCCTCGGCTGCGTCGCGGGCGCCCTCGCCGGCCGCGGCGAGCGCGGCGCGACCTGGCGCCAGGCCTTCGAGATCGGCAACCGCTCGCTCTTCTTCGTGCTGTTGACGCTCGCCTTTCTCGCGATGGTCTCGGTCTATCAGGTCTGCAACCAGATCAACCGCGTCACCGGCGATCTCTCGAAGGTCGGGATGGAGTTCATCAAGCTCTTGACTCACGAGTCGGGGCCAACGCTGACGGCGATGATGCTCGCCACACGGGTCGGCGCCGGCGTCGCCGCCGAGATCGGCTCGATGAAGGTCACCGAGCAGATCGACGCGCTGCGGATGAGCGGCGTCTCGCCGATCGACTACCTGCTGGTGCCGCGCTTTCGCGCCTCGCTGCTGATGACCCCGGCGCTGGCGCTCTACGGCGGGGCGATCGCGCTGGCCGCCGGCGCCGCCGTGGCCCACTACAGCTTCGGTGTCAACCCGCGCATCTTCATGGACTTCTCCACCGTCACCGTCGGCGACGGCGTCGTCGGCCTGACCAAGGCCTTTGCCTTCGGCGCGGCTATCCCGGTGGTCAGCGGCGCCTACGGCCTCGCGACCCGCGGGGGCTCGGAGGGCGTCGGCGCCGCCACCACGCGGGCCGTGATCGGCAGCTCCCTGGCTGTGCTGATGCTGGACTTCGTGCTCGGCGCGCTCGGTTTTCTGATCTTCCCGCCCGTGGGGGTCAGCTGATGACGCGAGCCCTCATCGAGCTCCGGGGCGTGCACAAGGCCTTCAACGGTCACCCGGTGTTGCGGGGGATCGACCTGCGGGTCGAAGAGGGGGAGGTGCTGTTCATCATCGGCACCTCGGGGGTCGGCAAGTCGGTGACGATCAAGCACGTGATCGGGCTGCTCGCCCCGGACGAGGGGGAGATCCTCGTCGACGGCGTAGACGTGACCAAGCTGCGCGAGCGTCAGACCTATGGGCTGCGGCGGAAGGTGCAGATGGTCTTTCAGCACGCCACGCTCTTCGACTCGCTGAGCGTGGTCGAGAACGTGATGCTGCCCCTCTCGAAGCACCGCCGGCTGCGCCGCGCGGCGGCTCGCGACGAGGCGATGGAGAAGCTGGCGCTGGTCGGGATGGAGAGCTTCGCCGAGCGGATGCCCGCCGAGCTCGGCAACGGCCTGCGCAAGCGGGTGGCCATCGCGCGCGCGTTGACCCTCGATCCCGAGGTGCTGCTCTTCGATGAGCCCACCACCGGCCTCGACCCGATCAGCGCCCGCCGCGTCGACGCGCTGATCACTCAGCTCAAGGGCTGCGGCGTGACGCAGGTGGTGGTCAGCCACGACCTGCAGAGCATCTTCGGCGTCGCCGACCGGATCGCCTTCGTCTACCAGGGCAAAATCTACCGCGAGGGCGCGCCGGCGGAGCTGCGCGAGAGCGCCGACCCGATCGTCCGCCAGTTTCTCCGCGGCGAGAGCGAAGGACCGCTCGAGACCCCAGGCTTCTAGCTGGCCCCGGCCTCCCGGCAGGCTATGATGCGCCTCATGCGCCGCGGCACGCTGGTCTGGCTCTCCCTGCTCGCGCTGCCGATCGTGGTTGGCGCGGTCCACGGGCTGATCGATCGGCGCTTCGCCTCACCGCTAACGGAGGTCCCCTGGCCACCTCAGGGGCCTCAGGAGCCGGCGACGACAGCCCCGCGCTTACGACTCCCCCAAAGGGCACCGCCCCTCACCTACGACATCACAGCGCGCCTAGAGCCCCGCTCCAAGCGCATCAAAGGTCGCCTCCGCGTCCGGTTCGCGAATCGGACCCGCGCGCCGCTCTCGGAGCTGCGCCTGCACCTCTATCTCAACGCCTTTTCCAGCGACAAGACACGCTTCGCCAGGTCGTCCGGTGGCAGCCACCGCGGCCGCCGCGCGGGCGAGGGGGGGTGGATCCGCGTCGAGACGCCGCAGCTCGACGACCGGAACAGCGAGCACGCGCAGCCGACGAAGCTCACGAGCAGGCTCACGAAAAGGCAGACGAGCAGGCTCACGACCGCGCTCTCGGCGAAGCGACTCTACGACGGCACCGTCCTCGCGTTGAGGTTGCCGGCTGGTCGCGCGATCGCGCCCGGCAGCGTGGCGGCGCTCTCGCTCGCCTTCGAGGCCAAGCTGCCGAAGATCTACGCGCGCACGGGGCACGCCGAAGACCTCTTCATGGTCGCCCAATGGTATCCCAAGCTCGGCGTCCTGCTGCCCGATGGCAGCTGGCATTGCCCGCCCTTTCACGCCAACGCCGAGTTCTTCGCCGACTTCGCGCGCTATCGGCTGCGCTTCACCCTGCCGACGGGCTTCGTCGTCGGGCACACCGGCGCCCTCACGAAGCGGCGCGTGCTCGCTGGCGGCCGCGAGCAAGAGCTCACCCTCGAGGCGCGCTGGGTCCACGATCTCGCGCTCTGCGCCTGGCCGCATTTCGTCGAGCGCCGGCGCGTCGTCGACGGCGTGGCGCTGCGCTTGCTCACCGTCCCGGGGCGCGGCAAGGCCACGCGGCAGCTCGACCTCGTCGCCTTCGGCCTGCGAGAGCTCGGCCGCTGGTTTGGCGCCTACCCCTACCGTCGCCTCACCGTGGTCGACCTCCCCGCCAGCGCTCGCGGCGCCGACGCGATGGAGTACCCGCAGCTCTTCACTATCTGGTATCCCTTCGGCGCGCCGCAGGCCGTGCGGGCGGTGGACGAGGTGCTGCTCCACGAGCTGACCCATCAGTATTTTCAAGGCCTGGTGGCGACCAACGAGGTCCGCGAGCCCTGGCTCGACGAGGGGCTGACGACCTTCGTCAGCGGGCTGCTCGCCGACCGACGCTTCGGCGCGCGGCGCTCCTTCGTCGATCTCGATCCGCTGGCGATCGGCCAGGTCGCCAAAAACCAGCTCCACCAGGCCTCCGGCGCCGACGATGTCCCGATCGCGCGGCCGGCGGCGAGGTTTTCGACCTGGCGACGCTACGGCTCGGCGGTCTACGGCCGCACGGCGGCGCTGCTCTACAGCGTGGGCAGCCTGATCGGGCGACGGCGACTGCTCCAGGGGCTGCGCGACTACGTGCAGCGCTACGCCTTCGCCCACCCCACGCGGGCGCAGCTGGTCGCCGCGCTCGCGCGCGCCGCGCCAGAGCCGACGCGCCCTGCCCTCGCGCAGCTGCTGCAGGCCGTGCTCGACGGCGAGCGCCCCTACGAGGTCACGCTCTCTTGCGAACGCGACACCCTGGTGCTCGACCGCGGCGAGCTGCGCCTGCCTTTGACCATCCGCTGGCGCCGCGCCAAGGCCGCAGCTGGCGATCCCCGAGGCCAGGCGACGACTCATCCGATCGAGGTTCCCACCTCGGGCCCCGCGCGCCTGCGTCTGCCCGCGAAGGGGCTCCTGGACGCTGAGCTCGGCCCACCGGAGCGGCTGCCGCTCTCCGTCCGCCCGCTGACCCGCCGCTGCAGCCGCCGAGACGGCAGCTGGGGCGCGGCGGCGCGCCTCACCCCTCTTATACAGAGCCTGCTCGGCGTGGTGACGCCATGAGCAGCGCGACAACCGGCCTCCGCTGGTCGACGCTGCTGGGCGCGAGCCTGCGCCGCCTGGCCCCGCATCCAGGGCTCGTCGCTGGCCTCTATCTGCTCGCAGCTCTCGGCGCCGCGATCGGCAGCGCCATCACCACAAAGGCCCTGCTCGGCGACCTGCTGGCGGGCCGCCCGAGCCCTGTGGCCCTCGACTGGGCGGCGTTGGTGCAGCTGCACCACCCGCGGATGCTCTGGGTCGGCGCGACCCTCGGCGGCGCTGTCGCCGCCTGGTGGCTGCTCATCTCGCCCTTCATCACCGCTGGCGCGCTCCACCGGCTCGAGGGTCGACCGCGCTTCTTTCGAGGCCTGCTCCACCACGGGCCGCGGCTGCTCGTCGCGCGGCTGCTCACGGCGCTGGCGCTGGGCACCCTCGGGGTCGGGACCTTCTACACGCTGGCGCACGCTCGCGCGGCGGCGATCGCGGCGGCCGACGAGCGCTGGCAGCTCGCGGCCTATCTCTTTCCGCTGGCGTCCGCGACGTTGATCGGGGCGTGGGTGCTCGGCATCGAGCAGCAGGCCCAGGCGGCTCGGGTACGGACGCGCTGCGACCTCACCGACGCGATCTATCGCGGCGCGAGCTTCACCTGGCGTCACCCCCTCGCGCTGCTCGGCGTGGTGCTGGGCGCGGCGACTCCCAGGCTCGCCCTCGGCGCCGCCGCGGTGGCCGTCGCTACGCAAAACCCGGGCGAAACGCCGGCGCTCTGCGTCGCGCAGCTGGCGATGCTGGGGCGTGTGATCGTCGGGCTGGGTCGGCTGGCGGCAGCGCTCGAGCTCGAGGGCGAGGCGCCCGTGTCTAACAGCCTGTTGAGCGCTACAGGCTGATCTCGCCGAAGTGGACGAGGTCGGCGAAGACGCCGCAGCGCTCAGCGAGCTGGGGCTTGTCGAGGGTGCGGAAGCGGTCGACGCTGAAGGCCTCGCAGGCGAAGGAGCCCGTAGCGCTGCCGACGATCATCGCCTTGCGCAGGTTGGCGGGGCTGATGTCGTCTGTCGCCGCGAGGTAGGCCATGAACCCGCCGGCGAAGCAATCACCTGCGCCGGTGGGATCGACCACGTGGGTCAGCGGGAGGGCCGGCGCCCAGAACACGCCCTGGTCGTCGAAGAGCAGCGCGCCGGCGTCGCCACGCTTGACGATCACGTTCGGCACGCCGAGCTTGCGCACGGCCTCGGCGGCGCGGACCAGGTTGTGCTCACCGGAGAGCAGACGCGCCTCCTCGTCGTTGACGAAGACGACCTGGCAGCGGCCGAGGACCTCGACCAGCACCGAGCGATGGGGCTCGCCGAGCCAGAAGTTCATCGTGTCGAGGGCGACCAGCTTCGCCCCCGCGATCTGATCGAGCACCTTGCGCTGCAGCGCCGGCATGATGTTGGCGAGGAAGACGAACGTCGAGTCGAGGTAGGCCTCGGGCAGCTCCGGATCGAAGCGCTCGAACACGTTCAGCTGGGTGTCGAGGGTCTCGCGGTCGACCATGTTGTCGAGGTAGCGCCCTGACCAGTGGAAGGTCTTGCCCGCCTCACGCTGCACGCCCTCGAGGTCGTTGCCCTTGTCGCGCAGAAACGCCAGGTGCTCCTCGGGGAAGTCCTCACCGACCACGGCCACCAGGCGCGACGGGGTCAGCAGCGACGCCACGGAGGCGAAGTACGACGCCGAGCCACCGAGGATCATCTCTCGCTTGTCAAAGGGCGTCTCGACCGAGTCCAGCGCGACGCTTCCCACTACTAGAAGGCTCATGGCAGCTCCGTGTTCTCCCGAGGACACTCTAACCTGGGGACACTCTAACCTGGGGACACTCTAACCTAGGGACACTCTAACCTAGGGCTAACCTAGGGACACTCGAACCTGGGGACACTCGAACCTAGGGACACTCGAACCTAGGGACACTCTAACCTGGGGACACTCGAACCTGGGGACACTCGAACCTGAGAATACTCGAACCTGACGACACTCTAGCCTCTGATGAGCCCGTTAAGGTCGACGCGCTCAGTCGAGCAGCAGCGTCAGCTTGGCGCGGGTCTCTGGGTTCATCGCCGCTGGATCCATAAACACCGCCTGCTTGCCCGCGTCAGCGAAGCGGCAGGTCAGGGCGGCGGGCATGCGGCGCGCGGCGTTGGCGATGATCCGCCGCGCCATCTCGACGTTCTGTTTCAAGGTCTTGATCACGGTCTCGACGGAGACGTCGTCGTGACCCTCATACCAGCAGTCGTAGTCGGTGGCCATCGCGCAGGTCGCGTAGCCGATACCCGCCTCTCGGGCCAGCTTGGCCTCAGGCATGTTGGTCATGCCGATCACCGACACCCCCCAGCTGCGGTAGACGGAAGACTCGGCGCGGGTCGAGAACTGCGGCCCTTCGATGCAGACGTAGGTGCCCCCGCGGTGCACCGTCGCGCCCTCCTCCTCAGCGGCGTCGGCGCAGAGCTTCGCGAGGTCGGGGTCGATGGGATCGGCGAACTGCACGTGGCCGACCACGCCCGCCCCAAAAAACGAGCTCTCGCGCCGCTTGGTCAGGTCGATGAACTGGTCGGCGATGACGACATGCCCGGGCTCGATCGCCTCGCGCATGCTCCCCACGGCGCTGATCGAGATCAGCCATTGGGCGCCGAGCTTCTTGAAGCCATAGATGTTGGCCCGGTAGTTCACCTCGCTGGGGAGCAGCGTGTGGCGGCGACCGTGGCGGGGAAGAAAGAGCAGCCGCTTGTCGTCCAGGTCGCCGCAGAGATACGCGTCCGAGGGCGCCCCGAAGGGGGTCTCCACCGCCACCCGCTCGGTGTTCGAGAGCCCCTCGATCTCGTAGAGTCCGCTACCGCCGAGCACCCCGATGATCTGCTTTGTCGCCATGTCGCCTCGCTAGCTGAAGCCAAAGAGGGCCTCGGCTAGCATGATCGAGCGGCGCCGGTCAAACCGAGGTCGGCCCCACCATCTTGGGGCGCCGGTCAAACCGAGGTTGGGCCCCACCATCTTTACCGGTCAAACGGGGTCGGCCCTCCACGCTCGCTGGGACAGCACGCCCCACCTGCAAACGTGGGAGATGCTGCGCTCGTTTTCTTCTGGATCTCGTGTAGTTGGCCAGATTACAGCGTCTCTGGCGGCCACTCGTCTCTCGCGAGCCGCTCACAACCTACCTCAGGGCGTGGCCCGAAAGGGGGCCCCGTCGCCACCCCGGCCAAAAAGGAAAGATGATATATTGTGATGAGTTACAGACGCACGCAGCCGCGGAACCAGACAGAAAACCCAACGCGAAACGAGCGAGTGAGCGCCTCGATTTCGGTATGAGGATTGCTTGCTTTCGCCCTAAAGGACCCACGTTGACCACTCGAATCCTCATCATCATCTTGCTGATCGCCTCGAGCGGGGCGCCGGCGACAGCCGCCCCGCCCTCATCAGCAGCGACGCCGGAGGTGGCGCCGGGACAGCTGATCGTGACCTGGAAGGTCCCCAAGACGCTGCGGGTCGCCACGGTGCCCACGGTGGTCGCCGGCTATGTGACGCGCCCCCTAAGAGACCTCGACTCACGCACCGAGCTGATCGCCCTTCATGAGAAGACCCAGGCTGCCAGCTGGGAGGCCGTCGCCGCCCTCCGCGCCGACCCTCGCGTGGCCGACGTCCAACCCAACTACGTACGCCGGCCGATGGTCAGGCCCAACGACACCCATTTCCCGCTGCAATGGCATATCCCAAGGATCCACGGCGAGCAGGCTTGGGACATCAGCCAGGGCAGCCAGATCAAGATCGCCGTGATCGACACCGGTATCCGCGGCTCCCACCCAGACTTCCAGGGGCAGCTGCTGCCAGGCTACGACTTCATCAGCAACATCACGCACGCCGGCGACAACGACGGCCGTGACGCTAACCCCACCGACAATGGTACCAACAGCAGCGCGAGCTCGGCGCTTCATGGGACTCACGTGGCGGGGATCATCGCCGCGCGGAGCAACAACAACAAAGGCATCGCGGGGATCTGTTGGAACTGCAAGATCGTCCCGATCCGCGCCCTTGGTGTCGACGCCGGGCGCGGCGTCGACTCCGACATCGCCGACGCGATCCGCTGGGCTGCAGGCCTCAACGTGCAGCATGTGCCCCCCAACCCAAACCCGGCGCAGATCATCAACATGAGCTTTGGCGGTGCTGGGGGGAGCAAGGTGCTCACCGACGCCATCGCGGCCGCCCTCCGAGAAGGCGTGATCATCGTCACCGCTGCGGGCAACAAGAACATCGACGCCAGCAACATCTACCCGGCGGCCGTGCCCGGGGTCATCACCGTGGGCGCTACGGGCTACAAGACCAAGCGCGCGCCCTACTCCAACTACGGGCAGGTCATCGACGTGATGGCCCCCGGGGGCAACCTCTACGAAAAGCAGGACGTACAGCACCAGGGCAAGACCTGGCAGGGCGGCATCATCTCGACGATGTATTACGCTCAGGACAACAGCTACGATTACCACATCTATGAGGGCACCTCCCAAGCGGCTCCGGTGGTCGCCGGAGTGATCGGCCTGATGCTCTCGGTCAACAGCGGCCTCGACAGCGCGGCCGTCCTCGCGGCGCTGAAGAAGACAGCCGACGGCAGCTACCAATGCGCCAAGGGCTGCGGCGCGGGGATGATCAACGCGGCGGCCGCCCTCGCGGAGGTCAACAACGGCACGCCGCCGACGGGGAACGGCCTGCCCTACGGCTCGACCTGCAGTCAAGACCTCGACTGCGCCTCGCGCATCTGTCGCCCCGCCGGTGGCTCAGGTTATATCTGCACCCGCTACTGCTCCTCCAAGACCGAATGCCCCAGCGGCTCGAGCTGCCACGCCGGCGTCTGCGTGCCTGGCTCGGGGCCCTCCACCAACCCGGGCAGCAGCGGAGGCACGGTGATCCAGGGCGTGGGATGCCGCGTCGGCGCGGAGGAAGCGCCCTCTGGACCTCTCCCATGGCTCGCCTTGGCGTTGTTGGCGCTGGCGTGTCGCAGGCGTCGCCGCTAGCAGAGAAGCAGGTCAGCGCGAGTTCGAGCCCCGCGACTCATGCTCAGCGCGCTATGATGCGCGACGATGATTGATCGCGCCGAAGTCGACCGCCTGATCGCTGGCGGGCAGCTCGCGGAGGCCGCCACCCTGCTCGAGCGAGGCGACGAGCTCGACGAGGCGCTGCGGCTCTATGAGAAGCTCTGGGACTTCCTCGGCGCTGCGCGGGTCGCCCAGCGTCAAGGCGACATGGCCCGCGCCCTCACCAACGTGCTGCGCTCCCGCGACCACGCCGCCCTCGAGGAGCTGATCGCCGCGCTCGAGGACGCCGACGACGAGACGACGGAGGCCTGCGCCGCGATCTACGAGGAGCGCCACATGCTGCCTCAGGCGGCGGAGCTACGAGAGCGCCTCGGCCAACAGGACCTCGCGGCGGCGCTCTACGAGCGGGCCGGGATGAAGCTCGAGGCGGCGCGGCTGCACCAGACAGCGGGCCAGCATCGCCAGGCGCTGACGCTCTACCAGGCGCACCTCGGCGAGGTCGAGGGCACGGCAGCTGGTCCCGCGGAGCTCGCCCTCGGGCGGCTCTTGCTGCGCTTCGGGCGCCCAACGGAGGCGATCCCCACGCTCCAGGCCGCCGCCCACCACGACCCCAAGCTGCGCCGCTCCGCCCGCGAAGCCGCGGCTGTGGCGCTTCATCGAGCCGGCTTCGGTCACGCCGCGCGGGTCACCTTGCAGCTGCTCGCCGAGGAGCTCGAGGAGGCCGGCGAGGTCCTCGACGAGGCGCCGTCCCTCGAGCGCTGTCTCGCCGAGCCCGCGCTCGCGCCGCTCGAGCGCGACGAGGCTGACCACACCGTGCTCGCGGGGCGCTACCGCCTAGGCGAGCTGCTCGGCTCCGGCGGAATGGGGCGGGTCTACGCCGCCACGGATCTGCTCTCCAGCGACCGCGTGGCGGTCAAGGTCTTCACGGCTCCAGGGGGCGCTCAGGGACGGGACGCCTACAAACGCTTCGTCCGCGAGGCCTCCATCACGGGAGGCCTCGATCACCCGCATATCGTCCGCCTCCGCGACTTCAACGAGGAGATGGGGTTCATCGTGCTCGAGCACATGGACGGTGGCACGTTAGCCGACCGGCTGCGTCCCCGTCTGGGCGTCGCGGCCTGCCGCAGCGTCGCCCTGCAGGTGCTCGACGGCCTCGCGGCGGCGCACCAGCGCGGGATCGTGCACCGCGACCTCAAGCCCTCCAACGTGTTCTTCACCGCCGTCGGCGCGGCGAAGCTCGGCGACTTTGGTGTCGCTCACCTCTCCGACGCTGGGCAGACCCAGACCGGTGCGTTCATTGGCACGCTGGCCTATATGTCCCCCGAGCAGATCCTCGGCGATCCCGTGAGCTTCGCCACCGACATCTACGCCCTCGGCGTGATGCTGCATAGGATGCTCACCGGGCACCTGCCCTTTGAACCACCAGCGGTGATCGACAAGCACCTCAACACCGAGCCCCCCCGCCCCTCAGCGCGGATCGACGACCTCCCGCCAATCTGCGACGAGGTCGTGTTGCGCTGCCTGGCCAAACGCCCGGAGCAGCGCTACGAGTCGCTCTCGGAGCTTCACGCCGACCTGCTCAGGTTCCCCGCCGCCCGGGGCGGGAGCGGCCTCGGGCTAGCGATCCCCGACGAGCAGCCAAGCGACCGACGCCGAGCCTCCGACTCTCGCTTCACCCCCGAGGCGCTGCGCTTCGTTGATGAGACGCTCGAGCTGATCGAGGCGCGGGACGTCGAGCTCGGACGCTCGGTGGTGCTGGCGCGGATCGCGCCAGGCCCCCTGCGCGAGCAGCTGCAGCCCCTGCTGAAGGCCGCCGCCAGCGCCGACGCCCACCTCTCAACGGTCCTCGACCTCGGCCCGAGCGAGGGCAACGCGACCCTCGAGCTGCCCCTAGACAAGCCAATCCAGCTGCCTGTAGACGACCCACATAACCTCTGTGAGCAGCTCGCCTCGGCGCTCGGACCGCTCCACGGTCAGGGCCTGGCTCACGGCGCCGTCCGCGCTGGCGCGCTGAACGAGCGCGGAGGCTACATCCAGCTCTCGCTGGTCGACGCGCTGGTCGAGCGCGTGCGCCGCCACCACCGAGGTCAGCCCGCGCCAACCCTCGCCGAAGACCTCGTGGCCATCGCCGCGCTCTCGGGCTTACCCTTGCCACCTTTGGCCTCGGCCGCCGACCTCGCCGCCTGGGTCCGCGACGAGCAAGCGTCAGGCCTCGAGCAGTCCCACCGCCAGCAGCTGGCCGACGCGCTACGAGGCGCCCCCGCCGGGGTCGATCGGGACCTTGATCGTCGCTAGAGCGCTGATCAGCTTACCGGACCGAGCTGCGCGAAGGATGCAGAATCACGGCGTAGGAGCGAGAAGGGCGCCTGCTGGTAGCACGCAATCGACGAGCGACAACCGCCGCGATGTCGCAGACCAGCGCGGCGACGGGAGGTCAGTTGGTCAGCGCTCTAGCGCGTCTTGCCCAGCAGCACGAAGACGACGATGCGCCCGGAGCTCTCGCGGCGGATCCCCAGCCCCACCGCGGCGATGTCGACCGCGACGATCTCCTTGGCCTGGGCGATCCCGTCGAGCACCGAGACCTTGAGCAGCAGCCCACCAAGTCGGCTGAAGCTCGCGCCGAGCTTGTTCAGCGCGGCGTTGAGCTTGCGGTCGGCGTGCTTGGCGCCCTTGGCGAAGAAATCGGCGAGGTAGGCCTGCGCGAGACGCGAGAGGATGGGGCTATGGCTCACCGCTGAGACCCCCGCCGCGCGACGCTTCGCGTCGATAAGCGCCTTCGCGTCGCGGTAGGCCGTCTTGGGGTTGAAGGTCCTGCCAAGGGAGATGAAGTTCTGCGTGATCAGCAGCACGGGGAGCGACTGCGAGCGATCGATCACCACACCAATGCCGAGGTGTGTGGTGTCCGTGTTGAGCAGATTCGAGAGGTGTGCGGGGCTCTGGGCCAGCTGATGTAGCGCCTCGCTTGCCGAGTAGGCGCGGGCGACGTTTTCGCGCACGATCAAAAACGGGATCCGCGCCCGCCGCACGCGATCAGCGGGGCCACCGGTGCTCTTTGAAATGTGGCCGACGAAGTCGGCGGCCTGCATGTCGCGGCTGTGAGCTCGAGCGACGGCTCGCAGCGCGCGATGATCCGCGAGGGTCGGCAACCCTGCGTTGCGACGAAGCGCGTTGGTCAAGCGAACCAGCTCACCTTCGACCTGCGCCGCGTCGCGGAGCACAGGCCGGTGGGCGAAGACACGGGTCGAGCTCGGAGGGGGCACGCCGCAGTAGACCGGGAAGTTCGCCAGCACCTCCGAACCATGCTGACCCACCCCGGTGACCTCCACCTGGTAGAGCCCCGCGCGGTCGCAGCGGAGCTTTGCCACGCGGTCGATCCCGCTAGAGCGCATCCGCTGCATCGTGACCTTGCCGAGGGGATCGGCGATCACCAGCTGCGGATCACGATGAGCAGAGAGCACGCGAGCGCGGACCTCGAAGACCATCCCCTTAGCAAGGCGGCGCGGTAGAGAGGCGATACGCAGCCGTCCCTCGAAGAGCGCGACCACCACCCGCCGCCGGCGAGGTGTGAGCAGCGGCCGGCAGACAGCGAGACCGACGCGACGGTAGTAGCGTCGGCGCAGGACCCGGGCAAGGCGGTCGCGGAGCTCCGATGAGAGCTTCACGCTGCCTGTCGGGGGGAGGTCCGCGACCACGAGGTGCGGCGGCGGATCGATCACCCCATGCGAACGCAAGCCGAAGTCGACGAGCGCCGCCGGCGGCGGCCCCTCCGCGGGGAGACCACGGCAGATCTCGAAGGTCGCCCTGATAACCTCGCGGTCGGTCTCTGGCGGCCGCTGCTGGACCCTTGTAGCGGCGTCGCGGAGCTGCACGAGCAACGCACCTTGTATCTCATCGAGGTCTACAGGGGTCTGGGTGTCGTAGGCTGCGGCGAAGGGTTCGATCCCCTTCAAGCGCAGCTCAGGCGGGGCCCTTTCCGCCCGGGTGGCTGCGGCGACACCTCCCGCTCCGGCGACGCCCCCACCGACAGATGGACAGCCCACCGCCAACGTCGCCAGCAACGGCACGGACAGGAAGGCAGCTCGGATCATCTTGGTCGTGAGTGCTGACTAACGGCGACTACTTGGCGGGTTTCTTCGGCGCGGGTTTCTTCGGCGCGACCTTCGCCGGCGTCCTTACTCCCTTGGTGGGAGCCTTCTTGCGCGGCATGGGGCGCTTGCTGTGGAGGGCCATGGGGGCGATCTTGGCGCCTCGCACCATCCGCACGACCTTGCCGCGGTGCAAGGGGACCAACGCCTTCTTCATCAGCATGCCGGGGTACTTGCCTTCAGCGTCGCCGAAGACCAGCTCGCCGAAGCGATCGAGCTTGTGAAAGTCACCGACCAGCGGCGGCGACCAGGCCGCTGCGACCTGCGTACGCTTCTTCGGCGACTCCATGCGGAAGAAGTTCACCCGCCAGACCGTCGCGAGCTTCGGCGGCTTCAGCTCGGCTTTGCTCTTGCCTTTAGCGTCGGCCAGCGGCAGCGCCATCTCAACGATCCAGCCCTTGTCTTTGTCGTCCCGCTTGTTCAGCGTGCCATCGACTTTGACCTTGACCTTCAGCCCGCTGTTCCAGGCGTTGTCGTTTTTCCGATAGGCCGCGAGGTAGCTGTCGAAGATGACGCCCGCAGGGCTGACCTGGAGCTCGATGTAGTCTTTGCCGTCGCCGTTGGCGTCGATGAAGACCTCGATCGCCTCCTGGGTCCAGAGCTTGTCGTCGCGCTTCTTCAGTGAACCCCAGACGTCGTTGTCTTTGACGTCGAAGGCGAGATAGAGGTTTTTTTCATCCCAGGCGACCTTCGCCCGAGTCTGCTCGGTGACCCTCGACCCGGTCAGCGTGTTGACGAAGTAGGGTGACCACTGGGCCTTGGCCCAGACCGGATCGTCGAGCTTACCGTCGATGGTGACTGGCTTGGCACTCTTGGTCGCGACCAGCCGTGGGACCTTGCGAGACGGGCGAGACTTGCGCACCGTCGGCGCGGCCACGGGGAGCGCCGCGGCGAGGAGGCGGTTTTTGTCGTGCTTACCCTTGGGCTTGAGCCGCTGTGAGCCGCGCCAGAGGCCGACGTAGATGTGGAGCTTCTTGGCGTCCCAGGTGTTGCGCAGGGTCACCTTGTGCTCGTCGCGGATGATCTCGCCGGGCTTCCACATCGTCGCGGGGTAGCGGCCGAGGATCGGCTTGTGGTCGGCGTTGACATAGTACTTGCCTTGGTTTTTGGGATCGCCAAGGTGGGTGAAGACCTTCCAGCCGGGGACCGCCTTCTTGACCTTCCAATAATGCACCAGCGTGAACTGCTGTCCGGGACGGATCACCGCCTTGTCGACGTCGAGGCCGATGTACTCGACCTTTCCCTCGAAGTCGGTGTTCACCGGATGCTTCACCTTCGGCGCCTTCTTAAGGATGTTCTGCTTGATGATCTTCCAATCGGCGGCGCTTGGCCGATCGGGCTCCTGCTCGACGCACCCGGCCGACACGAGCGCGAAGAGCGCTAGCGCGGCGAGGAAAGCTTTCGGGTGGTGCATCATCGGCGACCTCCTGCTCCCGTCGGAGCGTGGAAAACGAAGTACTCCCCAGAAAACACAAACACTCGTTGGTCCTGGCTGACGTCGTTCGTCAGTCAGACACCCAAGGTAAACGGGGCTAGGAGAACGGGGCTCCCTGCCGGGGTGACTGAACAGCCTATTGATCTAGCCCTCCCGTCGCGACCAGCCCTTCAAACCGAGCTCTTTGTCGCTCACACTCGCCATAGCACCACTAGGGCTGCGTTTTCGCTCCGCGACCTCGGCTCGACTCGACTGGCGTCGCCTCGCTCGGCCCGGCCTAAATCAACAGACTGTTAGCCCAGCAGGGGGCCATTTTCAAGCAGATGCGATGGGCTCGCTCAGATGCGATCGCGCTCTGGGGCCTTGGCCACGAGCTCTAGCGCTCCCATCGGATCGTAGATTTTGTCTGGATCGAGACAACGCAGCTTGTCCCCCAAGAGCTCGAAGGTGCGCTCCCGGTTCGGCCCTCGGACGCAGAGGCTAGGCGTCTTGCTCGCCTCCGGCGACCCGATCTCGGGGACCGGCAGCTTGCACACGCGCTCGAGAAACCTCAGCAGCCCCACCCCCTTGACTCCCTTGATCTCAAAGCGCTCTTGGCTCTCGACTCGGCGCGAGATGGAGCGATCGATGCCCTCGATGAGGATGTCGACGACGAGCGTTCGCGCGCCAGGAGGGAGCGCGGGGCCAGCGCTGGCCGAGGGCATGGAGGGCGGAGGAGGCCCAGCGGACGCGGCGACCGCCGGTGGAGGCCCAGGGGGCGCGGCGACCGCCGGTGGAGGCCCAGGGGGCGCGGCGACCGCCGGTGGAGGCCCAGGGGGCGCGGCGGGGGCGGGCTGGGCCGCCGGGGCAACGAGCGTGTCTGCGTTTCCGATGTTGGGTGTGACCTTTGTGCCGCAGGACGGGCAGAAGCGCGCCTCCTCGGCCAGAGCTGTACCGCAGCTAGAGCAATGCATGGACGTTACAATAGCAGACTTGGAGCTAGACCTTGGTGTTGGAGAGCTCGGCGATCGCGCTCTGGACAGCCTTCCGCGCGCTCGAAGCCGCCGCGTTTCCTGCGGTGCGGGTCAGAAAGAGGCGATAGTAGTAGAGCGCCTTGCGCTGCTTGCCGAGCTGGCGCTGCGCGTCGCCGAGCAGGCGCAGCGCGTCGGCCTCGGTCGGCGCGAGGGCCAACGCGCGCCCCGCGTCGCGCACCGCGCCGCGCGATTGACGGAGGCCCAAGCGGGCCGCCGCGCGCAACCGATAGATCTGAGCGGAGGCGACCTGCCGCTCGAGCTTGGTCAGCAGACGCGCCGCCCGCGCGTAGCGTCCTGCGCCGATGTCGGCCTTCGCGCGGGAGAGCGCCGACGAGAGAAACGCCGCGCTGGGCTTGTTGCCCTTGGCCGCTGTGCGAGCCAAGCGGAGGCTGGTCCGCGCCGTAGCGTTGCCCGGGTCGATCTGCAGCACCCGCTCGAAGAGCTCGGCGGCCAGGTGCATCCGCCCCACCGCCACCGCCGCGACGCCGGCCTTGTAGAGCGGCTCGCTGGCGTCGCTGTCGAGGCGAGCGGCCTGGCGGTAGATCCCCAAGGCCACGATGTAGCGACGCTTGGCGAACTGCTTATCAGCCACGGCCACCAGACCGCGAGCGGCGTCCGGGGCGGGCTTGAGCTGGTCAAAGAGCTCGACCTTGGGCGCCACGGGGCGCTTGCCCAGGGCGTCGAGGTCGTCCGAGAGGCGGCGCGCAAGCCCTGTGTTTGAGGCGAGGGGCGCCCGCCCCCGACGAGACAGCTTGCCCCGCTTCTTGCCGCCCTTCTTCGCCAGCCGGGCCAGCATCTGGTCTTCGCGGCGGCGCTCCGCGCGCCGACGCCGAGCCTCGCGACGAGCCTGTAGCTTCGCCCGGCGCGCCTCCTTGCGCTTGCGCAGCCGTTCGGCCCGAGCTCGCTTGCGCGCCTCACGCCGCTCCTTGGCCTTGCGGCGGCGCTCCGCGCGCGCTTGTCTTAGCGCCTCGCGCTTAGCTCGCAACTTGGCCAGACGCGCCTCCTTGCGCATCCTCCGGTCTTCCGCGGCCCGAGCGCGCGCGAGCCGACGGCGCTCGGCGCGACTGAGCCTCTTCGGCTTCGCGGTTCCCTTTGCCGCCGAGAGCGCCGAGGCGAAGGGATCGGGCTTGCCAGGCTTGCCGGGCTTGCCGGCCTTGCCGACGGTCGCAGCAGCTCCGGCCACAGCGGCGCCGGCCACCAGGGGCACGGCGCCGCCGAGAGCCAGAAGCTCGGCGTACGCCGCGGCGCGTCGGCGGTCGGCGTCCTTGCGCCGCTCTCGCCTCAGATAGTCCTGGTAGGCGCTGATCGCTTGCGGCTTGTGTCCGCCATGGCGCAGCGCGCGCGCCAGCTCGAAGCGCGCGGTCGTGTCCTTGGGGCGCTTGCGCAGATATTTGCGGTAGCTGCCGATGGCGGCGGTGTGCGCGCCCTTGGTGTCGCACAACCGCGCCAGGTGCAAATAGCCAGCGACGTAGCCCGGGTTGTCGCGCAGCCCCATCCGCAGCAACCGGACGCCAACGTCGTAGCGATGCAGCCGGTGCGAGCAGTAGGCCACCCCGTGGTAGGCCGCGGTCGCGAAGGGGTCGGCCTCGAGCGCCCGCCGATAAAGCGGCAACGCCTGGGCGCATTTGCCGACGCGAGCCAGGCTGTCGCCCTGGGCGCGGAGCTTGTCGGCCGCCGAGCCCCCAGACCCCATCGGCTTCGGCGGTGGGGCGATCGCCACGGGCTTGTCGGGCAGCGGCTCGGCTGTCGGCTTGGCCATTGGCACCTTCGCCGCGACGACCGCTGGCGCGGCCTTGGTGGCGTCGGCCTTGGCCGTGATGGTGGCCTTGCTCCTGCCAGCCTTGGCCGATCTCGCGGCCTCGCGTCTGCGCTTGCGCTCCGCGCGCGCCAGCCGCACCAGCTCTCGCTTGGCGGCCCGCGCCTCCGCGCGCTTGCGCCGCGCCTCTGCACGCTTGCGCTTGCGCTCCGCGCGCGCCTGCGCCCGCTTGGCGGCCCGCTCCTCCGCACGCTTGCGCCGCGCCTCCGCACGCTTGCGCCGCGCCTCGGCTTGCTTGCGCTTGCGCTCCGCGCGCGCCAGCCGCGCCAGCTCCCGCCTGGCGGCCCGCGCCTCCGCACGCTTGCGCCGCGCCTCCGCACGCTTGCGCTTCTGCTCCGCTCGCGCCAGCCGACGGCGCTCCTTGGCGCTGAGCTTTGGGGGTCTTGGTGCTTTCCCGACCGCCTTGCCCAAGGCTTTGGCGAGCACGTCCGGCGGCAACGGCGCCACCTTGACACCACCGCTGTCGCTCTTGGCACCACCGCTCCCGCTCCCGCTCTTGACACCACCGCTCCCGCTGTCGCTCTTGACACCACCGCTGTCGCTCTTGGCAGCACCGCTGTCGCTCTTGGCAGCACCGCTGTCGCTCTTGGCGCCGCCCTTCACGCCCCCTGCGGCGGCCAACATCGCGCCGCCGTCGACGGGCTTCGCTGACGATCCGGCCTTGGCCGGCGTGCCACCAAGCTTGCGCACGGCGGCGCTGGCCTTGGCGATCCAGGGCTTGTGCGTCGCGCGGGTCTCGAGTCCGATGTACCGGTTGTAGGAGGCGATCGCGGCGCCCTTTTCACCAAGCGCCTGATGCGCCAAGGCGATGCCAAAATGCGGATCGGGATCGTTCGGGCTCTGAGCGGCGTACTTCTTGTAGGCGGCGATGGCCTCCCGGTTGCGCCGCGTCTTGCGCAGCGCATAGGCCAGGTTGTACCAGCCGAGGAGATAGTTCGGGTTGTCGCGGATCGCGGTCCGAAAGACCTTGATCGCGTCGTTGTAGCGCCTCAGCACGAAGAGCATGCTGCCCAGCTCGTTGAAGGCCGCGGTGTAGGTGTAGTCGACGGTGATCGCCTTGCGATAGGCGTCCGCCGCCGCCTCGTAACGCCTCTGCTCTGCGTGCCGATCGCCACGGAGCTTATGCGACTGCGCCCGCTTGCGCTCGGCGGTGATCGGCGTTGGTTTGGGCCTGGTGCTCTTTGGCGTCTTGCGGCCCACCGCCAGTGGTACCAACGCGTGCCGTGGGGGTGAGGCCTTCTTGGTCGCCTTCGCCTGGGCCTGACCGTCGCGAGCCCTGCGCGCCAGCCGCTCGGCCTCCACCGCGTGCTTCAGCGCCTTGTCGATCCAGCTGCGTCGCTTGGGCGACGACTCGAGCAGCACGTAGCGCCGAAACGCCTTGGCCGCCTCCGAGTAGCGCTTCTTGGCCTCGAGGGCCAGGCCGATGCCGTAGTGCGGATCTGCGCTCTTCGGGCGTAGCTTGGCGTAGCGCCGATAGGCTGCGATGGCCGCGTCGTGCTTGCCACGCTTACGGCGAGCATACGCCAGCTGGTACCAGCCCTCTGCGTAGTTCGGAAGCAGCTCGACGCATTGTCCAAGGAGCGACTCTGCCGCCGCGTAGTTGCGCGCGCGGAGGTAGTGCATCGCCAGCGCCCCCCACACGGGGGCGTAGCGTCGATCGGCGCGCAGCGCGCGCTTGTAGGTCTTCACCCCCAAGGCAGTGTCCCCCCGAGAGAGCAAGAGGTCACCCTGTTTCTTAAGCGCTATCGCACCCTTACGGTCGGCATTGGCTGCAGGAGCGCACAGGAAAACGCATAGGCCCGCGGCAACAGCGAGCTTCATCACAGCACCTCGAAGGCCGGCGTCTCGAAGCGCCGGGCTGCAATCAAACGGCGAATCAGTCTATCATAGGGTCGTATTCCACGCCTCTTCGCGAGATCTTGGGAGTTCTGATGCGCCCTGTTCCGCTCCTTTCCTTTGGCCTCACGGTTGGTCTTGCCCTCGCCGTCGGCGGCTCGATCGGCTGCTTGGGTCACCAGAAGCGCGACCCAAAGGGCATGGCGAAGAACGCGACCATCAAGAACCCGAAGAACGCCAAGAGACCATCCAACGCCACGCTCGATCCCAACGCCACGGCGAAGGAGGTCCAGCGCAAGGCCCAAAACAAGCGGGTCTTCGGCGAGGTGCGAGCGATCCTCAAGGCCAAGCACAGCCCGCTGCCGGAGCTCGAACGCAAGCCCACCGACAGCAAAGAGAACCCCGGCGCGCAGATCGTCAACGACACGCCCTATGGGCTCACTGTTTGGTTCGCCGGCCCCTGCAGTGACAAGGTCGAGGTGCAGGCCAAGGGCAACGCTGAGATCCGCTTTTGCCCGGGCACCTACCACATCGCGGCCAAGGTGGAGTCACCCGTCTTCCTGCCGCTGGTGCGCGAGAGCCAGGACTTCGAGCTCGGCATCGACTACGTGCTGAAGATCATCATCCGCGCCGAACCCAAAACGATCATCAAGCGCTACA